>JAWBJZ010000016.1:0-30482 GCA_038832005.1 Candidatus Caldarchaeum sp.
TAATTGTTAAGGATGTTGTTTCGACGGGTTTGGGAAGGCAGGTCCAAGACATAGTGGCTGAGGCGATGGGCTTCGTAGGCTTCAAGAAGGTCAAAGTCCACACGTTTCTCATCGAGAAACCTTCCGCCTACGTGGAATGGCATAGAAGCCAAGGCCATAGATACGAACACCTGCTATACGAATACGTTGTCGAAGGCCAGAAAACCGCCAACATAAAGCCCAAACAAGCCGTCAAGACGGAGGTTGAAGGGAAGTGAGCGAAACGGCGGTGGAAAAAATCAGAAACAGATACGCCGACTTCTTCACCACTTTTGCAGAGAGGACTGATTTCCAGAGGGTTCTGGAGATTGTGGACAACGCCACCAACACCGCCGTCTCCGACGACGTAGCCGTGATAGGGAAGCTGATTGTCTTATCTGATGCGGAGAGGGCTGTTGACGCTTTTGCAGACTTCTACCGAAGAATTTTACCTCCGACAATCGTCAACAACCTGTCTGAAGACCTGAAATGGGTTCTGAATAAAGCCCGTGAGACCGCTACAGTACTGTGGCTGGAGGGACAGAAGAGATGATGACTGAGACCCCGAAAAGAGGCTTATAAACCTCTCGGGAGAGAAGTAAGAAGGTTCTACGCTGACATACATAGGCTGGCTAACAAGAAACGTAGTGGGAAGAATGAGGAAAACTACCATATATACAGCGTTGACGGCGAGAACTTCCACAAAGCCTGCAAGATAACAGATATTCCCGTAGAACAGGGTGACGAGCTCTACGTGGATGTTATTCCCGTAGAACTCACCGACGAATTCATAGAGGTTCTCAGGCGTGGTGTTAGGGTTTTCTACCTTCGGAAAATGACGGTGATGGCCGAGAAGCGTGAGGAGCTTGGGCTTTCAAAGACCTCTAGGAATGACATCAGAACGATGATGGCTATTGAGCCCAGATGGTTTTTCGAAGTTGACGAAAACTTCCTAGTTATGCGACGGCTTACGACGGCTTTCCGAAGTTTGCAAAGAGTGCATGTAAGCATCCTTAACAAGGCCAAGGCCATGGAGGATGCTGAGAAGAGAATTCTGATGAAGTCCGTCAAGGCTGTTGAAGAATCTATGATGGAGCTGGCTTCGTCGATTGTCTCTGAGGCTGAGAAAAGATACCCGCAGTTCAAAAATGTTGTGGAAGAGCTTGGAATAACCGGCGACAACTATCTGCTTGCAAAAGAGGCCTTAGCTGAAATAATGCCTTACATAGAAAGAACTAGGTCTTACGGACGTCTGAAAGCGTTCTTCGGCCTCTACAAAGGCAGCAAGGGAACCGTCAAAATCTATAGCAAACCGGCACGACACGCCCTTGCAAGGCTGACGACAGCTATTCTGCATAATGCTTACCACAAAGCAAAAGACGAGGAAAGAATCCTACGAAGAATCTGGAAGACCGTTAAGGAGACCCGGGAAAGGCTGGAGGCGCCGGCCTGAACAGCAGGGAAAAACCCCTCTGGAAAGGCCGGCGGTCATCTACAACTCCCGTGTCCTAATAGGACACGGCTAATGTAGATTCCCCGGCCTTTCCCGGGGGTGTTCTTAGGTGGTGTTCTGCTGGCGGCCTCCAGCCAACTCTCCCCTCCATTTTTTCCTTTTTGTATGTCTTGCTTATGTATTGTTTTGCTGTTTTTTCTTTGTTTATGGGGGCGCTGTGTTGGATGGGTTTCAGAATCCGTATGTTTAAATAAACCGTATTGAAATCATCACGCTGGATAGCCCCGTCGTCTAGGTGGTCAAGGATGCAGGGCTCTGGACCCTGAGACGCCGGTTCAAATCCGGCCGGGGCTAATATCCGTCCGAACTGCTGAGACCTGCTGAGGCTGGACGGGGTTTGGGAAATATTGTGAAACTCAAATCTACGTTGAATCCGGGTTGAAGCTTGACTATCTTCAAACCGGTGAGGCTGATGGAATGAGGCTGCTCTCCTCGGGGGGATGCGTTTACATAGACAGTCAGATGAGAAGGATGACTACTCATAGGAGGGTGAAATGGGCTGTGGCCACGGGCTGGGCTCTACGGTTCAGCCATGAAGCAGACGCAGCCTTCCCGCTAAGCAGCCACGCGGACTACAGGATGTTGGTCAAATACGTTGAAAACGCTGAGCCCAAGAAGGTTTACGTCTTCCACGGCTTCAGCAGAAGCTTTGCAAACACTCTGAGGAGACGCGGGTTTGACGCTGTGGCGCTTGGCTAGGGATGGCGACATGCATAAATGTGACCTTTTGCCAACGTTGTCAGAGTCATGAGCACTAGGAAACGGAGGGAGGCTCCCATGCCTGCAAGCGGAGCCGGGCTGCTGAGGTTTTTTGAGGAAGAGTCTAAAGGAATAAAGGTCAGGCCTGAGATAGTTATAGGGCTTGCGGCGGCTTTGATAGCTGCTGTAATGATTTTAAGGGCTCTGGCACCCATCTAACCCAGCGTTTCCTCTAAAGAAGCTTGGCCGACTCCAGTAAGTCTCCACACCACACGTCTCCCAACCCTGTGTTTTCTCACAACCCCGTCAGCCAGCATGTTCCGTAGATGATATCGAGCCTTGGGCTTTGACATACCCGACATCTTGCTCAGCTCATCGACAGAAAGCTCCTTCTTCGACAAAGCATCTATTATCAACGTCCTAACCTCAAGCCCTTTCTTAACATTCTTCACGCTCCTCAGATAAGCTCTCGGGTTTATCATTCAGAAACTAATGTTGCTCGTTGGATAATAAGACTTTCAACAATCTCTGCCGGCTAATGTCTGGTTACAGTTGTCATGCTAAAAGCGATTTATTATGGCGCCTTTTTGGGGAACAGGATAACATCCCATCCATAGATGTAAATCAACCCCATGTTCAGCATGATTATATAGATCCCAACAGCTATCAGCAGGATTCCGCTCAACTTATACAGGGTTGGTGTAAGCCGTTTGAGCCTGTCTAAGGCCAGTTTCCTCGCTTGTGAGACGAGAACTGTTGTGACAATTATTGGAACCGCGGCTCCGACTGAGTATGATATGAGGATCAGGAAAGCGTCTGCAGGCTTACCGGAAGCTGCGGCCACGCTCAGGATTGAAATAAATATGGGGGCTGTGCAGGCTTGGGCTGCAAGACCGTAGCTGAGCCCGTAGAGGTAAAAACCATAAAATCCTCCGGAAGTTAACGTCGTCAAGCTGGTGCGCAGACCTACCATAGGTATTCTAATACCGACGTAGATACTCACACCCATGGCAAGCACTACCAGTGATGCAATAAACGACAGCCAGGGAATAATTGTGGATAATAACGCGCCAACCAAGCCTGTCAACACCCCTACAGCGGCGTAAACTGTCACAATTCCGCAGACAGCTGAAAATCCTGAAATCACCGCCTCTCTAATCCCTGTCCTACCTCCGAGCAGATATGCTGCGTAACCTGGTAGGAGAGCATATCCACATGGCGAGAAGATGGCTAAAAAACCAGCGACAAAAGCGAAAGTGATTAGAAACTGGTCAACCAAAGCCGCTCACAGGTCTAGCCCTCAGCCAACGTCTATTATTTCACCGACATGATATTTCTCCAACTCATCGTATTTCTTTTGAAGCATTAAATCTATTATCGTTGGGTATGTTGTCTTGACGAAGTTTATGGCCCCCGGGTTTCTAAAACGCTCTACACCATCTTCATCTAAAAATATATGGGTGAAGAGGTTCGGGATTCGAAGGTCTATTATCAGGTTTCCGCTCCTGTCTATTGCGAAATATTTCCAGTTCAGCCCGTACGTCTTAGCATATTGAAGGATTGTATGCGGGTCTGTATTTTTATAAATGTAGATCGTCACAACCTCAATTTTTTCCTTGAATTTTTCGTAAACGTTCTGAAGATAGCCTGTTGTGTGAAGGACTTCGCATGCACTACATCCGATGAAAGTGAACTCTAAGATTACAATCTTTCCTCTCAGCTCGCTTATTCTTAGAGGTTTGGTTGAGCCGTCGGCTAGAACCATGTCTACGCTAAAGTCTACGCCGTTACCTCCACCTTTCATCGTCTGCCCAACATTGCCTGAAAAAAGGCCAGACCTGTCCCCTGCGGAAATAAATACAACACCAAGAACTAGCGCAGCCATCGCTGCTGAGGCGATGACAGTAAGAAAAGATGGCTTAACAGTGTTAAGCACACGCAAGCTAGAAAGCCAGCTTATATTAAGTTTTCGTTACTACCATTGTAGGCCGGAATTTGCATACGGTTAAAAACACGCCTCTGGCGCTGTTACAAGCCTTAAATCCATCCGCTTTCGGAAAAAGATAGAGCTTTCATGGGCGGTGTTCTCGTGACCGGCGGCTGCGGCTTCTTAGGCTCATGGATTGCGCGAACACTTGTTTCCGAAGACTATGAGGTTGTGTTGTTTGACGTTAATGAGACGCCGCTTATCAAAGATATCCGCAACAAGTTAGATTTTCAGAAAGGGAGTATCACAGATTATGTGCGGGTAGAAGAAGTCATTAAGAAAAGCAGACCTAACACCATTTTCCATCTTGCGGCACTGCTTTCAGCAGCCGCCGAGCAAAACCCAAAGACCGGTTATGAAGTAAACATCGCTACAACATGGCCGTTGTTCGAATTATCTCTGAAATACGATGTGGAAAACGTTCTTTTCGCAAGCAGTATAGCGGTTTATAGTTCAGGTAGGGGCAAAACGGTGAATGAAAGCATGTATACAACTCCGTCGACGGTTTACGGTGTTTCAAAGATTTTCGGCGAACTGGTTGGTTTCTGGTTCTACAAGAGGTATGGTTTAAGGTTTGCAGCGTTAAGATACGCCTCTATTATCGGCCCGGGAAGAAGAAACGGCGGAGCGTCTGCGTATAGTTCTTTAGTCATACAGAAAGCAGCACAACAAGAACCTTATGTCGTACCAGTTCCAGAGGACGCGGTAATTCCTCTTGTATACGTGAAGGACGCCGTTGACGCAACATTACATGTGTGGAGAGAAATAAAGCGGCTGAATGAGAGAGTGTTAAACGTTGCCGGGCTACAGCCCTCGCCTACAGCTTTGGAGCTCGTCAACGCTGTGAAAAAACAACTGCCGGAGGCTGATGTTAGTTTTTCTCCCGCCGCAAACTACACAGAGATTGTTCGAGCATGGCCGGGTGATGTGGATACATCGCGTATTGCTGCTCTGGGTTGGAAACCCACTTACTCTAATTTAGACTTGGCCGTCCAAGATTTTATCCGAGAGGTAAGAGAAAATAGGTCAGTGTTTTGGATATGATTAGGTTCACCAACGGCTAATGATTACCTTTTTGTCCGTGAAGAAATCCACCGAGTCTATTTGTCCGTGAAGCACTCCGTAGAAGGAGTTTTTCCTTCCGGCGAACGGGAAGTATGCCGTAGGCGCCGCCACCCCAACGTTTATCCCAATGTTTCCAGCGTTAACCTCTTTAGCGAAAATGTTTGCGTAGGTTCCGTTTGAGGTGAAGATGCAAGCCATGTTTCCGTAGCTCGTGCTTTTGTTGATTATTTCGATAGCCTCGTCTAACGTGGATGCTGACAGGATTGACGCTACCGGACCAAATATCTCCTCCCTCGCTATAGCTGTGTCAGGTGTTACGTCGTCAAAGACGCTTGGACCTAGGTAGAAGCCGTCGGGATACTGCATGACTTTAATGCCTCTGCCGTCCAGCACGAGCCTTGCACCTTGCTCCAAACCCTTATCGATGTATGAAACAACACGGTTCAAAGACTGTCGTGTCACCAGAGGACCCATTTCCGTACCACGGTCAAGCCCGTGCCCAACTCTGATAGCTGCAGCTGTATTGACAAATTTACGCATGAAATCTTGCTTGAATGTTGAGTTTACAAGCAGTAGGTTGCTTCCAGCAAGACACCTTTGTCCACAGTTTCCGAAAAACGATGAAATCGTAGCAGGTAGAGTTACATCAAGGTTCGCGTCGGGCATGACTACGATAAAGTTCTTAGCGCCTCCTTGAGCTATGCATCTTTTTCCATGCTCTCCTGCAAGCTTGTAGATGTTTTGGGCTGCGGGGCTCGAGCCGACGAAGGCAACGCCTTTCACGTCTATGTGTTTAACCAAGGCCTCAGCAGTCTCCCTTCCACCGTGGACGAGGTTGACCACGCCTGGCGGAAGCTTCACCTCTTTATCGAGAATCTCCATAACCTTGGTCATCGGCAGCGGAGTTATGTCGCTGGGTTTTACCACAACGGTATTACCTAGAACGATGGCGTAGGGGATGAACCAAAAGGGTATCATGATGGGAAAATTGAACGGGGAAATTATTCCGAACACGCCTAAGGGCTCTCTAACCATGCTTTCATCTATCCGAGGGGCGATCTCATGCATCACTTCACCCTTAGCCAACGTATATGCAACAGAAATCGCTACGTTGATATTCTCAAGCGTCCTGTTTAGGTCGCCTTTGCTTTCGTCCAAGGTTTTTCCATGATTTAAAGTGTTGACCGCCGCCAGCTCTTCTAGATGGTCTTCGAAAGCTTTCTTCATCGCAAACAGATACTTTATCCTCTCGTTGAAGTTGGTCTTGCTCCATTTTTCGAACGCTCGTGAAGCAGCTTGAACCGCTCTGTCAACTTCCTCTTCAGGCGAGTATGGAACCTCGGCTATCACGCGTCCGGAGCCTGGGTCGAAAACAGGTCTAAACTCATGCGCCGTAGACTTCATCCATCTACCGTCAACATAGATGTCAAGCCTACCAAACTGAAGAATTGACGGGCTCTGATTAATCATTATTCGTGGTTAACAGAATTCTCTTATATAAATTTTTATAAAAAGACATCTTCCAGAGCTCATGCGAAATGTTGTGTAGCACAGGCGGCGTCGGCGATTGTTGTGTAACGACCGCTTCTTACAATTTTGTCTTAAATCTTCAGACCACGTTTTCTGAACCGGCCTCGAAACAGCAGACAAAGCAGCAGTTCCGCAACGCTGCACAGACGGCGAAATTCACATCATCGCGGTTTCTGGCAAAAAGGTTTTATAGATTATCTCTCGGCCTATTGTAAGAAATGCGGTTTCGCAGGGACGTTCTCAAGCTTGCTTTAGTAGGGGCCCTAGCTTTCGCAGCTGGACGGTTTACGCAAAACACACTTCCACAAAACACATCCAACACCGCAACAACTGCGAAGACAGAGCCAACACAGCCAGTTAAGCTAGGATTACAGACCATACTGACGGGCCCGGGCGTCGTTATCGGAGCACCTTTGCTGAAAGGCGCTCAGCTTACGGTCAAAACAATCAACGAGGCAGGAGGCTTGCTAAACCGGAAAATCGAGACGGTGGTTAGGGAGGAGAGCGGAATAGACCAGACGTTGAAAGAGTTTCGCAGAATGGCGTTGGTTGAGAACGTTGACTACTACGTTGGGGCTATCGAGAGTGTGAACACCGTGGTCTTAGGCCCCGAAGCCGAATCTCTGGGCCTTCTCGCAATCTTCGTTGACGGTGGGACGGAGAGCTTATTCATAGAGAAAGTTCCTAGGCCGAGAGCCATTTTCAGAACGTCTAACATAGACACAGTGGATGCTTACGTAACCGTTAGTGCGATAAAACACTGGTTTCGGAACGTGGAGAGAATAGCGGCGGTGTATCCTGATGATGTTTACGGGCAGCTGACAAGCGAAGTTGTTGAAAAAGCAGTGAAAAAACTTCTTCCCTCAGCGGAGGTCGTCTACACGGGATGGCCTCCACCATTCACAACAGACTATTCAATACACATTACATCGCTGTTGGGCAAAAAGCCCGACATTCTCATAGCAGCCCTATGGGGCGGCGACTTTATAACGTTCTATAAGCAAGCTTATTCTTACAACCTTTTCAAAGACGTTAAACTTGTCTCCACTTACGGGTTTTCAGCACCACCCCATTACTATGGATGGGACCTGCCCGAAGGCTCCATAATGGGCGCTCATGCAAACTACTACTTCCTCTACCCACCATGGGGTAGCCGAAAGTTGAACAAAGACTTTAACGAAGCATATTTCAAGATGTGGAACGAATATCCCGGTACGCATGCAGAGCTCGCGTACCTTTCAACCTTTGCCATAGCGCTCGGCGTGATGAAATCGTTTCAGGAAACAGGAGAACATCCTGACACCACACAGGTCTCCAGATCAATAGAGGGTTTGGGCTTCGAAGCGCCAGGCGGCTACGTGCATTACCGGTCTGAAGACCATCAAGCTGTCAGAAACCCTCCGATAGGTCGTTCGAAAAGGCTTGATGGCTGGAAATTCCCTGTTTGGGACCCTAGTGATGTTTTGGCCCTGCCGAAGGAGAGAGTTGTACCTCCTCCAGGCGTTAGGATGGTTAAGTGGATAGAGGAAAGTTCATGAAGAGCTGGCAAATACCTCTATTGCTTATGTTAACGTTTCTTCTATTAGTGAATGTTGTTTATGGTGGTCATGAGCTGATTTTGTATCCGTCTTTTTATCCTCATGAGTTAAGGTTTTTTCGGGTTGAAAACGCTGAGGACGCATCACAACTTATCGCCCAGACAAGCACCACGGGCACTGTTAAAGGACTGCATCTTTACCTAGCCCCCCTTAAACCAGCGGCAAAGAGATTAAACAACACGAAAATCAACTTCATTCAGGAAGTCGACAGGCTATACTATCTTGTTATAAATCTGGACAAAAGACCTTGGAACAACTCAGCCGTGGCAGATTTGCTTATGAACAGCATAAGCAGGGACAGCGTAGCTGCAAAGCTTAACGGTCAGCCGGTATATCTTCCAATACTATCCTATCAGGGGGATTACATTTACGTCGCTGACATAAGTGAGTCGTTGCGCATGAAATCTTTCTCCATCGACAGCAGTGAGCTGAGAAAGTTGAAAATTACCGCGATAAAGTTATCTGTTCAAGAGGTTGAAGAAGAAGCCGTTGAAGCAGTCGCGTCAGAGCTGGGTAAGCTTGGTAATGTTTCGGTTGTTAAAGATGGTGCAGATGACTGGGATTTCAAATTATCTAGCATCAGCTTAAACAACTTTTTCCAAAAAAACACAGTATGGGCCAACGGAATATATTTCGACCTGGATGCATATCAAGGCTACAGTTTGGCTGCCGCCATCTATCGACAATCCGTCAACATGTCTTCTGAGCCTCAATCCATCTATAACAAAATACTCTATGGACGTTATTCCAACGAGTTTGAAAAAATGCTGTTGGTCAGGCAGCTTGTTAGATGGGGGATCAAACACGGCGGCATCATTCCATTGTTTATCACTTACAGACATTACATGTTTAACGATGATTGGGATGAGGGAATCTACAACATGGCTGTCAACCCGTTAACCGGTATATCAACTGATGTTTTTTACAGGACGGTGAAGCTGAAGCTGTTTCCTTGGAACGGTTGGCTGTTGATCGGACACAATGACACTGAGGATTGTAGTTACAATCCTTTCATGTTTGAAAAGACACTTTATTGTAGAGCGATTTTGATGCTGGTCAGCGATTCCGCGTTCATACATCAACCCTACAACGGAAGCTGGGAGGTTAACAGAGTGGTATGGTATGCTGTTGAAAAAGGCGGGGTAAAAGTGCCTGAGGACTCTTATATTTTCACAGATAGAAAGGCTGCGGCAGCCGACTCCAGAGTCCTCTACAGAGTTCTTCTGGGAAAATTTCACCACGGCGCTGAAATGAGGTTGGCTGACATTCTTTACAGTTATCATTTTCTCAAAAAGCATATCAACCAGTTTCCCCCGGCGGTTCAGGAAAGAGTGAACAGGCTTGTCGCATTAAGATTGCTTAACACGACTGAGAGCGTTATTCCGTTGGCAGGTTTAAACCTGACTAAACGTGACATGTGGCTCGAGCTTTACCTTAACTACACCCATCCCGATGATGTGAAGGTTGCAGCCTTTCTGCCTCCGTGGACGATGCTTCCGTGGGAGCTGCTGAGCCTTGCTGACACAGCCGTGTCAACAGGAAAAACAATTTCCTCAATAAATCTGGTCAAAGACCCTCAGCTACCAGCTTTATTCAAAGAACTAAAAAACGTAAACCACGTACCCGATTTTCTATCCAAGTTCGTGACGCAGGAAGAGGCAAAACATAGATGGGAGCTTCTTGATGGATGGTTTTCGCAGCATGGACATTTGCTTGTCACAAACGGGCCCTACTATCTTGATTCAGACAACTCTTCGACGAAGATATTGAAGGCTTTCCGCTCGCCCGCATATCCTCTCGGCGTCGGTTCATACGATTATCTCAGCGTGCCTAGGTTTAGCAAAATAATCGGCGTCGAACCTCGTTCGATACGCCTTGTACGTGGCGAGAATGTGTCAGTAAACGTTAGGGTTGCTGTTGAGCAGGTTGAACAGGCTCCGAGAGGCTACAAAAGCTTTGGTTACATCCCTTCCCATGAAGCGCTGGTCTACGCGTATCTTCGCGACGGCGACGGTAATGTTTTATGGCTGGGAAAAGCGAGGCCTTTATCTGAGAAAGGATTGTTCAATGCTGTGATTGACGCTGATGTTGTAAGACGGCTTGCAGATGGAAACTACACTTTTCACTTCACGGTAGTCCCGACCTACAAGTACTACAGCTGGCCCTCCGCCGTCAACGCGATGAACCCGGCACACTCCAGCGTTTCCATCATGGTTAGTGGAAAAACAGACAGTGCTGAAGCTGGCGCTCAGAAAGAAACATACATAACGTATGTTGTTCTGATATCTGGTGTCGTTGTCCTAGCCTTCCTCGCTCTGAGAAAAAGCAAGCGGTTCAATAAGGTTCTCCATACATCGGGACAGACCCAGGCTCACCGATAAGGCCCTTTCTTGAAGTATCCATGGATTTTTCGGAGATCTTCGGCAAGTCTTTCCAAGCTCTCCGTCCAGCCCAAAAGACCTCGTCAACACGCAGTATTGAGCAGGCTGTTTCAACAGCGGTTTTCCACGCCGTCTCCTTCACAACCAAAGAATCCATTATTCCTTTTTCCACCACGTCGGCCACTTGTCTGGCTATAAGGTCGAAACCGTTGTTTACGCCGTTCAAAGACTGGAGATGACGTATGTCAGCTAAAGCTTTTAGCGGGTCTACGCCCGCCGTGCCGAGAAGATTTAGCACGTTTTTTTCTAAAGCTTTTGCGAAGGCTTCGACGACGAATTGCCTTTTGTCTTTTAGCTCCGCCGCCAGCATTTTCAAACGCTCCGCAACATACACTTCAGATGCAGCTCCACCCGGTAGGACGAAGCCGTTCAGAAGCGTTGAACGAAGCATTTTAAGGGCTGACTTCACAATTTCCTTGACTTCTTCCGCGAACCAGTATGAGCCTCCGCGGATCAGTATTGAAACTGCTTTGGGAGCCCTGCATCCTTCGACGAAAATCCACGTCTCAGCACCTATATCCCGTTCCTCGACAAGTTCTGCATATCCCAGGTCTTCGAGTTTCAACTCGTCGACGGAGTGGACTATTCTGGCTGAGCATGATTTTTCTAACATTTCGAAGTCGACGCGATGGACATCCCTCACAGCCAGTATGTTCCTCCTACCAAGCATGTAGAGAAGCCTGTCGTCGATTGACTTGTTGCAGAAAACAGCGTTCACACCCAGTTTGTAGAGTTTTTCAGCCATCTCAGCTAAAATCGCATCCTCCTCACGCTTCAGTGAAGCAACCGCGGCAGGAGAGGTCAGCTTGACTTCATGTAAGTATTTTGGCTTGTTGACTGACATGTGAAAGTCTATGAGAGCTATTTTAGCGTTGGTAACTCTTCGCGGCAGAAGCGGATGTTTAAGCTGTTTATCCACTATGATGCCATAAATCAAGGAAGGCTCCCATGTTGAACTACCTGCTTTAACGACTATTTGCAGCGTTTTGCTGAAGTCGAGTTTAGAAAGGTCTCCTCCGTTGTTTTTTAACAACGTGAAGTAAGCCTCGGTCAAAATTCTTGCAAGAGCGCCTGCCGCCTCGATTCCCACGAAATGCTTTGAAAGAGTTGTTTTCAGAACGGAGCTGATGAAAGAAGCATTGCTGGACGGCATGGGTATCTTAATGGAATGCAGTGTCTCAAGAGCTTTGCTTAACGCGAATCTGTAGCCTGACTCTATGACGTTTCTATGCACTTTCATGCGTATGAGTTCTGCAGCCTGCTCCAGTAATGCCCCAGTCAGGCTGACCGAGGTTATTACGCCGTCCCCCACCTCGCCGTATAATGCGAGTCCAGATTCGACCAGATGTTTGACACATGGATTGTCTTGGTAGGGTCTCTGTCGTTCGTCTTGACGGGGGCCTGTGTTTTCCGTCAGTTTTCGTAGAATGGTTGCTCCACGCGATGTGATTTTGACGTTGTCGAGATAGTCCACCAATATCTTGTAGTGGCCGTGCGGACCTATTGCTGTCTTGACGAGGTCTGCGACAAGTACGGCTGACGTCATGTTATATTTCCAAGCCTCGTTAACATCGAATTTCCTTCCTCCCTCTTTCAGGATTGGGATACCCGGCTGCATGAAGAGGTTCTGCAGGGAAACGGCTGAAGCCTGTTTATAAATTTGTTACCAGACTTTATAGGGCGTCTTTCCTGTTTTAACGCGGTCATTTGCAGGTTTTCAGGCGTTGTGTTTTTCGAAATCGCTGTGGAATCTGGCCAAGTCTGGTGTTGAATTACGTTGTTGTTAAGCAAAGCTTTTTGCAGCTAATGGATGGGTAAATTGTTCATGTGATGTTTGTCCATGTTTCGAGGGTGATGGTGTTTCTTGAAGGCTGAATGGTATCAGAAGGCGTTGGGGCCCAGCCTATGTATGTGAGCCGGGCTTTCGCAACTCTCAAAACCCCTAGCGCTGTTCCCCGCCTCCACGATGAAGGACAGTCATCAATGAGTCCGAAGCAGGTCGGCGTGATTCTAGACTTGAGGTGGACGACATGAATTAGGCGGTTACCGTTCTCAAAAACTATTACGCATGCTTTGTTAAGGAGCCTGAGGCATAAGCGTTCGGGGCGACAGCAACATTTGTAGACCCCTAGGAAAACCTATTCCGGCTCTACGAAACTTCCAAAAGGGGACCTAACCCATCCGTCAAACATCGGCACCATGGTTGAACGAGCTGCCTAGTTTTGCGTCGTTTTACGACGATGCTAGGCCTTTAGGCTTGATTATCAAGATTACTGCGGCGATTCCATAGAGTATCACGATCTCCGTCTTCGGGAATAGAAGAACCACAACTGTCCTGATGGCTGACGTTAGTATCGAGCCTATGAAAGCGCCTTTTATGCTTCCAAGCCCGCCAATCACGATAACCAACAACGCGAGCAGCAACATTTCAAACCCGATGCCCGGCGTTGCTGTGGTGATTGGGATTATGATACCGCCCGCTAAGCCAGCCAAGGACGCTGAGAATAGAATCACTTGTTTAAAGATCTTCCAAGTGTTTACCCCGATGGCGTTTGCCGTCTCAGGGTCGGATGAGAAAGCCCTCACAATTTTTCCCCATCTTGTTGAGTGGATCGTAAACCAGAGAGCTAACGCGATTAAAGAGCCTGCGATAATTACAGCCACGTTGTAAAACGGGTAGGAAATGCTCAAGATTTTTACGTTGCCGATCAGTATGACTGGCTCGCGTGCCGGAATGGGCGAGGAACCCCATATGATTCTCGTCAAGTCCTCTAACACAAGTAGAAGGCCAAAAGTTATTATCAGCTGATGTTCTTCTCTCAGAAGATACGATGGTCTGAAAACGAGAGGCTCCAGAACAAAGGATATTAGGACGGCGGCCAGCACGGCGATCGCCGCAGCCATCAACGCGGCGTATATTCCAAGCATCGACGTATAGCTGACTATTATAGCTGCTGCTACGTAGCCGCTTATGCTTATCAACCCCCCGTGGGAAATGTTCAGCAGCTTCGTCACGCCATACGAAAGGTTTAAGCCGAAAGAAATGAGAAGCAAAACAACGGCGTAGAAAAAAGTCTCTAAAGCATGAAGAACTATTACAGCCGGCTCCAACTAACTCACCAGACTTTTCGACGCTGAAGGTTTCGCTTGACTCGTGTAGATTCTTACAAGCATGTCTGATATCCCGCCCTTCAGAAGCAAGACGATGCACACCAGAAACAATCCCAGCAGAAACCTCCACTGAAGCGTGTAAATGGTGAAAACCTCCATGGAGGCGTTAACTATGAAGGCTCCCAGCACAGGCCCTAGGAAACTGCTTCCGCCTACGACAGCGTACGCAAGATACTGGATCGAGATGTCCCAGTGTATCATGTGTGGGTCGACGAGCCCTGAAAGCGGCGTCCACAACGCACCAGCCAAACCTGTCAGGGTTCCGCTGATGGTGAAGCTGATTGTCCTCAGCCTGTATATGTCTGTTCCCATGCTGATGAGCCTCTCCTCATTCTGCTTGCTCGCGTTGAGCGTGATGGAAAGCGGCGACCTCTGCACCAAGTATAGAAAAGCTGCAGACGCTAGGAAACATCCAAGAATATAGTAGTAGTATCCGTTCCGCAGGAAATCTAGCCTGCTTGTTCTGGAAAAAGATATCCAAAGCAACGTAGTTTTCTCGTCTGAAACCACTAGCGGCAAGGCTAAACCCGAGGCTCCGTAAACCCAATGAAGAATCACGTGAATAACCTCAGCCAGTGACACTGTCAAGATGGCGAAGTAAAGACGTGTGTGCCTGCAGCTGACTGAGCCGATCAGCAATGATGCGGCGGCGGAAGCTATCAAACCGGCTAAGATCAGCAGGTCTACGCTGAATACACCCATGTACACGTTTAGAGCTGCAACAGTATAGGCGCCTACTGTGAAGAATGCTGCATGCCCTATGGAGACAAGTCCAGCGTTGCGTAGAAGAAGGTTTACCGAGAGGCCGATGATTGAATAGATGAGCAGGTAAGAGATGAAGGTTAGATAGTACGGAGGCAGGATTTGAGGAAAAGAGGCTAGAACAACACCCATGACAGCCAGCGCAGTCCAATGAATTTCAATGTCTTTCATTTGACTACGACTTTACCGGTCATCGGGTTGCAGAAGCAGGGCATGCACCTGTAGTTGTACACGCCTGGCGCGGAGAAAGTGTAGCTCCATTTGTCTCCGGGCTTTATCCACATGGGGTCTGTCATCCTATTCTCAAACTCTACAGAATGGGGTCTGATATCTTCGTTAACCCACACAACAGTGTCGCCGACATATATCTCAAGCGTTGCGGGGTCATAGATGCCCTTCAAGGCAATAGGGTCCGTAGAGTTGACGTAAATTCTAACAGTCCAGGTCCTGCCAGAAGGTTTCGTGAAAAACTGTAAAGCGGCAAACACAGCCACTAGAGCTAGGATGGCGGTGAGCAAAACAGCATGCCTGCTTTTCATCTCCCTAGTCGACCCTTACGATCGACCTTGCTACAATCTCGCCTTTCCCCAGCTTTTCGAAGGCTTCGTTCACCTCTTCAAACCTGAACTGCTGGCTGACTAACACTTCGGGATTGAGCCTGCCGCCTTCAACCAGCCTGAGAACCTCCGGCATGTCTGTTCTCGTGCGAGCGCCGTAAGAGCCCGTTATCTTTATCCCTCGTCTCACCAATCGCGTTATCTCAAAGCCTGCACGCACGCCGACAGGCGCTATCCCAATCAACACAACACGGCCTCCGTCTCTGACCAAGCTGAGAGCTGTCTCCACGGTCTGGGAGCTGCCGAAAGCTTCGAAAACCACGTCAAAACCACGGCCATCTGTGATTTCCTGAGCCTTCTGGACAACGTCCTCCTTCTGAGAGTTAATGACATGAGATGCGCCTAGTTTTTTCGCAAACTCAAGCTTTTCATCACGGATGTCCACGGCTGCCAGCGGATAAACGCCTGTCAGGCTCGCTAAATACAGTAGGCTTGTTCCCACACCACCTACTGCAACGACAGCGGCTGATTCACCCGTTCTTAGTGATGCGGCGTTCTTTAAGGCACCGTAAGCTGTGAAGACCGCGCATCCCAATATGGCGGACTTGTGCAGAGGAGCTTTTTCCGGAAGCTTGAAGACCGCCGTCGATGGAACTACGGCGTACTCCGCTAAGCCGGCCATGCTGTACATCCATACCGGCGTCCCGTCGTGTTTGCGGAGCCTTGTTTCGCCGTCGTAAAGCCGGCCCTGAAGCCTGTTGAGCTTGAAGAAATTCTCGCACATATCATCCATTCCTCTCGAGCAGTAGTAACAGTAGCCGCATGGCATGATGAAGGGGCAGACAACCCTGTCGCCTGGCTTGATTCCCGACACGCCATCCCCTGTTTCTTCGACGATGCCTGAAATCTCATGACCCAGCACTGCGGGCTTGGGGAACTTCACCTCGTTTTTTATCACGTGAAGGTCTGTGTGACATACGCCGGCGGCTGCAACCTTCACCAAAACCTCGCCCCTGCGGGGACGTGGTTTAACTATATCCTCCAAATGCAGTTTTGCCTCACCTTCATTTAGTAAGGCTGCACGCATGCTGCGTCAAGGCGTTTGCGAGTTTATGGCATATAAAGCTTTACGCAAACTTTAAAAAATCGATGGAGTTTAGAGTAACGAATGAGAGTTCGTACACTGTTTATTGCCCTCTCAGCTGTCGTGGTTGTGGTTTTAGCAGCTTGGATATTAGCTACAGGTTCTGTTCTCGATGCATCAGACATATGGGTGAAGGTTTCAGAGAACAACGCAACCATCTTTCTAAACCTGCACAACAAAGGATTACTGCCTGACTGCGCCACCGCCGTTGAAGTGATAGGGGAAGGATCTGTTGGAACCATTAGCCTTCGAGCAGGACTGTATAAAACAACAATGGATAACAACCTTATCAAAGTGAGCAAGATTTGCGTAAACCCTCTGAGCACGGTCAAGCTGCAGGAAACTAACGTTGAAGGCTATCGTATCATAGTTCTCGGCGACGTAGAGAAAATCAAGGTTTATCACATTTACATCACGTTTGAAAGCGGAGAGATTCTTCACCTACATGCCGTACCAGGCATACAGCACCAAAGAATCGCTATGTGTAGTATAGACGTAGAAAACGTATGAAACATTAGACAAATCCTTCGGCAGCGACGTCAAAGACTTTAACGCTTAAATATTTAACAAGTTCACCAGCGTTAGCGCCAGCATGTTTCCCGAAAACTCGTCAAAGTATTGGTCGCGAGATCTGGAAACAATGAACCATGTGGACAGAGCCGAGCTAATCCTTAAAAGACTAAGACACCTTCTCAAGTATGCCTACCAAAACTCATTATACTACCATAAGTTGTTTGAAGAAATAAAGATTGACATAGATAGCATCAGAAATCTTGAGGATTTTTCGACGAAAGTCCCTGTGACCACTAAAGCGATAATTCGTCGAGAGCAGCACGAACATCCACCGTTCGGAAGAATCATATGCGGCTCAGATATAGCATTCATAATGGCGAGCTCAGGTACAACTGGAAAGCCTACTTACATTCCTTTCTCGAAGCAAGAGCTCGACCGTTTTGCAGAACATCATGCAAGGATAATGTGGAGCTTTGGAATAAGGCCGAGAATGGGCATCCTCATAGCGGCTATGTTCACGATGTATGCCGGTGCGTGGGGAGTTTTTTTAGGTTCTAACAGGCTAGACTTGAAGATCCATCCAGTAGGCGCGGGCAGTCCAGGAGCTACAGCTAACGCCGTCAGAACAGCGCAAGATCTTAAACCAGAAGTTCTTTACGGCACACCCTCATTCATACTGCATTTAATAGAGCAAGTACAAAAAATAGGCCTCAACCCTCCAAAAGACTTAGGATTCAAAATAGTGTTTGGTTCAGGCGAGCCTGGTTTCTCACTCCAACCAATAAAGAAAAAGATAAAATCATGTTTGGGTGAAGACGTCAAGGTGATCGACACAGGTTCTATGGTTGAAGCCATGCCTTGGATGACCAATGCCGAATGCGAGTTCGAGAGCGGTATGCATTTGTGGCAGGACATTGTATATACCGAGCTTGTTGACACACAGGATATGAGTCTAGTTAGTTTTGGCGAAGAAGGTGTGCTAACTTATACATCATTAGACCGGATAACATATCCGCTGATCAGATATTACTCAGGTGATGTTTCCTACTGGGTTGATGACCCATGCGGGTGTGGACGAACCTACCCTCGGCTGCCTAAGGGAATATACGGCAGGATCGACGACATGATAGTGATCAAGGGTGTGAAAACATGGCCAAGCGTAATCCAAGAAATCTTGGAAAAATCTCCCTACTACAACGGCGAGTTCCGAATAGTATTGGGTGAGAAAGAAAGCCGTGAATACCTAAAACTAGTTGTAGAGATTACTGAGGAATCTATGAAAATGATCCAGAGAGATGGTTCGGCCAGCGACAAAATTGTCGAAGATCTAAGAAGAGCTATAAAAAACGGGTTAGGTGTTTCAGCTGAGATAGAGCTGGCAAAGCCTTTCAGTCTTGAAAGAGCGCTCCACAAATCAAAACGTGTAATCGATGAAAGAACTATTTCCTCCGAACTTGCCAAACTCCGACTCCATGGTGATGGGTGAATGGCCTCAGCTGAGCTTGAAAAGCTTATCTCAGAAGCGGTTAAAGGCGATAGAAAATCCATATCAAGGCTTATAACTATGCTCGAACGTGGAGATAAACAATCATTCCATTATCTCGTTAATAACATAAAGGATTCATATACCGCTTCATACATAGTAGGGTTTGTCGGCCCTCCTGGAGCCGGAAAAAGCACGCTTTTAGGAAAGTTAGTCAAAAAACTTTTAGAAAAACAAGGCGGAAAGATAGGTGTCTTGACAGTAGACCCGACAAGCTTGCTTTCCGGCGGATCTTTTATGGGAAACAGAATACGCATGGTTGAAGACTTAAAGGGAATAAACCAGGTTTACGTCAGAAGCTTTTCAGCAGGGCATTCGTTAGGCGGCTTAACGGTAGGAGTCTACTTTGCATCAAAGTTGCTCACTTTAGCAGGATACAACACAGTGTTCATTGAAGGGGTTGGAGCAGGACACCTAGATGTAAAACCCCTTCTTTACTCACATACACGCGTAGCTGTCTTAACACCAACCTCCGGAGACATTATACAAATGGTCAAAGCAGGGGTTATGGAATTATGCGACCTTTACATAATAAACAGAGCAGATGAGGGAAATCCATTCTTTGTCAAAAGCCAGTTAGAGGAAACGCTAAGGCTACGTATCCATCCAGATAAATGGGTTCCACCGGTATTGACAACCATAGCGACAGCGGAAAAAGGAGTTCAGGAGGTTGCTGAGGCAATTCTTCAACACAAAAAATATTTAGAAGATTCGGGAGAGTATTGCAGGAGAATAAAGGACATGGTGGTAACAGAGCTTAAAGACATATTTACAACAGAGGTCAATGAAGCCTTCGAAAGCTTCATGGAAAAAAACAAAACATTAATAGACAAATACTTGAAAAACGATGAAAACAAGACTGCGATAATTTCCTACATAGTCGAAGGAGTAACTGAGGAAATTGTGAGAAGATGGGTGGTGGACGTTGCAGAAACATGAAAACCATGAAAATAAATCACTAGAAGCCCTTAAAGATTCGATAATACATAAAGGTGTTTCAAAGGTCTTGGAGGAAAGGCTTGCAGCTGGCGGGCTGAAAAGACAGAAATTATTCAGTGAGGAAGCACTGAAAGAAATCAAACAAAAATATGAAGAATGGATGAATATATTGGATGAGAAAACACGCCAGTCTTTTAGCAGGCCTTTCTACACAATTTTAGGCAGCAAGGAAAGATTACCGCGCTCTCTGATTTACACGCCGCTTGATGTAAGCGAGTTAGATTATTTGAACGACATAGGTTTTTCAGGACACCCGCCATTCACGAGAGGTATTCATCCAAACATGTATAGAGGAAAGCAGATTACTATTAGACCTATTGTAGGTTTTGGAACACCGGAGGATACTAACAAACGTATTCGTTTCCTTCTAAGTCATGGTGCCACGGGGATAAACATAGTTTTCGACCTGCCGACTATTCAAGAATACGACAGCACCCATCCCTACGCCAAAGGACAGGTAGGATTATGCGGTGTCGCGATAGACACTATCGAAGACATGAAGCTGCTGTTTGAAAACGTACAGCTTGACACACTTAGCGTGTCCCTAACAACACACTACCCTTCAAACACTATGATACTGACTGCAATGTTTTTGGTGGCTGCAGAGGAGATGGGATATGAGTGGAGAGATCTCAGGGGAACGGTGCAGAACGACCCTGTTATGGAAGCTGTAGTAAGGACGTCGCCTGAATCATTGCCACCTACCGCAATATTCAAGATACATGTTGACAACATGGAGTTTTTAAGGCTGAACGTTCCCAAATGGAATTTTGTAACCTACAACGGTTACAACCTGAGAGAGGCCGGCGTAGATGAAATAACAGAGATAGCGGTTGCTTTTTCCAACGCTTTAGAGGCCTCCCTAGAGATGATGAGGAGGGGCTATCAACCCGACGAATTCTTGGATAGGATGGCTTTCTTTTGGGGAATCGGGAATGACTTCTTTCTGGAAATAGCTAGGATGAGGGCTGCAAGAAGAATATGGTATAAACTCGCTAGGTACATACTAGGTAGTAGTTCTAGCAGGTCATGGTGGTGTAGGTTTCATGTACAAACTTCCGGAATATCGCTTACACGGGTCGAGCCGCTCAACAACATTGCGAGATCCACCCTCCACGCTTTGGCTGGAATACTTGGACACGCTCAGTCCCTTCATGTGAGTTGTTACGATGAAGCCTATTCAGTTCCTACCGAGGCAGCCCATCTAATCAGCCTGCGTATTCAACAAATCATTCAGGAGGAAACAGGTATAACAGAGGTGGTGGACCCTTTGGCAGGATCATTCTATGTAGAGTGGCTAACTAACAGGGCTGAAGAAGAAATTTTGAAAGAGATCGATCTGATATGGCGGATGGGTGGGTTAACCAAAGCTATAGAGATGGGCTGGCTTCACAGAAAGATCGCAGAATTCTCATACACCGACTATAAGCAGATTCAGGAAAAGATAATAAAGATCGTTGGCGTGAACTATTATGAATCAGAAAAAGAAGACCATCAGATTGACGTTTTCCGCTACCCTGAGAATGCTGAGGAAAGGCAAAGGATAAAACTTGAGAAGATAAGATCTGAAAGAGATAACGAGTTAGTAGCTGACAAAATTGAGAAGATTAAGGAAGCAGCTAAGGATGGTAAAAACCTTTTCCCATACGTCGTTGAAGCAGTTCGGGAAAGAGCTACGGAAGGGGAGCTTTTCGAGGCGTTTAAACAGGTATATGGTTTGTGGACGCCTCTGGTGAGAATTTGAGCCTGAAACGTATCAAAGTTTTGATAGCAAAGCTAGGGCTTGACACCCATTGGAGAGGAGCCATAACTGTTGCACATATATTGAAGAACGCGGGCATGGATGTTTTATACTTGGGGAACTCTATGCCCGAAGACATAATCGAAGCAGTCATAGATGAGGACCCGCAGGTCGTTGGGTTAAGCTCACTCGGCGGAGCTCACTTAAGCTTGGGAGAAAAAGTGTTGGAGCTGGCTAAAACCCACAACCTACATAACACCAAGGTGTATGTCATCGGCGGGGTGATACCGCCAGATGACGAGCAAAAACTTCTAAAAATTGGGTATGACTTAGTGTTTGGAGCCAACGCCACTGAGCAGGAAATCATCAATGGCATTAAGAATAAACTTTCAGAGAAGGGTTTGCTGACTATTTAGAGCTTGAGGGTCTTTTTCTTTCTCTGGTTTTCTTTACGGCGAGGGCTACTGTTGCGATAACTCCTAGCACGATTGCGTAAGGCGCTATACGGGGTAAAATCGTCTCCAACATGTTCGCCTGACGGACGTGGATGGGGAGAACAGCGGTAACATTTCCGAAGGTTACGGTGACTGTTTTCAAGCCAGCCTGGTTGAAGACAGTTTTGAAAACGTATACGCCTTTTCCAACGTCAGCGGCTTGATAAGAGGATGTGGTTCCGGCAACAGAGTCTTCTACTTTTACGGAGACTTTCAAACCCTCAACCCCCGTCTCGTTGTCTGCGTAATCTATCAGCACGTAGATCGCCGTCTCCTTGCCTGCTTCAACTTCAACAGGTTCTATTGCTATCAGATAGTTTCCAGCCCTGACGCCGCCGTGGTTCTCATGGGCTGAAACATGTAGTAAAAAGCAGACAAACAACAGGGATATCGTTAGCTGTTTAAACATTCAGTAGCCTCTGATGACAGAGAGGACGGCTTGGTTTGACTTAATTCCCTCCACGTCTCCGTTGTAGATTATTTCACCTCGGTCTATCACATATGTTCTATAGTTGAATGTAAGAGCTACGTTGAAGTTTGACTCCGCCATGATCATCGAGATACCCATATTTTCTATTTCCTTAAACGCTTCTTTAAACCTCCTCACCACAAGCGGAGCCAGACCCTCCATAGCTTCGTCGAGCAGCAAAAGCTTAGGTTTGAGCGCGAGTGTGCGGGATATCGACACCATTTTTTTCTCACCACCGCTACAGAAAAGGCCTTTACGCTTCAACAGCTTTTTGAGCTCAGGAAATATGTTTAACACAATTTCCATAAAGTCTCCATCATATTTTCGGTTGGTGAGCCATGTGGGTAGCAGAATGTTCTCCTCGACGGTGAGGTCGGGGAAGACTCGGCTGTCTTCGGGAGAATAACCAATGCCTTTCATGGCAGCTCTGACGTGCGGCGGTAGGTTTGTTATGTCTTCGCCGTCGAAGATTATTTTCCCCGAGCTGGTAGGGTAGATTCCTATTATGCTCTTTAGGGTTGATGATTTGCCCGCTCCGTTACGTCCTATCAACATTATGGACTCGCCTTTTCCAACATCGATGGCTACGTTTCTGAGAACATGGAGATTCTTTATCAAAACGTTTACCGACTGCATGCTAAGAAGCACTAACACCCACCCCCAACACTTTCTCAATGGCCTCAGTCCGACGAATCTCATCAGGGCTTCCTTGAGCGATAATCTTCCCTTCGTAAAAAACGACGATTCTGTCGGCATACCTGAAAACTATTTCCATGTCGTGCTCTATGACCATGGTTGCTATTTTCCTGCTTTTGATGACGGGGACAATTGTCTGCATTATGTCGTGCTTTTCACGTGAAGCAACTCCGCTGGTCGGCTCGTCCAGAAGTAGAACCTTGGGACGGAGGGCGTAGGCCATCGCTACATCGAGAAGTTTTCTCTCTCCTTGCGGAAGCTCTTTGGCGAGAACGTTTTCCCTGTGTGCAAGCGAGAAAGCTTTAAGCGTTTCACGCGCCTCTTCAGCGATTTTGCCGTATGCGTCGATTGTTCTCCAAAAAACGCTCGACATGTTCTCTCTCGAAACCAAAGCCACACGTATGTTGTCCAAGCATGTCAAGTCGTCGTATAGGTTGACCAGCTGAAAGCTCCGCGCTATTCCGAGCTTGATTTTCTTGACGCGGGAGGCGTGTGTGACATCCCTGCCGTCGAACAGTATTTTACCGCCGTCAGGTGCATAATAGCCTGTGACAGCGTTTACAAACGTTGTTTTCCCGGCGCCGTTAGGGCCGATCATCGCGACCAGCTCGCCGGGCATTATCTCAAAGTCTACGCCGTCGACGGCTTTTACTTCTCCGAAATATTTTTTCAAGCCCTGAGTTCGCAGTAGTGGCTGGCTCATTGTGTCACGCACCTCATAGATGTATTAAAATTTTTGTGGTTTTTCATCCAGTTCTCTCACCTACCTTGGCAGTTGGCGAGGGGGTGGGGATGCCTGTTCTGGTTTTGAAGGTTCTTCCGACTAGGTCGTATATGGTTCCCATGATGCCTTTAGAAAATCCCAGAACCAGCGCTATAAGCACTACGCCGAGGACAAGCCTCCAGTAAATCGTGTAACTCATGGCATACTGTCTGACGAACATAAAGACAATAGAACCTATCAACGGTCCGTCGAAGACTCTGAAGCCGCCTAGTATCGTGAGGAAGACTATGTCTCCTGAGAAAACCCAGTCAGCTATCTCAGGTGTCACGTGCCCGTTCAACACGGCGAACAACGCTCCAGCCAAACCTGTGAACGTTCCAGATACGATGAAGCTATACCACCTGTATCTCTTAATCCTTATGCCCACAAACTCTGCGCGGACTTCGTTGTCTCTGATGGCTTGTAAAATTCTGCCGAACGGTGAGTTGACGACAAGCCAGAGAACGGCGACCGAGATTATGAAGACTAGTAGCGAGAAGTAGTAGAAGACGGAAAACAGGTATTCCGGCCGGCTCATTATCTCTCTGAAAGGTATTCCGAATATGGACATTGCGGGCACCCGTATGCCGTCAGACCCTCCAGTTATCCAGTATGCTTTGAGGGTTGAGGCCCAGATAACTTGGGTCAAAGCCAGCGTAATTATTGAGAAGAAGATTTTAGTGAACCTTGTGGCGATTAGTCCGAAGAAGGCTGAGACAACAAAGCTTGCGGCTACGGCTATCAACAGCAGAATTTCTAAACTGTCGACCCCGAGGTATCTGTGGCTCATAGCTAATGCGTAAGCTCCTACCGCAAAGTAGGCTGCGTGTCCGAAGGACAGTAAGCCTGTTTGGCCGAGCAGTAAGGCGAGGGCCGTCCCGGCGATTCCGAAAACCATGGCGTAGTTCAGCAGGTTCACGTGGAAATCCGTCAGCAGGCCTGCTTCAGCGAGGAGAGGAGCTGCCGCAAGAAACACGATGAGGAAGGGGGTTCCGCCGAACGATGTTAGACGTGAAAAAACACGGCTCATGGCTGGCTACCTGCCGAACAAGCCTTGAGGCCTGACAAGCAGTATGCCTGCTGCGACAAGCCATAGGAGAGCCAGCTCAAACTCTGGGAAAGTCAAAGTCACCAACACTCGGAGATATCCTACGATCAGCGCGCCTATGAAAGCTCCTTTAAGGCTTCCAAGCCCTCCTACCACCATTACTATAAACGACAGTACGAGGATTTCTATGCCTAGGTTTAGCGTTGCAGTGTCTTTTATCGCTAAATAACCTCCGGTTAGTCCTGCTATGAAGCAGCCTATCACGAAAGTTACTGTGAAAACCGTTTTCACGTTTATTCCTAGCGATAGTGATATTTCTCTGTCCATCGAAGTGGCTCTTAGAATTATGCCGAACTTAGTTCGATAGAGGATAAACCATAGTATGAACGCTATCAACAACCCTACAGCTATTACGACCAGGTTGTATGTGGGAAATCTCAACACCTCCCCTATCTGTATCGACCCTAGTTTGAAGTATGGGTCGCGTGCGGCCAGTGGTACCCCGCCGAAAACCAGTAGGAAAACATCCTGCAAGATGAGGAGTATGCCGAAAGTGAGGATTAGCTGAAACTCCTCTAACCTTGCATATATCGGGCGAAGCAGCGTTGGTTCAACGGCGGCTGCGATTAAAGCGACTAATGCGCCGCCCAGTATAGGGGGGACTATGTAGGGAATAGGGCCTGCCGACAGTGTCTGCCCGTAAACCTGGAGCAGCCATACCGTCGTGTAAGCGCCCAAAGCGAAAAAGTTGCCGTGAGCTAGGTTTACAATTCTCATAACTCCATAAACAAGGTTAAGTCCTGATGAGACGAGAAACAGAACCGATGCGTAGAGAAGACCGTTTAAAATTGAAATGATTGTTAACGGTATGATTATGTTCTCCGCCATGTCCGTAGGCCCCTTAAAAAATGTGTGGGATGTTTACGGCCGGTAGCCAACAGGCCAGCTCTCAAGCCACGACTTGCTCGTCGGATATTCGGCGGAGGCTGACACCTGCTCTATCGGGAGAGATAGAACCTTCGTCATCGCTAGGAAGTCGTATTTGTCAACCGGCCCGCCGACCCCTGTAACCGCGTTCTTGTACGCCTGATGGTTCTTCTTCCTGATCTGTATGTAGCCAGCAGGCCCGTAGTATCCAAGGTTTTCCAGTATCGGGATTACGTCAGTGTGGTCTGGATAGCCCTTGACGTTCTGCGCAGCTTTCTCTACGGCAGCTTTCCACATATAAACAGATGTGTATGCACCCTCGCCTTCAAAGCTCGGCCACTCCTTCCACATCTGGAAGAACTTCTCGCTGAAGGTTTTGTTCATTGGCCAAACGGTCCAGTCGGGGTATGTGAACCAGTAGTTGGCGTGAACTCCTGTAACCTGGTTGGGTGGATGATCTTTTCCAACCGCTTGAGGCGAGCCTCCGAAGGCCAGCGTGGTGGCTGTATAGGCTTTCTGGTAAAGGCCATACCCGACGGATTGCTTGTAGAAGTTGACGTAATCGCCTCCCCAGAGTGAAACCCATATCAGGTCTGGGTTCTGAGCCAGCAGCGACGTAATCTGTGCGGAGAAGTCTTGGACTTGGAAGAGCGGGACAAACTGGGGGTCGAGGATTTCGGCGTTTGGCAGCATTTTTCTGAACGCCAGCGTGCCGAAGTCATTGATTAAACGACCGTACGCGTAGTCTGGATGTATGCCTGTTATTCTCGGATTCTCTTTGAGTTTGCCTGTCTCGACTAAGAGTTTCACGGCGCCGACAGCGTTTGTTATGGCGTCAGAGGATTGGATGTTTGTTATCCTGAACACATACTTCGGGTTGGGTATTGCCTGTTCGAAGAGTATGTCGGTGCAGCCGTCGGTGAACAAAGTCAAGACCCTGTTCTCTTCAGCCTCAGGCCCCACGGCAGGGGTGTTTCCGCTAGAGATTAGCCCGAAGTAGTAGTCGATCTTGTCCTCTAACACCAGCTTTCTGAATTCTCGGACGGTCGCGTCGGTTGTTCCTTCGTCTCTTTCGAGAAGCTCGATCCTCCTTCCCATGACTCCGCCTGCTTCGTTGACTTCCTTTATCGCCATCTGCAACCCGTATGAGCCTGGAAGGCCGAGCAGAGCGCCTCCTCCTGTGTGGAAGTATTGTGCGCCAAACTTGATGGGCGTTGTTGGCGGCGGTCTGGCTGTGCCTGTTACGGTGACTGTTCTCACGACAGTGGTTGCTCCACCTGCTACCGTAACGGTTTTCTCAACAGTAGCTCCGCCAGCAGTCACAGTTTTCTCAACCAGTTGGGTGCGGGTTGGGGTCAGCAGGGATCCTGCCACACCGCCTACGACCAGGCCAGCGACGCCAGCTCCAGCAGCGGCCAGGAAGTTACGTCTGCCGACTTTTTCAGTCACAACGCCTCACCTTGTGGCTAAAGTTTCTCAATTGATAGTATATAAAATTTTTGTAAAATGTAAGCCAGCTTTTTAACGTAGAAATTCATGCACAAACGTATGCAGCCGTTTACAGCGTCTTTGATGAAGGCAGGGAGCTGTGGACAAGGTAAGTGTTGTTATGGCTCGTCTGTTATGAACGCCTCTATACGTGTTTGTTTGAAGGTTTCGGTCTTTTTCTTGGATGTTGTGAAGAGGTCGGTCACTGTTTCGACTGCGGCGAGCGTTCTCTCTATGAGGTAGGTGTTTTTCAGCCTTTTTTCAGCCATCTGCTCCGCCAGCTCTACGTATTTTTCGACGCCTCCTCGATGAACCGTTAGGCTCAGCTCAACCTGGCACTGAGGACACTTGCCCGTCAGCGGAAGTCTTCGGAACTTCCTGTTACATTTTTTGCATCGGAAGCTCTGAACCATGTAAGCTTTGATGTTTCCGATGATGTCGGGAAGAAGATGCGACGCCACTATGCTGTCAACCAGCGTCGAATCCTTCACGCTGGCCAGCCTGTCCATCAACTCCAGCTGGACGTAAATCTTGTCCATCATCGTCTCAAGCGACTTATAGGCCGAGACTATTCCGGGAATCGTTAACGTTGACTGAGGGTGTGTGAACGAAACCCCCACACCCTCGGTTCCGGCTTGAAGGTCGTCACCCAAAGTCCGGATGAAAGCACGGGCTTCGGCCACCTTTCTTTGTTCAGCAGCCATCCTGTAAAACTCGGCGGGAACGCTTCCCCACACGTCAACGTTGTGAGCTTGCTCGTCAACCTCCTCGGGATAAACTATTCGTGTTATCAGCAGCGGAGTGTCCATCTTTCCCCCTATCCTGTCAGGAATGTAGAGACGGGAGAAGTTCATCAGCACGTCGGCCAACAGCATCAAGCTGTCCTCGTCTCCGTCGCAGTCTCTTCTCTTGGCTGCATGGAAAACTGGATGTGCAAAGGTGACTTCGGCGTCGACGAACCCTATTATTCTGCCGACCACGCCGACGTAGGTGTGGGGTGAAAGGCCGACGACAAGCTGTCCAATCAAATCCTCGGCTTTCTCCATCCTGTAAAGCTTTTGCAAACCAGCCTGCTGCAGCAACTCGTCAATGTATTTCGAAACTTTGATGAGATGCGCGGCTGCTTTCCTGGAGATCACCAAATCCTGCAGCTTCAGCTCGCAAACCTGATGAGGAGAGGTCAGAGGGTTACCTTGTATGTCATGGGTATATCCCAGAGCCCTCAACCTCTCGACGCTTGTTCCTACCATTGCTGGCGTAAAATGCGTTAACGGGACGTTGGTGGCGTCAAAACGGACTGTTCCATCCTTGTAGACGTTAAGCCCGTGCTTAGCCCTGAGAATGCCTCGCAGGAAGTTTTCAGGTGTTTTGGTGAGGCTTGTCAACCCTTTGACGCCGCTGACGCGTGGAGGAGACGGTTCGCCTATTTTCTGAAGAGCTTCCGAAAGTTCTTTCCTCAGGTCTATTCTTTGGACGGCTGCGTATGAGACCTCGCCGCCGCATTTCTCGCAGGGGTTGACGACCGTTGACTGGTAGGTGGTTTTGCATCTTTTGCAGACGCCGATGATGGATGTGAAGCCGCCGCAGTTGTCGCACACCTCCTTCCAGCCCGATGCCCCGCATTTCTCACATCTCCTCACAACAACCTCGACGGCGACAACCCCAGTCTCGGACACCGCGTTCAAAACATCTCTCGTAGGCCCGCCCGCTATACCCACGGGAAAGAGGAAGTGGACGGCTGGAGTCATTTTACGCGGCCCCGCTTTCTCGGGACGGCCCATCTTAGCCGTTATGCTGGACCCTCGTTTATCCCTCAACTCCACCCCCGAAATCTTCCTCAAGATTTCCAACGTGTCCAATCCAGTATCTATATCGTGCTGGGCCTCTGGTTTGAGAAGCGTTCTCAACACATGGTAGTCCGTGCTTTTGAGAATTATGCTTCCGCCGGAGACTCGGTGTTCAACCAGTATGGCTTCAAGGATGTTTTTCACTCCAGGGTTGTATGGGAGGAGTGTTTCGCCGTCCATGTTTTGCGGCGGTGCTGCAATCCATTTAAGCAGCAGCGGTAGTTTGTCGGATGTGATGTTCGACCAGAAGTGTAGGTAGTGTGGATGCAGGGGGAGGCCTGCTTTGAAGCATAGGTTGAACGCTTCATCAACACTGGGATAGCTGTGGAAGGGATTTTGCAGAAACTCTTTCAACCTTTCGACGGCTATGCCCGTTGTTTTGGACAGTTTTTCCAGACCGTGTTCTACGGCTTTCGCCGCGAGGTCGTTACGCCACCATTCCTCACAGTATCCCGCCGGCCTGAGGTCGACGTTGTTCTCAACACAGTCGCCGACGGACACAAGAATGTCGCCTAGGAAAAGAATCTGCTCGATGTTGTCCGCTATTTTTTTGAAAACTTCTTCGGAGACGACTTTGACGACGGCGCCGTCTGATGTTTTGACGACTGGCGGCTCGATTGCGTCGACAGGGGTTACCACGCCGCCTTTTCCCGGAAAGTCTGATTTGAGCTGGGTTCCCGTCACTATGTAGCCTTTGAGAACTTTCATGGCCATTGGGTGTATGCCGTAGGCCGCCATGCCTGTTGCGAAGGCTCTGCCGTATCTTATCCTGAAGCCGCCGAATGTGTTGGAAAGTGATACTACAGGCCTCCCACCTATGACCTCTATCTCCTGCTCCTCAGCCTCGCCCATGGTGAGTTGTGCTGAAGCCAGCTCCTCAATCCAGTCCCATCCAGACATCCCCATCGACCTGACAACCTTCAGAACCTTCTTCGCCCTGCCGACTATGCCGTCGTTAACAACTCTCAAAGCTCCTCCGCGCAGGTAGTTTGTCTCTACCCTCTCGAGGTCCCTGTAAGATGGTGTGAGTATGTTGTCTGTGGCTACGCCGGTTATCTCGACGGGTGTCATGCGGTAGGCGTAAGCTATCAGCTTGTCGGGCACGTTGTACTGGAACCTGCTAACCTTTCTGACGTATGTCCGCAGCTCCTCCACAAACCTTTTCACCTCCTCCTCCCTCGCCTTGAACCTGTCGAGACCGAACAATCTTCTAACGTAGTCAGCCAGCACAACGACCGTCGCAAGCTCGGTGCCTCCAGCGGCTCTTATGGGCCCTGCGAAATATACTGCCAGATATTTGCTTCCGTCGTCGTTTTCTTTTATTCTTACGTGTGAGATCCCCTCAGAGGGGGCTGCTGTGATGCAGGGAGGTGTGAGGACGGCGAGGGCCGTGCATATCGCCTGCTTGATGACGGTCTCCTCCGACTCCTTGCCTATGCTTGCGTAGACAAGCTCTTCGCAGAGCTTGA
>JAWBJZ010000017.1:0-27980 GCA_038832005.1 Candidatus Caldarchaeum sp.
AAAGGAGATGGAAAAAGAGAATAAAGGCGAAGCTTGTCCTCTACCATTTTGAAAAGCGGAAAAGAGAATTGCTTAAAGACGACAGGTTTTTGGAGATCGTTGAAGAAGAGGTGAAATTTCCTATGATAGGAGTCTACGGTCTCTATGACGAGAAAGGCAACCTGTACTATCTGGGCATAGCGAGAAAAAACATAATCAAAAGACTTCAACATCATTTGAAGGATAGACACAAAAACAAATGGAAAACATTCAGCATGTACATTTGCAAATCCTTGAAACATATCTCGGCGTTAGAAACGCTGTTTCTTAGGCTTAGCAGGCCGAAGGGGAACAAGCTAGCCGGAAGGCTTAAGGGCAGTAAAAATCTTGAACCGATTTTGAAAAAAGATTGGAGATGGCTCGCGAGCTGCTAAAGCCTGTTAGATGATCTTCGGGCCCGGTGGGACTTGAACCCACGACCTACGGCTCCGAAGGCCGCCGCGCTGTCCATTCTGCGCCACGGGCCCCCGCCCATGATGGTGTGTTTAGCGCGTGTAATAATCTCTGCGGCTAAAGGAGTCCGACGAAGACGGGGACGAAGACTATCGCGACAGTGTTGAGAACTTTGATGACGGTGTTGAGTGAGGGGCCTGCGGTGTCTTTGTAGGGGTCTCCTACTAGGTCTCCGGCAACGGCGACAACATGTTCGGGCGTCTTCTTCCTACCTGTGTATTCGAGGTATTTTTTGGCGTTGTCCCACGCGGCGCCGCTGTTGGCCATGTGGTATGCAAGGTAGAGGCCGCTGACGACTCCGCCGGTCAGAACTCCTGCAACGGCCTCGGGGCCGAGCAGGACGCCGACGATGATGGGCGTCAGGACAACGATGGCCGCAGGTGTAACAAGCTCCCTGACCGCGCCAGCCGTGGCTATCGAGACAACCCTGCCGTAATCGGGCTTAGCGACACCCTCCAAAATGCCTTGCACAGTCCTGAACTGATACCTCACCTCCTCAACTATCTTGGATGCTGTTGCGCCGACGGCTGATATCAGCCTGCTGCTTACGTAGAAGGGAAGTAAGCCGCCTATCAGCAGTCCCACGATGACCGCGGGGTTGGACAGAGTGTAAACCCCGGCGCCCAAAACCTTCTCCGCCTCATGCTGGAAGGCTTGGAGCATAGCGATGGCGGCAAGACCGGCGCTGGCTATCGCAAAACCCTTGGTTGTCGCTTTGGTGGTGTTGCCGATGGCGTCGAGGCTATCGGTCAGCTTTCTATTCTCGTCACCCATGCCCGACATCTCGACTATTCCGCCTGCGTTGTCGCTGACAGGGCCGAAGCTGTCGATGGAAAGCACAACGCCGGAAAGGCTGAGCATAGCCATCGTCGCCAGAGCGGTGCAGTAAACGCCGAAGAGATGGTCGCGGGAGGCTGTGTAACCCATGTAGTAGCTGATGAGAACAGCGGCGACGATTGCGGCTGCGAACGGAAGGTTTGACTTGAGGCCCAGGCTCACGCCTTCGAGAATGTTGGCGCTGTGACCTATCTTGGTTGCTTCAGCGACTTTCTTGGTTGGGCTGTAACGGTAGCTGGTGTAGTAGTCGGTTATCCGCTGTATGACCGGCGCTAACACAGCGCCTAGGACAATCGAGACAATTATGGGGACGGGGAACACGTTGCTGACCACCACCCAAGCCAAGTAGGCGCCTAAAACGATGGTAACCACCGAGGCAACGACGAACGAGAGGTTGAGAGAAGTTGTCGGCCTCTCGGCGAGGCTGGGAGAAACACTGAGAACTCCGGCGACGGAGCCCAGAAGGCCAGCCGCTGCCAGCATCAACGGAAAAACAACCAGCTCGCCGCGGCCTATCAGCGAGCCTATGAGCATCGAAGCAAGAAGCGTGACGACGTAGGACTCGTAGACATCTGCACCCATGCCTGCGGCGTCGCCGACGTTGTCGCCCACGTTGTCAGCTATCGTGGCAGGGTTTCGGGGGTCGTCTTCTGGAATTCCTGCCTCAACCTTGCCCACCAAATCGGCGCCGAGGTCAGCGGCTTTTGTGTAGATTCCTCCGCCAGCCCTTATGAACAGAGCCACAAGGCTCGCGCCGAAAGCAGCTCCCGCTATAGACAACGGGTCTTGAAAGACGAGGTAGAGGGATGCGATGGCCGTCAAAGCCATGGCTGAGATTACGAGGCCGGCCGTGGCCCCGCCTCTGAAAGCGGTTAGGAAAGTCTGTCCAAGTGATTTGAACGTTGCCGTCGCCGCTCTCGGAGCCGCTGAAACACAGGAAAGCACAGCCACAGCTGCAGCCACCACCGACAACACCGCGCCGACGACGAATGAAACACCCGTCACAGGCCCTATCAACATTGTTATCAAAAGCGCTATCAAGGCGCCGGCTAACGCGATGTAGTTAAGCTCTTTACGGAGAAAGGCTTTGCTCCCCTCCTTCACAGCGGTCGAAATACTCCTGACTTTCTCGTCTCCAGCCGGCTTGGACCTTAGCCATGCGGTGAAAGAAAGCGCGACAACAAAGGCAAGGCCGGAGACGGCTAGGGGGACCGCTGAAACCATCCCGTCCATGTTTTAGACATCGCTAATGGTTACATTTTAACTTGTTAACCCGTCACAGATAAATCCGTCCAAAACATGGTGTTAGGCGTTGGAAAAAACTCCACCAGGACAGGTGTGGGCGAGAAGCTGGGTGATATACTCCGCCTTAGGGACGCCTGAGATAGATGTCGAGAAATGGAGGCTGAGGATAACGGGCATGGTCGAGCGGCAGAAAGAGTATACATACGAACAGCTGCTGGAGATGGCTGATAAAAAATACGTCAAGCCTTTCCACTGCGTGACGAAGTGGAGCATCAGGGATGTGGAGTGGACTGGTGTAGGATTGAGGAAGCTGCTGGAAATCTCAGGCGTTAAGAAGGAGGCTAAATGGGTGTTGTTCGTATGCGGCGACGGCTATTCAGCGCCTGTGCCGCTGGAGGATGCCATGTCCGAGGATGCGATTGTAGCGCTCAAGATGAACGGCAAACCCCTTTCGATAGACCAGGGATTTCCAGCACGTCCATTCATCCCGCATCTCTACGGATGGAAGAGCGCAAAATGGCTGACCGAAGTCGAGCTCATCCCCGTATACGTCGACGGCTACTGGGAGCTGTACGGCTATCATGAAAGAGGCAACGTCTGGAGCGAGGAGAGGTTCAAGACCATGGGCTCGAAGCACAGCGTGAGAATCGGCGCCCGAGTCATTCAAGGGGGAACCTGACATACTTCGGCCAATCAGCCCTAGCACCGCCGACGTATAAAACAGGCTTATACTTCCTGAACGACCAGTACTCCCTAAAATCGTCTGTAGCAAAGGCAGCCTCAACTGTTCCTACGTAGAAGACATGGTCTCCGGCCTCCCTTCTCCAGTTGACGACGCATTCAATCCATGCCGCAGCCTCATTTAAAACAGGCACGCCAACAACTCTCCCCCTGCCGTAGCTGAACCCACATTCTCTCAGCTTGTCCTTGACATGGGCTGGAACGGGTTGGGCGAGCTTCGAAAGCCTTTCGACATGTTCGTAGGAGACCCAGCAGACGCCAAAACAATCCGACATCTCGACAAGCCTTGTCGTTCTATGGTCCCTTCCCAGAGCAACGCCAATCAAACATGGGTTCATCGAGACCGGGATGATGCTCGTCGCCAGCAGCCCACCAACCTCATCGCCGTATGACGCCGTAACAACCGCTGGAACCTGAGGATAGAAAAGCCTGTGAACTCTCTCGGCCGGAACCCTATCAAAAACCTGCAAGCCTCTCAACAACCTCGTCCAGAGACCTGACCCTTACAACGTTGCTTATGCTGTTAACGCCCCTGTTCCACGGCTGGTCGTAAAGAAGCAGCAGACGCCCTGTGTTTTGTAGCTTTTCAGCCAAGCGTGGTGAGTCGTCTATGTAAACATCGTAGACAAAAGTTGACTTGGAGGTCTTTAGCGGAACCCATGTAAATGAACGGTATTTGATGTTATGATGCCTGAGCCATTGTTTGACATGCCGTATTGTTTCGGCAGGCCTTTGCGTCAAGATGTCAACGTCTCCTATCTTGGACAGTTGCTCCACATCCTCGGACAGGTCATCTTCCAGTGGTTCAATCTCAGTCCATCGAGACCATGCTTCGACAATCATGTCCATGAACTGCTGTCTAGTCAACGAAAGCTTGTGCCAAAACTCCCACTCTGTAATCATGCTCCTTTCTAACATGACACCTGTCTGCTCACGGTAAAGCTTTATTATCATGCCCGCGAGGTCTGCTAAAACTCCGTCAACGTCAAGGGCTATGTGCATTCCTAAACTGCTTTAGAGACAAGCCATGCAATAAAGATGTTCCGCACCTCGTCTTTGAGAAAGGCTTCAACGAGCTGCACAAGCCTTTCAGGCTTCGACCTTATGAAACGCATGCTTGGCCTCCGTCTCCTCTCTATCTCAGCCCTCACGACAAGCCCAGCCACATCAACCTCCCTCCTAAGCCCGAGAGACGTCTCCAAAACCTCTAGGGGAATCTCCTTGTCAAGCTTGTTCGCCAGCCCGTGCTTAACGTGAACAAGCTTCCAATCCATAGACGAAAGCCTTCAAGCTTTCCAGCCCGCAGTTCTCGAGGTTTCGAGCTGTTGATTCCTTATCGTACACGAGAAGTCTGAATCCTTGGTTTATCAGCTGAGTTAAGGCGGTAAACAGTGCTGCGGCGTGGTCGGCTGGCTGTTTGAACTCGAGGACACCCGTGGCCGTATGCGTTACCTCTCCGTCGAAAAGTGCGACGGAGTAAAGCCCCGCGCCAAGGTCCTCTCTTAGGATAACGGGGATGGCAGACAACGAAACGGCCTTCAAAGCCTTCGAAGGCTTCGCGACCTCCAAAACCCTGGTCCCAACCTGAAGCCTCAGCCTCTCCCGCAAGAGAAAATACTCGATGATCTTCAAAGCATATGTCTTAACGGTTTGCCAGTCCAGCTTCAGCGAAATAAAAGTCGCGTATGCCTGCTCGTCGATCTGCTGCAGAAAAACTTCGTCAAGCTCATCGGGAGTGTACGCCGAGACCTCGTCGTAGAAAGTTTTCCAATCGATTTTCGGTAGGAGGCATGCGCTTTCAGTTTCGTGCAGCACGATAACTTTTCTCTCGCCCAAAACAAGAACGTCGTATTTTAGCAATTCGAGGGAGATGTTGTGCAGCCTTCTGAGAACAATCAGCAAAACGCATGCGCCAAGCTTTAGAAGCATAGGGTCGTCGACAGGAGACGCTTCAACGCCCAAGCCATAGGTGTAATCGCTGTACATGCCGTAAGTGGGTGTCGGAACTTCGATGGACTTGACGAGCCTTGAAACGTATGTCTTCTCCCCGACGTTGATAAGCTGTTTTCTTCCCGAGGCTATCCTCCACTCGACTCTATTCGGAAACTTCGTGTAAAGGCCGAAGCCGTCTGAAGGAGCGTGAACGACGACATGAACCTCGGAGCTTATCCTGCCCGTGTAGAAATCCCTTCTCAAGCTGGGGCTCTCACCCCATCTCAGCTTAACCCGCTCATACTCCTCCAAAACAGGCGCCAGCGTATCATGCCTTCGGAGCTTGCTCGGGTTCAGGTCGTCGACAACGACCGCCGTTACAACCCTGCCTTTCGAGCCTCCAAGCCTCACCTCAAAAACAACTCCGTCGCTGCTTGGGTCGATAGAACCGGGCTGAAACTTCTCAACCAAATCAACGTGCGATATGTCTTCAAGGTTTCTTAAAGCTCCGTCTTCTGCGACTCGCCAGCGTTTAATGCCGTAGGGGGGCGCGAACTCGTAAAAATTCATCTTCAACCACGCCATCTTTCCGGTCTTTGTCAGCAGCCCGTCGCTCTCAAGTCCGAGGCTGCGCAAAAACAGCACATCGTCCTTGTCCATCCTTTTCCTCAGAAGAGGAGACTGGAAAGCAAACAGGCTTTTGAAAAGCCGGCTGTAAAGGTTGTCCGCGTTGACTACAGCCCTCTCCAGCGGAAGCCCAGACCATTTCCTGAAAACCTCAACACCCCTGCTCAGCAAATCCCTATCCCACTGGCTGTAGGGGATGACGATGGTTTCGGTCCACTCGATGTCCGGCCTCCTACCCTTCCTCCCCTCCCTCTGCCTGAACTCTCTGACGTTTTTCGGAAGCCCGAGATGGACCACGCGTCTCACCGTTCCTATGTCAATGCCTTGGCTGAGCGTTCTTGGAGTGAAAATTATCCTGATGTCGCCGTTCCTCGCAGCCTCCTCTATTACCCTACGCTGGGATTTTAACAACAGATGATGATGCGTAGCAACTTGATGGGAGATCTCAAGCCGGGACTGAATTCTCCTCGACATCTCTTCCGCGGAGGAGATGTTGTTGGTGAAGACTATCGTGAGGACGTCGTCGGAGGCGTAGTGCTTCAGTATCTCGGACGGGTCCTCGAAAAACTCTGGAAGGTCTAAACCAGCCGCCGAAGCAGCCTCAACGACTTTGAAAAAATTCATCTTGAAACTGTTGAAGTCTCCTAAACTTTGTATGACGTCGTTCCCGACACCAGCCGTTTTCAGCTTGTCGATATGTGAGCTTATTACACGCCAAAGGTTCTCAACAGACTTGCCCAGCACAAGGTACGTCCTGTTCTCCGGGTGGAATGGTTCTCCGTCGACGACTTTCGAGGGCCTGCCGTTTATCGAAGTTAGAATTTCCGCCACAGCGTGAGGGTCTTGAAGCGTTGCAGTCATGACGTTAACCTGTATGTTTGGATTGATCATCTCGACGATCAAACGGATCATCGCAAGCAGAATCGCTATCGAACGCGGACCGTAGAAGTCGAACTCGTCTAAGACTATAAGACCGCATCCGCCCAAAAACGTTTTGAGAAAACCGCTTTTACCCATACCAATTCTCTTCAGCTCGTTTAACAGGTAAGCGGGGTTTGTGACCACGATGTCGGCTTTTGCAAGAAGGTTTCTGAGGCCTTTCACACCCATTTTCCGAATGTGCTCATCTTTCTTGACGGCGTCTATTGGAACCACGTTCATGCCCAAGGCGGAGCAGTAGTCAAACAGCCTCTCCTGCTGGTCGTAGGATAGCGCTAAGGTTGGATAGAGCGCCAGAGTTCTCACCCTATGCTTAGCGGAGTAAACGAACCATGACTCTGTTTTTCCGCTTCCCGACCCTGCTTTCAGAATAAGGTTGAACCCTTCGCTAAGGCTTTCAAGCGCTTTCTTCTGGTGAAGGTAAAGTTTTTTGTCCGCCAGCTGTATGCATCTCACCAGACCAGAGGTTTTGAGAGCCGGTAGGACGTCGCCGAACTTTTCATCAACCGTCGGAGGTGTCACTGCTTTCTCTATGAAAACATGGTAGTCGTAGCCCAGACGTTGCAAAAGCTCTGCGGTGTTTATCATGTCTGCCTACTCCCTTCTTTCGGAGGCCATGCGGACAGCTTTGACAACTTCATCGCCGTAGCCAATCTTCTTCAACCCTCTAATCATCAGAGACAGGTACTCTGAGGAAGGGATTACTGATGAGCGGGGGTTGCTGCCAACGTAGATGAACGCTTCAGCTGGGCTGCCGTCTATTTCTATGACTACTTTACGCCTGTGATAGAGGTGTGGAACACCCTCGTATCGGTCGAGTTTCTCCAGCTGTTCTTCGTCAAGCAGGTAAGCTGCCCCGTAGACTACTGATTTCTCATCCTCCCTCACGTTCGCCACACCACCGCGCCAGGAACTCGAGTAAACGTCAAAAACGAGTCTGTATCCTTTCAGCAAGGCGGGCTTGAGGTCATGCCATCGGCCAACCCTTCTTTTCATTCCCTCTTGGTCGAGATTTGAACCGTAAGCAAAATACCAGACCTTCAACGCCAACACCTACAGGATGAGATACTCTTTGTCAACCTGCCTGCTGACGACCCCTATTCTGGCTACCTCGAATTTTATGCCGCCGTGAAGCGTTGCGTAAGGCTTGTCAAACAACACGGCCTCCGCGATTCTTCCTATTGCGTCGCATTTCATCACGCCGCTGCCGCTCCCTCCCGTTGCGACGACGCAGTTGAGAAATTTGAAGACAAGTGGGTTTCCGTCGAGGTTGTTCATCGAATAGCAGCCCGCCCACATGTTAAACGGCCTAGCGCCTGTGAACTGTGGGTAGTACCTGCAGAGCAATGGGTAGACGTTATCGTAGTAAAATCGGGGGTCGGCTTCGTAATCGTGTCCGAACGGTCTTCCGACGTCATCCGTCAAGCTTACCCAGAAAGATTTTTCCTCCGTGCGTGGAACTATGTAGAGACCGTTCGGGAAAAACATCATGGGCATACCCCTATCGTTGTCCCAGCGTCTGTTGAGCAGGGCTTCCAGCTCGTCGGAGGCTTTTATCACGTATAGCTGTCTCTTCTTAGGTTTTACGAAGCAGTCAACGCCTATCGGGTCGAGGAGCTCAGGCGTCCAGCTGCCAGCGGCTACGATGAGGTTTTTTGCCTTGTAGGTTGTGCCGTTGGCGATAACTCCTCCGACGCGGCATTTCTGCCATGCCCTCGGCTCGTTTGGAATCCCCAACGGCCTCTCAGGCTCGAGAACCAGTCTCTCAACGTTAGTTTGTGCGACTATATCAACACCCTCGTTTAAGCATCTCTGTTTATACAGTTGCACAACCTTGTCAACGTCCAGCATGCCGCATTTTGGTGCGAAGAGTCCTTTGACGATGTCCTCGACACCCATGAGAACGGCTTCCTCGTCATCGCTGAAGCTTGTTTTAAGCCCGAAGCTTTCAACCAACTGCTGCTGGTCCAGAAGAGCTGCTTTTCCGGCCTTTGTAAACCGCTCTAGCACGTGAGCGACTTTTTCAAGCCTGTGTTTATCCATCAGTATCAGGTAGCCTACATCCCGCATGTTGAGTTTCGCCTCGCCCGACTCTTCAACAAGCCTGAAATGTTCAACAGTCGTTTCAGCCAGTGTTTGGTTGACGTAGGAGGTGAATATTCCATGCCGGTATCCGCCCACGCTTTTCGCAGTATTGCCCTGACCAACGTCCCTCTCCCTTTCAAGTAGCGCAACAGAAAGGTTTTTGTGAGCAAGTTTCACGTAGTAGGCGGCCGTCAGCCCTATAATCCCGCCGCCAACAACCAGAACATCATAGCCAACCATCGATTGTTAAAAGGTCAGACGTATCAAAAAAGCTTATTCATACATTAATTAGGTGCTGGTACAGCGAAAAGGCAGGATGGTTGTCATCGAGGGCTGCTCAGTAGACATCGACCATGCCGTAAACAGTCTGAGACGCTTGGGGGCTAGCAGGGTCTTGGTCCAGTCTCCTCTCGGACTCAGAAAGATCGCAGCTAGAGTCGGTCAGATACTTGCGGAGAAAGGGTTCGACGTGGCTTTCTCCAGCTCCAACTGCTGGGGTGGATGCGACATTGCATACCACGAGGCAGCCGCCATGGGAGCAGACGCTCTAATACATCTAGGCCACACACCCTTCCTAAAAAAAGACAGAACACAAACGATATACCTTGAATGCAGGTACGCGGAGGATGGTGCGTTGAAGAGCTTGGTTCCTGAAATCACTGAGACGGTGAAAGGTTTCGCAAGCGTAGGGGTTGGAAGCAGCGTTCAATGGCTTGACTGCTTGAAAGTCGTTGTAGAAGAGTTGAGACGGGTGGGGTTAAAGGTTTTGACGGCCAAGCCGAGCATGCATGCTGTCGAAACAGCGCAGGTGCTTGGCTGCGACGTAAGCGCATTGAAAACCTTGGAAAACTCTGTTGAAACCTATCTCGTGGTTGGCAGCGTCTTCCATGCTCTCGGAATAGCGCTTTTAACAAGCAAGCCATGCTTCGCAGCCGACCCACACACCCAAAAAGTGAAAAACCTGTGGGAGATGAGAGAACGTATCCTCAGGCAGAGACACTACAACATAGAACGCTTCAAAAAATGTCAGAATGTAGCTGTGCTAGTCAGCGTTAAACCTGGTCAGAAAAAGCTAGGGCTGGCACGCCGGATAAACAGCATGCTGAAAAACTATGGGAAAAACTCATGCATTTTAGCGGCGGATGAAATAACGCCCAGCACGATTTTGGAAAACACTTTCGAAGCCTTCGTAAACACCGCCTGCCCACGTCTAAGTATCGAGGACCAGTCACAGTTCAGCAAGCCTGTCATCCTTCCAGCCGAGGCCATGGTGGCCATGAATGCTTTGAGCTGGGAAGAGGTTGTTGACGAAGGACTGTTGATGTATCCATGGGGGTGGACAGGTGGACAAGCGGCTGACAAATTCTGGAGGCCTTTGAGGATGGTTACAACATGAAAAAGTCACTAGCCTTTCCCGGGGAACCTATCTGCGTCATCGAGGAGTTTCTGCCGGGGAAGGGCGTCATCTCGGATGTGAGGGGTCTTGTGAAGTCAAGATATTTCGGCAAGGTGGTTTATGACATGAACAGCAGAAAGGTGAGCGTAACTTCCTTGAAGGAAAACGTTGAGCTTGTGAAAAATGACAGAGTCTTGGCTGAGGTGAGGGATGTTCAGGAGAAGATAGCGGTGGCACAAGCTTTCGCAAAGCTTCCGGACAAGCCGCTAAAATATGGGAGAACAGGAGTTTTGATAGCTCACAGAAACGACCAGATGGAAAACCTCGTGGGTGTTGGTGACATAGCCGTGGTCGAGGTGGCAAGCATCTACAGGGGCATAGTTACGTTTGACATATATCGCCCCGGCTGCGGCGTTCTGCTCGCCACATGCAGCGTCTGCGGAAGGGCGTTGGAGAAGAAAAACCATTTTCTAATATGTAATCATTGCGGTAACAGGGAGAGGAGGCGAACAGTTTTAAAATACGGCAGCTTAGAGCTTCTCGCCGAGCTGGTGGGCGTAGGTTGGTAAAATTACGGGTGTTGGAGGAGGATGAAAGCTTCATCCTCGTAGAGGTGGTTGGAGAGGACCAGTCCTTAGTCGGGCTCGTCACCGAGACGCTTAACAAGCAGAACGGAGTGCTGTACGCGGGCTATACTCTTGAACATCCGCTGACGGGCGTTATCACGATTTCGATGAAGGTTGACCCAAAGATAACATCACCCCGTGATGCCATAAAGAAAGCATTTAAAGAATTGCGCGAGGTTGTCGGCAAACTCGAGGCTGAAGCAAAAAGTTTGGGGTGAGTTTAAGATGGAGTTCTGCCCTAACTGCGGCAAAACCCTTTCACCATCCAAGTCAGGGGCTAAGGTAATTCTAGTCTGTAAAAAATGCGGCTACAAGAAACAGATGGTTGAAGAAAAGGTTGTAATCAAGCAGGTCAGGTCATCGTCTGCGTCAAGGAACGCTGTGACGCTTGTAGAGCAGACGGACTCACCTCTCCCTACAACCTTCGACGTAATCTGCCCGACCTGCGGGCACAACGAGGCTAAGTGGTGGACTGTTCAGACGAGGTCCGCCGATGAGCCGATGACCCAGTTCTTCCGATGCGTAAAATGCGGCCACACTTGGAGAGAATATGCTTAAAAGCTCACCAGATGGACGATTTTCCCCAGCTGATATGGTTTAACAGTCTTCAGGAATTGTTTAGTGGCAGCTATCGAGAAAACGCCGACGACGTCGCCCCGAGACTCCACTATTCTGCTCCTCAGCTCTGTGAGGGGCATTATGTTGTCCAAAACTCCTGCGGTAAAGAGTACGTTGCTTTTCAAAACGTTCCTCGGTATGTAAACCTTAGCCCAGATCCTTACCTCAGGAATCCTGTACTTCACCTCCTTCCAATGGTTGACAAAACTGGTCTCGTTGGAAAGACAGTAGTATGTTTTCTTGTTGTTCAGGACGGCGAAAGCCGTTGCTAAAACCAGCCCCGCCTTGTCAACGGCAAGCAGGCTGTCAATCTTCTGTCCAGAAAACTCCTTCACCATATATGGAACGATTAGCTTGACGAGCTGGGTCTCTGAGACCACCGAAGACACGTCATATTCCTCGCCGTCTGATAGAATGCGTTGACGAACCAAAGACTCCAAATCGACCATCTCCAATAGCTTCTCCACGATGGCTAAAGCGTTTTTACCGCGGGGAAGAGTTTTGTTGGTTACATAACGTGTGAGCGTCGAAACAGGTATGCCTGTTTTCTCCGACAACGCCTTGTAATCCATCATGGTTTTGAGAGTTTTCAAAAGGTCGACGAGGGTCAATGATGCAGATGTGTCAGGCTTCTGCGACAAACCAGATATGCGAGCTAACCCCCTGTTTATAGAATTTACTAGAGCTCCGAGTCGAAGTAATACTTCGGGCTTAGTAGAGCCAATGATAATATATTCCAGTTAATTATGTTTTTTGTTGTCGTTGAATCCTGTCGCGATGCACAGGGCCGTTGACGCAGTTTGTGGGAAGCCAATTTACACGGCTGACATAGTTCCCGAAGACGCGCTCAGAGTGAAGGCGCTCAGGTCCGAGTATCCGCACGCCATCATCAAGAAGATAGATTTTTCGAAGGCTTTGAAAACTCCGGGTGTTGTCAGGGTTCTGACTGCCGCTGACGTTCCTGGTCAAAACGTTACGGGCACCGTCATCCTCGACAGACCCTTTCTTGCTTCCTCCAAAGTGAGATGCGTCGCCGACCCGCTTGCCCTGGTCGTGGCTACGTCCGAGGAGGCTGCAGACAAAGCCCTTGAAAACATCGTCGTCGAATACGACGTGTTGGAGGCGGTTTATGACCCTGTAAAAGCCCTAGAGCCCAACGCTCCACAAATACACGAGGAGGGAAATCTGTTACGGCATTACAGGATAAGGAAAGGCGATGTCGTCAAAGGTTTTGACGAATCAGACGTTGTTGTAGAGGATGAGTTCAGGACGCCGATGCAAGAGCCGGCGCCGATAGAGCCAGAGGCCGCCTACGCGGTTCCCGACGTTAACGGAAGCATTACGATTTACGGAAGCGTCCAAAACCCACATTACGTTCTCCAAGGCGTTGCAAGAATTCTGGGGATGCCTAAGCATAAGGTTAACATTGTCGCCATGGCTTTGGGCGGGACTTTCGGGGGAAAGTCGGACGAAGCTCCTTGGGATGTCTGCGCGATGGCAGGTCTTGCTGCTTTGAAGACGGGGAAACCAGCGGCCTGCGTATACTCACGGGACGAATCCATGTTAGCCCATTCTCACAGGCATCCGGCGGTTATGCGTTACAGGCTTGGAGCTACCTACGAAGGTGTTTTAAAAGCGCTCGACGCAGACCTTTACTTTGACACAGGCGCCTACGCCTCAGTCGGACCCCTCGTCATGCTCCGTGCAGTGTCCCATGCGGCAGGCCCCTACGTCGTAGAAAACGTTAGGGTTGACTCGTATCTTGTCTACACAAACAGCTTGATGGCAGGGTCTATGAGAGGTTTCGGATGTCCCCAGGTTCATTTCGCCGTTGAATCTCTGATGGACATGCTTGCCCATGAGCTGGGAATGGACCCTCTTAACCTGAGACTCAAAAACGTTTGGAAAAAAGGATGCAGAATCTCGACTGACGTCGTTTTGAACGACAACCCCATCTACGACGTTTTAGCCCACAAGGCCGCGGAAAAGCTTGGCTGGTATTCCCGCTCCAACAAGGAGCCGGACGAGGGTTACGGAATAGCTTTCGTACTGCATGGAAACAGCCTCGGCCCCGAGGGTGAGGATAAATCCTCAGCCGTGGTGAGGATAACGCCTGACGGACTTGTTTACGTGAGAACCTCGTTGACCGAGTATGGAACAGGATCATCGGTGGGCTTGGCTAAAATCGCGTCAGAAGCTTTGAACATCCCGGAGAATCGTGTAATAATTGAAAGAGTTGAGACGAAAACGGCGCCCGACTCCGGGGGAACCTTCGCATCTCGGACAACCCTAATGGGCGGCAACGCTGTGAGGCTTGCAGCGTTAAAGCTGAGAAAGAAGCTGGAGTCGATGGCTCAAGAACGTCTTCATACGATGACATCACGCCTAGACGTTCTGTCGTTCGTAAAGGAAGCGTTGAAGGAAGAGATTGAAGAATATGCAGAGTTCAGCCTTCCTAACTGCGACTACAACCCTGAAACCGGGCGGGGAACACCATATCTCCAGTATACCTACGGCGTGGTTGGTGTCAAGGTTAAGGTGGACAGAGAGCTGGGAAAAGTCAAGCTCACAAAGCTTGTTGGAGTGTTTGACGTCGGCCGCGTGGTCAACAAAAGCTACCTTCTCGCACAATTAGAGGGCGGGCTAACTCAAGGCGTTGCATACGGCCTTCTTGAAGAACTGCTCGTCGGCAAAAAGCACAAAATACTCAACCCCAACCTTGCCGACTATCTTGTTCCCACCGCCGCAGACATGCCCGCCGTCGAGATAGAGGTGGTGGAAAACCCGAGCGAGATAACCCCGCTCGGAACACGTACCGCCGGCGAGCCGGCGATAAACGGTCCCGCGCCAGCCATAGCCAACGCCGTCTACGACGCGGTTAAAGCGAGGATAAAATCTCTACCCATAACCCCTGAGAAAATTGTCGAGGCTCTCGCCGGCAAGCAGGTCATTTCCGTGAAGCAGCCATAGCCGACAAAACAGCTTCCACGATGCGCGTGTATCCTCCACAACGACATATGTTCGAGACCAGCACACGTCTCACATCGTTTTCAGAAGCCTCGGCATAATTGTCGAGTATGTATTTAGCCGTCATGACGATGCCCGGGATGCAGTAACCGCACTGAGACGCCGTATACTCTATCAACGCGTGCTGGATTGGATGCAGTTTCTCGTTTTTGACCAGACCTTCAACCGTCCATACTTCTCTCCCCCTTGCCTGCGCCGCTAGCATAATGCATGAGTTTACAAGCCGTTTATCCACCAGAACGTTGCAGGAGCCGCAGTCACCCGTTCCACACCCCTCCTTAACACTCCTCATCCCAAGCCTCCAGAGAAGGTCAATCAGCCTCTCGTTGTGTTTAACATCAACCTTCACTCTACTGCCGTTGAGGCTAAACTCAATTCTCACAACCTTCACCTCTCTGTAGATACTGCCAACAAAACTCAAGCCCGCGACGGACCAAGACCTTCGACACGTGTTTTCTGAACTCTGAAGAAGCTCGAAAATCGCCTGCAGGCCTTACTTTAGAAAGATGCTTCTCGACGGCTTCTATTATCAACGGTGTTGAAAGCCTTACACCGGTTAGCTCCTCTTCGAGTTCGTAAAGCCTATCCATTCTTCTTCCTTCAACCCTGTTCAGAACCACCCTAAGCTTATCAACCGTGTTGTCTAACATTTTCATGCTGACCGCCACCGTTACAACACCAATCCCGTTGGAAGCTCTTTTCTCAAATTTCGTGAACCATGAAACGCTTCTGGAACCCCAGTCTTCGAAGGAGACGTCGATAATAAGCTCGGATGGCTTAAGCCCAAGCTCTAAAGGATGCGAGAACCTTGTATGATGGTTTGAGGCGATTTTGACGACGGCGTCGAGAGATGCGAGTATTGCGGGTATGTCTCTTTCGCCGCCCGAGGCTAGGTTTCCTCCCACGGTAGCCATATGCCGCGTTGTCTCGGCTCCGAAATAAACAGATAAGCTCCTCAGTGAGAGATAGTTCGGCGGGATTAAAGCAGAGTTGGCCAGGTCGTGTATAGTCGTCAGTGCTCCGATTTTGAACATGCCGCCCTCCTTTCTCAGGTAGCTGAGCTCGAAAACTGCTGAGAGGTCTATGACCTTGGTTGGCTTGATTCGGCCCCTCCGCATCATAGGCATTAGGTCTGTGCCGCCTGCGTAAACGACCGTGTCCTCCGGTGCCTCCGCCAGCATCTTCAACGCTTCTTCCAAAGAAGACGGCATTAGCACTTCGAATGAAGGAACAGCCCTCATTCCATCACTTCATCATTATATTTTACGTATCTATTATGTTTGTTTGAAGATTTGCATGGATTTGATTGTCAAAAACTGTAAGGTTGTGTCTGCTGATGGTGTTTACGAGGCGTGCATAGGCGTTGAGGACGGCAAAATTGTTAAAATCGGCCTCAGCCTTGAAGACCGTGCTGAGAAAACATACGATGCTAAAGGAAATCTTCTATTTCCCGGAGTCATCGACGGCCACGTGCATCTCAACCTTAGATACGACGGTGATGTTTACACGGCGGATGACTTTTTCACGGGAACGGCCGCAGCCGCATGCGGCGGCGTAACAACCATCATAGACTTCATCACACCCCAGACAAAAGACTATGTTGAAGAATTTTGGAAAAGGAGGCGCGATGCCGACGGCAACGTAGTGGTTGACTACGGTCTGCACATCAGTGTCACGAGCGTTGAGCCCAGCACAGTCAAAAGCCTCAAACGACTTTTTTACGAGATGGGTGTTTGCAGCGTCAAGGTCTTCACAGCCTATGGACGGAGAGGGTTGATGCTTGACGACGGGGCGATATATAGTCTGATGCGGCTGTGTTCCGAGAACAACGTGTTAGTTATGGCTCACTGCGAAAACGAGCATCTCATCAACATGCTGGTCGAGGAATTTTTGTCGGAGGGTAAAACAGAGCCTATGTACCATGCTTTAAGCAGGCCGGATTATGTCGAAGCTGAGGCCGTTCAGAGGGTTGCCTATCTTTCACAGCTAACGGACGCTGAGACGCTTGTAGTCCATCTTTCATCCAAAGCTGGTTTGAAAAATATCCGTCGGGCTGGAAGGGAGGGTGTGAGAATACATGCAGAAACGTGTCCACATTACCTAGTTTTCACGGACGAGGTCTACAAAACAGCTGACGGAGCCAAGTTTATCATGTCGCCGCCGTTGAAAGGCAAGGCTGACAGGGAGGCTTTGTGGGATGGGCTTGGCAGAGGCGACATATCCATAGTAGGCAGCGACCATGCTTGTTTCAACTCGTCTGACAAGCTCAGGCCTAGAAGGTTTGTGGACGTTCCCGGAGGCGTTGCTGGGACGGAGGTAATAGCAATGATTCTCTACTCCGAAGGTGTTTTGAAAGACAGGATAAGTCTTGGAAGAATGGTTGAGGTTACAGCCAGAAACCCGGCTCTGCTGTACGGTCTCTATCCGAGGAAGGGTGTGATTGCTGTGGGCAGCGATGCTGACTTCTACATCCTCAACCCCCGTGCCAAAACCAAGCTGAATAGAGAAAACCTTCACAGCAACATCGACCACTCGATATACGAGGGCTTTGAGGTTGACTGCAGGATTGAATCCGTGTTTTCGAGAGGTGAGCTGATAGCGAGGGAAGGGGAAGTTGTTGCAACGCGAGGCAGGGGCAGATATTTAAGCAGGAGCAGGAACATGGTTGCCGGGACCCATGTCAAAACGTAGGCCAGCTGTAGCCGGAGCATTCTACGCAGGTTCGAGAGACTCCCTTCTCAAACAGATAAGAGAATGTTTCACTTCCCGCGCAGGCCCCGGCTCGCTGCCCACGGCCAAATGGTCGGAACGGAAGGTTCCAGCCATCATAAGCCCTCATGCAGGCTACATGTATTCAGGTCCTGTGGCAGCATATGCGTACGGATCCCTGCCCTCATATAGTAAGCCTGAAAGCGTGATAATCTTCGGGCCGAACCACTATGGCATAGGGACCGCTGTCTCAATATACCCCGAAGGAGTGTGGCTTACGCCTCTCGGCGAGGTCCCGATAGACAAGAACTTGGTCAACGAGCTGGCTGCCCAAAGCGAGATCTTTTTTCTAGACGAGGTGTCTCATTCGAGGGAGCATTCTATCGAGGTTCAGCTTCCGTTTCTACAATTTGTTTACGAAAGCTTTCGGTTCGTGCCTATATGCATCAACGACCAAAGCTTAGAAACATGCGTTAGAATCGGAAGAGACGTTGCCGAGGTTGTTGACGGGAGAAACATTCTGATGATTGCGTCCACGGACTTCACGCACTATGAGCCGCATGAACAGGTTCTTCGGAAGGATAGAAAAGCCCTTGAAAAGATCGTCGAGCTGGACGTGGAAGGACTGTACGCTACAATTGAGAAATATGGTATCACTATGTGTGGATACGGGGCGGTTGCTGCGCTGCTGACAGCTGCGAAGCTCTTAGGTGCGAGGGAGGTGCGTGTGTTGAAACAGGCAACGAGCGGCGACACCAGCGGCGACTACGACTCCGTGGTAGGATATGCCTCATGCCTCATCGAGCTTGGTCGTCAATGAAGGAAAAAGCCGTGGCGTCCGCACCGGGGAAAGTGATACTGTTCGGAGAACACTTTGTCGTCTCAGGCTATCCTGCGATAGTTACAGCCATCGACATGCGTGCTAGAGCTGTTTTAACGCCCAGCCATGACAAGTTTAAAATAAAATCCGGTCAGTCATGGGCTGCATGGAACGCTGAAGGCGAGCAAATATATCCACCACCCCCCCAACCGACGCCTTTCCAGCCCTTGTTCAACATGGTGCTGAAGATTATGGAGGACCACGGTGTCTCGGCTTGCTTCAACGCGGAGATACTCTCCGAGATTCCGGGAGCAGCGGGCTTAGGGTCTTCCGCAGCTGTTTCAGTATCTCTCGCAAAAGCTGTCGCAGCATTCAACAACATCGACATGAGCCTAGAATCCGTCATCCACTACTCCATGCTTGCTGAGAAAGAATACCATGGTAGACCTTCTGGAATAGACTCTCATATAACAGCGCTTGGCGGAACACTGGTCTACAACGGGCCGCGGAAATGTCAACAACTTCAACTCAACAAACATCCGTCAATATTCATCGCCTATACGGGGCTGAGAAGGAAGACGTCGAAGATGGTCAGCTATGTCCAGAACTTTGCTGCTGAGAAGCCGGATGAATTCGGACAGCTGTCCGAAATTTATTCGGAGATATTCAGAAGAGCTGTCAACGCTCTTAAATCGAACGACTTGTGTTCGCTGGGACGTTTGATGACAATCAACCATTTTCTGCTCCGGTGTCTGGGGCTGTCGAACGAAAAGGTCGAAAGAGCTGTGGAAAAGCTATTGGAGAAGGGTGCGTATGGGGTTAAGATAACAGGCGCTGGCGGTGGTGGCTGCGTAATAGCCGTGGGAGACCATGAACTTTTCGAGAACGTTTCAGGCTTTTTCCCCGGTTTCTGGAAATCATCCACGGGCTGTAAGGGGGTTGATGTGGAAGCTTGAGAGGGCTCGTAATCCTCAAAATCGGAGGCTCTGTCATAACCGACAAAAAAGTTGAGCGTCTTTTCAGAAAAGATGTCATGGACAGAATCAGCCGAGAGGTGGCCCGCTGCTGGCCAACCCCCATGGTAATAATCCACGGCGCAGGCTCCTTCGGCCATCCGATAGCGGAACGATATCGTCTGAGCGAGGGTTTCAGAGAGCAGAGACAGCTGGAGGGTTTCGTGAAGACACTCCAGTCTGTGAAGCTGCTCAACCAGATGGTGGCCGAGTCTCTGATAGAAACCGGGATTGGCGCCGTGGGTATCCCCGCCTCGATGCTTTTCGTCACAAGGAAAGAGGTCATCGAGACAGCTCATTTAGACCTCATCTTCTCGGCGCTTGACATCGGCGTCATCCCAGTTACCTGCGGCGATGCAACCTTTGACAGGGAGACGAAGTTCGCCGTACTGTCTGGAGACGATATAGCCGTCTACTTGGCCAAGGCTTTGAAAGCCTCGAAAATAGTTTTCGCAACGGACGTGGATGGAGTCTATGAATACGACAGGGAGACAAAGGTGAGGAGGCTTGTCACCAAGCTGGACTTCAGAAAACATGCGTCAATTTTTTACGGCGACGTTGAAGGTGCTGATGTGACTGGTGGGATGTTCAACAAGGTTGAAACGGCTTTCCAAGCCGTTAAAGCAGGGGTGAAGGTTGTTATCGTCAACGGATTGGTTGAAGGCAGGGTTGAGGCAGCCATCAAGGGTGATCCAGTGGTGGGAACAGTTCTGGTGGTTTAAATGGACATCCAATCCCGTAAAAGCGACCACATAAAAATAACTCTTGAACGTGACGTTTCGTTCAAGAAGACAACATGGCTGGAATATGTTGAGCTGGTTCATCAAGCGGCTCCGGAGATAGACCCAGAGGACCTGCAGACAGAGGCGTTTTTCCTTGGTCGACGGTTCAGCCACCCGTTTACGATAGAGTCGATGACAGGTGGCACGGCTGAGGCGGAGAAGATAAACGGCAACCTAGGAGAGGCGGCTGCTGTTTTCAACATACCCGTAGGAGTGGGCAGCCAGAGGGCGGGGATAGTAAGACCTGAGACAGCCTACAGCTTCCGGGTTGCCAGGGATAGGGGGCCGAACGCCTTCATCATAGCCAACATAGGCGCGGCCCAGCTTGTGGAAAACGGTGTCGAAATGGCTTTCAAGGCTGTGAAGATGGTTGACGCAGACGCCCTCAACATACATCTCAACCCTCTGCAGGAGCTCGTCCAGCCCGACGGCCGCGCAAGGTTCAAAAACCTCTTCAAAAAAGTCTCAGAAATCAAAAAAGAGCTGTCCATACCCATAATAATCAAGGAGATTGGATGTGGTCTCTCGCGGGAGGTTGTGTTGAAGGGCGATGAAGCGGGTGTGGATGTGTTCGACGTGGCCGGCTCCGGTGGAACAAACTGGACGCTTATAGAGATGATAAGGGCTGATGAATCAGGTGCTTACGACAAGAGGCGGTTGGCCGAAGTTTTTCTAGAATGGGGGATACCCACGGCCGCAGCTGTGCTTGAAGCCGTCAGCGTCACGAAAAAGCCCGTGGTGGCTTCTGGCGGGCTTAGGACAGGGCTTGACGCCGCCAAAACCCTCGTTCTAGGGGCTTCGATGGCTGGCTTTGCCAAGCCGATGCTTCAGCCCGCCACAGAATCCGCGGAGAAGGTTTTGGAGAAGCTTAACCAGCTGTCAGCCGAGCTTAAAACAGCCATGTATCTTGTGGGATGCAGCAGCGTCGAAGAACTAAGAAAAGCACCGAGGGTTCTGCTCGGACCTTTGCGCGAATGGTATCACAGCAGGGTCACTCGTGACAGTAGATAAACGTAAGCTCTGACGGTAAATCACGTCTGCAGAAACCAAACCTCTCAAACTGAACCACTTCGTCAACCTTAACTGATTCTATGCTTTTCTCCCCCAACCCATAAACCTCTTGTAAGCTTTCGGAGTTGAAGGAACCATCCTCTTTCAGCAGCTCCCCATACCTCAGAACCTTAACTCTTTCACAGTCCTCCGGAACCCATTGGATGATCTTCACACCCTGCACAGGTTCTTTGCCGAAAGCCTCTCCTATGACGAGGCCGGGTGAAACATCTAGAATTCTGACGTTAGCTAGCAGCTTACATCGGAGCACATCGCCTTTCTTGAGACCTGCAGCGTCTTCGTCGGATATGTAGACGGTATCACTTACCTTCAACGTTCTGGAGCCGAGGTTCTGGGAGGGATGGTATGGCAGATCGACGCTCGCACCTTGGAAGTTTTTCAACAGTAGTTTCACAGGGTTTTTGACGAAGAAAAACCTGCGGGCTTGCTTGTCGATAAGCTTCCTGTTTATGCTGTGAATAAGCGTCCAGTCATACTCTTTCTTGGCGAGACTTACGCCAGCGTAGGTTAGCGTAAACTCTCGCAACGTTTCAGGCAGCAGCCCTCTTCTGCGAACGGCCTCGATCGTGGAAAGACGGGGGTCGTCCCAGCCCGTCACCAAACCCTTCGCTATCAACTCCCTGATTATTCGCTTGGAGGTTGGAGCGCCCCTAAACTCGAAGCGCGCAAACTCGACGTAAACAGGGTTTGGCAGGCCAAGATGTGCTCTTATCAGGTTTTGAAGCTCGTCGCGGAAGGCGAACTCGCTGCTTCTCAGAACATGAGTTACGCCGCATAAAGCATCTTGAACAGCGGCGGCGAAGTCATACGTAGGCCACAGATGATATCTCATTCCATGCAGCGGGTGTGGATGGTTAACAACTCTAAACAGAACCGGATCTCTCAAAGCCGTGTTCTGACTGTCGATAAATCCTTTAAGCCTAAAGCTAACATCACCCTCCCGATAAGAACCTTCCAAAGCCCTTTCCCAAACCTTAAGGTTCGCCTCCGTGTAGTTTTCCCTGTGCGCGCAACAAGTCATCGTCTCCCTTTGACGATGCATTTCATCAGGTTTGCAAAAACATGCGTAAAGACACCCTTTCTCTATCAGCTTCTGCGCATAATCATAGTAAACCTCCATGTCGTCGGAGTTGTTCTTCTCATAATCCCACCTGATCCCGAGCCATCTATAGCCTTTCCTGAAGCTTTCGTAAAAAACCAACTCAGCCTTTCTTGGGTTGGTATCCTCAAACCGTAGCCATAGCTTTCCATCATACATTCGCGCATAGTATTCGTTTATCAGGCCCGCGATGGCGTGGCCTAAGTGCATATGGCCGCTGGGCTCGGGCGGGAGACGTGTAACAACCTTTCCATGAACGGCGAAGGGAAGTTTTGGAAGAGTTTTAGCGGACACGACGGCCTTGGGTTCAAAGTCAGGGAACATTTCAGCCAGCAGAGAAGACTGCTTCTCAACCGGCAGCGAGTTAACCTCCTCGACTACCTGCTCGACGATTCTCTTGACCTCGGCAACCATTGTCTTCAGCGCTGGGTCGGTTGCAAGAACTTTTGACATCACGGCGTTTACGGATGCTTTACCCCCGTATTCCACCGCATTCTTCAAAGCCCATCTGAACGCAACCTGTTTAACATCCATGTGGCCCACCGTTCACCGACTATGGGTTTAAGCATCCCATCTGGGTTGTTAATAGCTTTGATTAAATAACCTTTAAGTTATGGATTCCCCCGAGCTTAACGGAGATGAAGGCCCATGCCCAATCCATACTACCAGACATTCAATCCGCCTGAAGAGCTGGTTAAAGCGACGCTGGAAGCTGTGAGGCTGGCAAGAACCTCAGGCAGGGTAAGGAAGGGAGTGAACGAAGTCATAAAATCGATTGAGCGGGGCCAAGCGAAGTTTGTCGTCATAGCAACCGATGTGGACCCGCCTGAGATAGTTGCCTTCCTGCCAACCCTCTGCGACGAGAAAAAGATAACATACACTTTCGTCAACTCGAAAACGCAGCTGGGCGAGGTTGCTGGACTAGCTGTTCCAGCGAGCTCGGTTTCGATAACGGACCCAGGAGAGGCGAGGGGTTACTTGGAGGAGATAGCCAAGAAGATAAACGAGTTGAAATCAGGCAAGTGAGGTGGAGTGGTGGATGAGCCAGAAGCCACTGCCTAAAGTCGAGGAACCAGTCCCAGCCGTGGTTGAGCAAGTCGTGGGAAGGACCGGCGTGACAGGCGAAGTTACGCAGGTGCGGGTGCGGATACTTACGGGGAAGGATGAGGGAAGAGTAATCTCAAGAAATGTCAAAGGGCCGGTTAGGGAAGGAGATATTTTGATGCTGTTGGACGTAGAAAGGGAAGCTGAGAAGATAAAGTGATTCAGACATGGTTGCGGAGCATCGATGCTCATTCTGCAACAGAGAGTTCATACACGGCCGGGGAATGCTTTATGTAAAAAACGATGGAACGCTTCTATGGTTTTGCTCCAGACGCTGCAGGACTTACATGCTAGAGCATAGAAAAGATCCCAGAAAGCTGAAGTGGACGAAAGCAGCTGAATGAGGTCTTCACGCATGGAGAAGACGTTTGTTATACTTAAGCCGAGCGCGGTTTCGAGAGGGTTGGTAGGCGAGATAATTTCAAGGCTTGAGAGAAAAGGGTTGAGGCTGAAACAGCTTAGGACGAAGATGATCTCCAGAGATGAGGCCGAACGGCTGTACGAAATCCATCGTGGAAAACCTTTCTTCGAAGGCTTGGTGGAGACAATAACCTCCGGCCCTGTTGTCTTGATGGTGTGGGAAGGCAGGGAAGCCATACAGGTTGTTCGAAAGCTGATGGGCGCAACCGACCCAGTGAAAGCCGAGCCAGGCACAATACGGGGCGATTACGGCCTCGACATAACAGACAACTTGATCCACGCATCTGACAGCCGCGAATCTTTTGAGAAGGAATGCTTCATATTCTTCGGGCCCGACGAGGTATGAGCCCTAGATAAACACTTTAAGAGCTTCTGAGTGTGACTTGTAGAATGGCGCTTCCGAAACAGCCCGAGGTGAACATAGGGACCCTAGGGCATGTGGACAACGGCAAGAGCACGGTCGTCCAAAGCATAACAGGGGTTTGGACCGCTAGGCATAGCGAGGAGCTTAAAAGGGGGATAACAATCCGAATAGGATACGCTGACGCGGCGATATACCGATGCCACCAGTGCGGCGAACCCTACAACTATTATTCATCACGAAAATGTCCTGTTCACGGCGGTGAAAACCAGTTTGTCAGAGTGGTCTCCTTCATAGACTGTCCCGGACACCATTCCCTCATGGTTACTATGTTATCTGGTGCAGCCCTATTCGACGGCGCAGTATTCGTCGCCGATGTCCGTCAAAAATTCCCCCAACCACAGGACAGCGAACATTTACAGGCAGCAAGAATACTGGGGATAAAAAATCTGTTGATAGCTCAAAACAAGATAGACTTAGTGAGCAGGGAGAGAGCTTTGCAGAACTATGGTGAGATTATCGCTTACTTAGAGGAGGTGGGTTTCTCCCATGTCCCGGTCATACCTGTTTCAGGCCAGCATTCAATCGGGATAGAGCCGCTGCTTTATGCGATTGAGAAAGCGATACCAACCCCTCCACGAGACCAGGCAAAGCCGGCGAGGATGCCTGTGCTGCGGTCTTTCGACGTAAACGTTCCCGGTACACCTGCCAAACAGGTTAAAGGAGCCGTGTTAGGGGGGTCGATAACTCAGGGGGTCCTCTCTGTCGGCGACGAGATCGAGATAGTGCCGGGCCTTGCAAAGACACGGCAGGGAAAGACAGTCTACGAACCAATTTTCACAACTGTCACAAGCTTGATGGCTGGAAACAGGAAGGTTGAGAAAGCGTATCCCGGTGGTTTGACGGGTGTGGAGACGACTCTCGATCCGGCTCTTGGAAAAAGCGACGGGCTTGTGGGAAACGTTGCGGGAACGCCTGGAACGCTGCCGCCCGTTTGGCAAAGCCTCACCCTCGAATACGTTTTGTTCGAAAAAGTTCTCGGCGTTGAGGGCAACGTCGCGGTCAAGCAGATATCCGAGAAGGAGGCCTTAGTTGTCAACGTCCTGTCAGCTGTTTCAAGCGGGGTTGTGACGAAGAGAGGCTATGATAGGTTGGAGATCCAGCTAACGAGACCTGTGGCTGCTGAGGAAGGTAGTAAAGTGGCCATATCACGGAAGGTCGGAACGGGATGGAGGCTGATTGGCTACGGCAAAATCATGGGGAGGTAGGTGAAAGCTCTTCTCGACACAAGCTTCCTGCTTTTTTGTGCGGAAAAAGGCCGCGACTACTTGCAGATAATTGAGCAAAAGCTCAGAGAACCTTTGGAGCCTGTGGTTTTGCAGAACGTGGTCGACGAACTGAAGATGCTTGCGTCGAGAAAGGGGAGGAGAGCCATGTTTGCGAGAGCCGCGTTGCAACAACTTTCGAAATTCAACGTCGTGTCCACCCAGCGTTCAGACCGAGTGGACGACATGCTTTTGAAGTACGCCGCCGAGCACAGGATACCGGTTTTGACGGTTGACGCGAAGCTGTCGAAGCGGCTGGCAGCCTCAGGCGTGGGCTGTATCAGTGTCAGCAGGTCGGGAAAGCCAATAGTTAGGCTTATATTGCGTTGAAAATCAACACATTTTTAAATACGGGCAGGAGAAAAGGTGTGTAAACATTGTTTGCGATCGTTGAGGTAATGGAAGTTGTGGGGATATCCCCCAGCGATTTCGGTAAGCCGTTAAACGATGTTGTTTTGAACAACCTGAAGAAAAGGTACGAGGGTGCTGTGGATGAGGAGCTGGGTTATGTCATTATGGTTATTGACGCTAGGGTTGAGAGAATAGGCAGGCTTCTTCCGAGGGATGGCTCGACCTACCATCGATGTACTTTCAAGCTCCTATCCTACATTCCCGACGTCAACGAGGTTGTTCTTGGCGAGATTGTCGAGATAACCGATTTCGGATGCTTCGTTAGAGTGGGGCCGCTCGACGGCCTCCTTCACATATCTCAGATTATGGACGATTTCATAACATATGACGAGAAGAACAACATGCTCGTCGGCAAGAAATCGGGCCGTAAGCTCACTGTCGGCGATGATGTCAGGGCCAGGATAAACGCCGTCTCCTTCGCAGGCGGGGGTGGCGGCAAGGTTTCGCTTGTGACACGCCAACCTTTGATGGGTTCGTTGAAATGGGTGGAGGAGGAGAAGGCAAAGGCGGTGCAGCAGAGTGTCGGCCAGAGCTAAAGCCTGTAGGAACTGCAGGCGGATAGTGGTAGGAAACGTTTGCGATGCGTGCGGCTCATCCAACCTGAGCACAAGCTATTCAGGGCTGCTGATAGTGTTGGACGTAGAGAAATCGCAGATAGCTAAAGAGCTGGGGATAAGGAAAGCAGGAAGATATGCCGTCAAAGTCGACTGAAAACCTCTGGAGTAAAGCGGTTTTCTTCTCAGAGGCGTTGAAAGAGAGAGTGAGGAAGCCTTTAGGCGAGCTCCGCCACGGAGATTTAAGGCCGGACGAAGAATTTACCACGGCAAAGCCGTTGGTGGTGGTGGGCGACTATACTTTCGGACGGTTTTTAAGCCTTGGAGTCAAGCCGGATGTGGTGATAGTAGACATGAAGGTCGAGAGACGTCATGTTGGAGTGCCCAACCTGCAGGGCTATGCTGTCAGGCGTATTACAAACCCGGCGGGAACGATAACGCCGGAGGCGGCCGCGGCAGTTGTCGAAACTGTCAGGGCTGGACACGGAGCGTTGCTGGTTGAAGGTGAGGAAGATTTGCTCGCCCTGCCGGCTCTTTCCGTTCTGCCTGACACGGGATTGCTTGTCTACGGCCAGCCGGGACAGGGATACGTTGTTGTGAGGGGCGGGGAGCCTGCATGGAGGCTTGTGAGAGACATCGTCGAGCAAGCTAGGGCTTGAACTTCGTGTAGCCGCATTTTCCGCAGGTAAGCCTGTTGCCGTGGTCGGCCATGAAAAACCCAGCGCCACATCGGGGACAGGATGTAAGGCTCTTTTGCAGCACACCGTCTTTCAAAACGTAACGGCTCCACAATCCTTTTTTGCTCATTTCTTAACCCTCTCTATGATTTTATTCCTGATAAGAATGTGCTCGGGCTCGTATTTTTTCACGTCCTCGGCGGAGGCGTATATGTGGGCGTGGACGTTGATCGTCCTGGCGCCGGCTACAAACACCGCCTTCTTGATGATCACGTTCGACGGATTTGTTTTGTAGTGTTCCGCGAGAAGCTGTCGTATTTCGTCTCTGGTCAGAGTTTTCTGAAAGCTGACCAGTGCCTTGACCTCACGCCGTCCGATGAGCTTGTTCTCAATCATTTTTGCCGATGCAATCGACATGCTCAACCCTCCTTCTTGACCAAAACCGCGTTCACCTGCGCTATTGCCTCGCTGATGACGTTGCCTCTAACCGTCACCCTTTTCCTAACCCCTTTAACAGGCCGCCTGTTTCTGCGTTTTTTCTTCTTCGACGGAGGCTTCCTTTTCGGATGATACCCCACTCCGCCGGAAAGGAGTATTTTCACCTTGCGAGGGCCAGAGACGTCGGGCCTCATCGGAAACCCGTCCCTGTCAGTCCCGCCCGTGATCTTTATCATGGCGTTTTTGAAACCGAAAACAGAACCATCCAGCATATCGCCTATCTTCTTCCCAAGCAGCAGCCTAAGATGCTGAGGGTTGAGCTGAACTGTTGACGCCTTCCCCTGCGCTGGGTCTGAGACAACCATCCTAGGGCTGGCCGCCTGCTGCGACATCTGCCGCACATCCAACTAACGCATCAATTTAAACATGGTGTTACCTTGCCCAGAGAGGGTTTTGCCTTCTCATAATCTCCATTATTTCCTCAAGAGTTTTCAAACTGCCCTCGTCCAACATGCTGGCATAGTTTGTTGAAAGCTGCCTCGCATCCCTCTCGGGAACAAACACATACAAAACCTCGTCGCCATGTATGTTCCGTCCCACGACCCCGTCCTTTATCGAAACAGCTACTCTA
>JAWBJZ010000017.1:28013-30162 GCA_038832005.1 Candidatus Caldarchaeum sp.
CCCTCGTCGCCGATGATAAGGGCTGCCCCCTATCCTGTAGCTGCGAGATTGTTCCGACGATTTTTCCGAACGCGTTGATGAGACGGGCTCCTGGTTTTATCTCGCCGTCGAGAACCTCGACGCCTACGATAGCTGGCTCGCTTCTCCTGAAGATGTAATCCTTCAAAACCTTTATCTTACCCGGCTTTATCAGAGACTCAAACTCCGCCAGCTGTCTCTCGCGAACGGTTTCGTCAACCCATCTTTCATAATCTTCAACCAGCCTGAACAAGACATCTCCCTTGAAGACGCGGATTCCACGGTTGTTCGCCTCCCTCTCCAAGTCTTGGTCCACTTTGACGTTGTAAGCCAAAATGACACCCAGGACTTCATCCTTCTGCTTCACCACATGCGCTTCAACCACATCTTTCTTTGAGACATCGCCGATGTCGGCAACACGTATCATCACGCCTTTTTCCCTAAGATATGTCACAGCGGCCTCCAAGGTGCCAAGGGTGTCAGCTTTCAAAACAATTCCCGTCTTATCAGTCGAAATCATAAACTCCTGAGCTTCTTCCGCAATCCTTCTCATGTCTTCCTCCTCGTTGACGACAACGAGAACGGGAGAGCCGGCCACCGCCTCCTCCAACCCTTCGGCCACCAGCTTTACACCAGCCGCCGCGTGAACTTCCTCCACGTTCTTCAGCCTTTCACGAGGGTCGCGTATCTCCTCCAAAGGCTTCGGCATCAATAGAGTCTTCACTTTCGTTACGGCTGGGCCGCGTCTGCTGAGGTAGGCTATTCTGTCGCCGACCTTGATGGCTCCAGCGTGAAGTATTACGTTGGCTGTGGCGCCCAGCCCCTCCTCCTCAACGAGTTCAAGCACTACGCCTTCTCCCCTCCCCATCACCCGCTGAAGACGCTTTTTCATGAACTGTTGAGCGAGCCCGAGTATGACGAGAAGGAGGTCTGGTATTCCCTCGCCTGTCTTAGCGCTCACCGGCACTATGGCTACGGTGTCGGTGAAGGATTTTATACGGGCGTAGAGGTCTGACTTGAAGCCGAGAAAGCTCATGTCTCCCATAAGTTTGTAGATTCTAGCGTCAAGGTCTTCTGCAACTGCTTTCTGCTGGCTTGCGTACGCTTTTTGGAACGGGGCTGAAGGCATTGGCCTCCACCCGGGGATCATGTCTATCTTGTTAAGCGCTACAACGAAAGGTGTTTTCCTAGACCTCAGCAGCTGAATGCTCTCCTTCGTCTGCTCCTGAACGCCCTTAGTCACGTCGACAACGAGGATGGCCATGTCGGCTATTGAGCCGCCTCTTCTCCGAAGGTTTGAGAAAGCAGCGTGGCCAGGCGTGTCGATGAAAAGGATGCCCGGAATTTCAAGTTTAACGTTCAACTGTCCCAGCAGCAATCTGCATGTCTCTTCTACTGCTTTGACGGGGAAGAGAGTGGCCCCTATGTGCTGGGTTATGCCCCCAGCCTCCCTCGCAGCAACCAGCGTGCCGCGCATACGGTCGAGAAGCGAGGTGTTGTGGAGAAAGATGTTTTCGGCGACGAAGTGATGCGTTCCGGGAACGGTAAAGTCATAAACGTAATCGTAATCTGGCTTGAAAAACTCGACGCTCTCAACCGTATGCAGCTTAACCGAGTTGCTGGACATGCCGAAAACCTTGTCGCCTGCTTTCAGACTGCCCGCCTTACGGGACAGCACGATGCCATGGTTCTCGGTGAGGTATGGATGTTCGAAGGTTGTTTCAACGGACTCCGAGTTGGAAAAAAATATCCTGACCATTTTTGCGGGCGAGCTTCTCCGCCAAACAAGCCGAGCAAAGGCATTGTTTGGCTTAAGACTGTTTGACAGAGAGGTAAGGGCCGGCCGCCTGTCTGGCATGACGGCGACACCGTCCGAAAGGTTTACAACCCTGCCTCTCCGTGCAAAAATCCGGAACACCTCCTCTGCGGTCAGCCATCCGAAGCCCTCCACCGGCATCATCGTTTTTGGCCCAACGCATTTCCCATGGTCGACATGCCCCAGCACGACGACGATGGGTTCTCTGAAGCTCATCGCTGGCTAAACCACTACTACGTAACACTAATAGTTATCTCGTCGATGTATGTACCGGAGTGAGGAAAACATTAGTCCTCGGGATCGAGTCTACGGCCC
>JAWBJZ010000018.1:0-7505 GCA_038832005.1 Candidatus Caldarchaeum sp.
CAGGCAAAACCTTGGAAACAGCTCTAGCAATCTCCCTGACGTACTTCCTCCACTGTCTAACCATACTGGCCCTCTGGAGGAGCTCGTCAAAGTACCATTCCAAACCAAAGCACCTCCTTAGCAGCGTTGACCAACATCCTTGCATCCTCCATCAAACGAATAATATCCGACCTCTTCCGCATGCCGCACGTTGTAATGGTGTTCTTTTCCGATTTAAGCCTATGAAACCATCCAAACGGATATTTTTCCGTCTGTTTTTGCGTATATTTTTAGAGGCTCTGTCTTCACGCCTCCCATTCCGGGCGAGCCTGCGGGCATTCCCGGCACGGCTATGCCGTCTAACGTTGGTTTTTCTGAAAAGAGCCTTGCGATGGCTTCGACTGGTACATGGCCTTCGACAAAGTAGGGGCCTGCTTGAGCTGTGTGGCAGCTGTAAAGCTCCTTTGGAACACCCAGCTTCTTTCTCATGTTCTCCAGACCTGTGGCGTCGACTGTAACGGTGCGGAAGACAGCGCCCCTGCTCCTGAGATAGGCTTCGTAGTCTTTGCAGCAGGGGCATTGCTCGGTTCTGTAGATTGTTAGCTCTACGCCAGAACCTGTGGGGGATGTGTTTCCAGCCGTTGTCCAGGTCTGCAGCAGATATGTTGTTGAGACGACCGCTATGGCCAGCAACGCCAGCGGAACAATCTTCCTCATCATCCCACCATCCGTTACTGTGGCTTCCACGTCAGCGCGAGTATTCCGCCTACCAGCGCTAGGAGAGCACCTATGATGAAGCCTCCCATCCCGAAGATGCTGATCATCGAGAAGGCTAGTATGAGCGCTCCCCATGTGTGGGCTTGGCTTGGACGGCTTTGAAGCATCAAGGCGCTGGCTATGACGACTATTCCTGAGACAAGACCTATGAACGGGAGGGCTGACCATGCCCAGGGCATCCACCATCCCATCATCATCCCAGGGCCCATCATACCGCCCCAGTAGGCCATGCCACCCCACATCATCCACGCGGTCAGGCCAAACAACCCTCCAGCCAGTATGAGCACGCCCCCGACCAAGGATAGGATGAAGGCTGCCGTCGGTTTTTCCGCCGCCTTCAACCACTACTCCTCCATCTCTATCTCTTGTATGAATTGGCCGTGCCAGCTGTGGTACCAGACTTGGCCCGTGAAGCCGTTTACGCTGAGCATCCCGTGAGTTCTTCCGCCGAGCTTGTAGTCCATGGTGTAGTAGCCGTAGAAAGTCATCGGATGCTCTACTTCAACGTTTCCGCCGAACCGGTTGGACAGATAGTTTAACGCAATCTCCTTGGCTTGTTCAGGGCTTACCGGCATGTTGGCCGTGGGAGTGTTATACCATCCCATCATAGCGTAATGCATGCCGTACTTTGTGTTCCACATCATGTTAGGGCCTGGCTCTGGGTATACGTAGCCTGTGTATGTGTTGACTAGGAGCTCGAAAGCCCCTACGCCTGTGTCACGCTCGACAACTACGGCGTAGAAGTTGTACTGAAACTCCATGACCTCATGCAGCCTATAGTTTCCGCCAAGGCCTGCGACATACCTTTGCAAAACATCGACCGCCTGCTGTATTGTGAGCCTCCGGCCCGTGGGTGCTGCCACCCCTCCAAACCAGCCGAAGCACGGACACTGCCCCATCATCCCGCCGTCCATCATGTTAGGATACCAGCCGTTGAACGGTGTTTGCCGAGGCATCGCACGATACTGCTGTGCACCCCACCATGGCGGCAGCGCATAGGCAGCCAGCAGACCCGCAGCCAGGACAGCCGTAGCCAACGCAGCCAACAAAAGAACCTGTTTGTTAACCATTTCTGATCAGATACAAATCTCCTTGGAGCCGCTATAGGGTTTTCTTGAAACGGTCGTGAAACGGTCGAGCCCGCTCAACAAGGTATAAAAGCGGGAATACGGCGGCGAGTAAACCCTTAAAACCGGCTCATCGCCTAAGTTTGTAGATTGTTTTCTGGCCGTCCCGCGAAGTTTCTGATGGTTTTTTCGCTGGCGGCTGGAGCCGCGTTGCTGGCAACAGCAGCTCTCAGCGTTTGGCAGCACGACGTCGTCATGGGCGGGATGATGAGGCAGATGATGGGCGGCGTTTTCCCCGGCATGATGCTATGGATGGTAACCCCGCTCATCATAGCTGCGGCGGTGCTTATGATACTTCCCGTAGCATTCTACATACTACTCGGAAGCCAAACAACAAGCATAACCGGGCTTACCGAAGAGGAGAAAGCAGTGGTTGACTACCTAACCCGTAACGGCGGAAGCTCCGAACAGAGGGCGATAGCTAAAACCTTAGGGTTTTCACGTCTAAAAACACATCGTCTAATAGCGTCGCTGCGCCGCAGAAACGTTGTGGAAGTCGAGCCCCGCGGAAGAACAAACATAGTTAAACTTAAGAATTTTCAGAAAACCAGCGCTGAGAATCTTGTTTAAATCGGTTTAAGAGTGTTTTTGATGATACGGAAATATTTTTCCGCAGCTTCTTTCCCTACCACGTGGAACTCGAACGGCTCTTCAAAACCAGCCCGCCAAAGCTGTGCAATAACCTCCGCAGGATTTAGGTCGGTGACGACCAGAACATCTACATCGCTAATCATAGAAGGTTCCCCACGCACAGCCGAGCCGAACAGATAAAGCTTCGAGTTCTCGTCCAGCTTATGCACAAAACTCTTCAACTCACATAGATATTTGTCAAGGTTTCTGAAGACCTCCTTTCTCTGTTTCGCTCTTTCAATCAGTATGCTGTCTGACAAAGCCTACGACCTCCTCATAAAACCTTATGTGACTGTTGGCCTCCTCCTTGGTGAATTCACGTGGAAAACACCGCGATGTGATGTAAGCATCCTCGAGGGAAGAAAACTCAACAACCCGTTCTTCTGCAAACTTTTCGAAAACGCCCCTTTTGTCCAAGCATTCGCCCAACAGGATGAAGAGCCCTCTTAACGTATGGGTTTTGGGGAACTCAACACCGTTTTCGAGCAGCTTCGCCTTCAAAAACAGCTTCAGCGACTGCTCCGAGCTGAAAACAACCATGTCGTAATCTGCTCGGGACATGTGGAAATCAGCCGCCGCTCTAAACTTTTCAGACCTCCTTGGGAGGGTGAGAATTTCATCTTTTCGCAAGTTTTCTAGACAGAACGTCGTTGCAACAGCTATTATGTTTTTCACGGTTTACGACGTCAGCAGCATGACTATCCTCAGCCAATCGTCCTCCGTCAAAGTTCCAAACCTTTTTTCGTAGAGGATTTCACCCGAGGACGATATTCCGAAAATCGTCTCCTGCGTTATGACTCTTAAGGCTACTAGGAATTCGAGGTTTGGATGCGTCACTATCCAGTCGCCGCTGGCGTTATGCTGGTCGAGGAACCTCTGGATTTTCACGGCCGTGTCGCCGGGGTCGAAGCTTGTGAGGAAGACAGTGACTTTATGCTGAAAACGTTTGTAAGCGTTGCTGAGGCTGGTGACGTTTTTGCTGCACGTGGGACACCATGTGGCGAAGAAAACCAGCAGGACAGGTTTTCCTCGTGAAAGAACTTCTGAGACCGTTATTTCCCGTCCGTCAAGAGTCTTTAGCTTGATTTTGAAAGCGTCTGCAGCACTCTCCCTGCCGTGAGCCTCATGACCATTGTTTGGGGCTTCGAGAAAATTCTCAACCACTGCGTCCCATCCTACAACATCGCCGCCGTGCTTCCTAGCGAACTCAACGGCCGATGTAAACGATTTGAATGCAATCAAGCCGTGACGCATGGGTGTGATGATGTCGGAGCCTTTGACGTACCAGGCTGAAGAAGCTTCAACGGCCCCTGCGCCGTCGAAGCTGTAAACCATTATCTTGTCGATTTTTGAGACGGGCCAGACTCCTTGAACAGGTTTTATTACGCCCTTGAAGCTTAGGTAGTGTATTAGCATGCAGCCGACGTCGTTGTAGACAAGCCTTCTGCCGTCGACGACCATCTCAGCCGCAAACTCCAGCCTCCTGACCTCCAGACCGCAGTAGCTACATTTTTCCCCAAGGACCATGCTGTCTGCGTTTGATACAAATCGTCTGAACAGAAAATATGCTGCTGTCCCAGCCGCTGCGAAGCCTACAGAAAATAGAAAAGTCCTCCGTCTCATTCTACGGCCGGCCGACGACCTCAACCTTCCCCGTCATCCATGGATGCAGCGTGCACATGTATTCGTAGACGCCCGGAGAGGTGAACGTGTAGCGGACTGTCTGTCCAGGTTGTAGGATGTAGTCAAAGAGCCTTGCAGCGCTTGTAACAGTATGTGGTACAGTGTCTTCGTTCACCCATGTCACCGTGTTATTCACCCCTATGACCAGCCTGACGTACTGAGAGCTAAAAGTCATGCTGGTGTTTCTGCTGGAGCCCAAGGGGTTCGACACAATCACTTCAGCGGCTGGAGCAGTCTGCGTAGGTGTTGTTGTCACAGTGGGTTTTGCCGGCGTAGTGGTAGTCTGTGTAGGTGTTGTTTGTAGGGTGGGCTGCTGCCTGGGTATGAAAAAAAGCACGACGGCGGATAGCACGGCTATGCCCGCTAACAGTGCAAGAACATGGGCTTTTTTCAACGCTATTCCTCGATTATTATCAGCCCTATCATGCCGGCGTCGGCGTGGCTTACTACATGACAGTGGAAGAGATACACGCCCGGCCTGTTGTAGACTAGGATGACTGTGTCAGCTGCTCCGGGGACTAGCGGGACAATCTGCGCTGGCCAGCTTCTTCCGCCGAGAACGTACTGGGAGCGGTGGTCGCCTACGTGGGCGTGAAAGCTGTGGTAAAGGTCTCCTATGTTGATTATGTGGAACCTCAGCCGTTCGCCGAGCTTAGCCTTGAAGACGGGCATGGAATTGTTGAAGAGCTGAGCCACACCCTCTAAGCCTTTAAGCTGTGGGAAGATCGTGCTTTTTCCCGCGTAAACTTTCTCGAGCTCCGGCTCTCCGCCTGGAACACCCATCCCATTCATGATATAGAAAGGCCTCTGCCCAGTTCCCACGATGGCTCCTCTGACAGCCGGCGTCTCAGCCATGAAGACGACGAAATTCCTCGACGGAGGCTCGTCTATCTCATCCACTATTATGGCTCCATACAGCCCCATCAGCATGTGGTCTACTATCCTAAGCCCGCCGTCAGCTGAGTGGCAGTGGTAGTACCATATCCCAGGCTTTGAGGCCGGCCATTCATAGACCCATTCTCCCCCCGGCGGAATCATCGAGCCCTTGCCTACTCCCGTGATTATGTTGACTTGGCTGCCGTCATGTTTCAAGTCGTAGTAGGGTAGGTGCGGGTGGAGGCTGTGGGTTAGGTTGAGCTTGTTGACGGCTCTAATCCTTATGATGTCTCCGACCTTGACGTGAATTGTTGGGCCGGGAACTGTGCCGTTATAGGTCCATGCATTCCAGACAACGCCTGGAGCTATCTGTATCTGCGCTGGCTCTATGAAGATTGTGTACTCGCGTATGTTTGACGGCTGGGCGGCTGCTTTGAAAAGGTTTGGAAAATACGTGGGCGCCCAGAAAATCGCCGTAGCATAGCCTAGAAGGAATCCGCCAGCTATCAGCCCCGCCAATATGTAGGCGGTTTTCATGTTGCTCCTGCTGGGTGGCGGAAATTTTAGGTTGACGGGCTGCCAGGTCAAATACTTTAGGAAGCCCTTACATATTAGGCTCGGGTAACCATGCTCGAGCTTTCTCTGAAGGTTCAGCTTTCATGTCCTTGGATGAGCGAATTGAGGAAGCATGCCTCTAACTTCCGCATCATCAGCTGCAGGCCTGTTTACCGCGGAGGCGGAGCCAGCGCCGTCGTAGCCTTCCGGAGCGGCCTGGACCCTGCAGAGCTGCAAGCATTTCTGCAGAAGCTGCCGTATGTTACTAAGGTTGAGTTTAAGAAGACAGGGAAAAACAACGGCGTAGGAATTGTAAGCTCGTTGCTGTGTCCATGCAGTAAACTGGGCATACCGTATGAGCATGTTTTGAAGATTGTTGCCGAGGAAGGATGGGTGAACTTCCATATCCTGCTGTCCGGCGAACAAGAGCTGAAGGAGCTCATGGAAAACATCAGGTCAACCGGGCTGAAGCACAAGCTGGAAAAAGTGAGAATCTTCAAACCCAGCGTCTTCCTCACACCAAGGCAGGAGCAGGTTCTTGCCCACGCATATGTCAAAGGCTACTTCGGATATCCAAGAAAGCTGTCAGTAAGCCAGTTGGCGAAGGATTTCGGAGTCTCAACCCCCACGTATACCGAGCTTCTTAGAAGAGCCCTGTCTAAGCTGGTGTTGAAATGGTTTTAGCAGCTGGACAGCCTTGTTTTTCAACCTTTAAATTGGGCTTATCCTGCTATAATTTTGCGATAAGTGGGAGGCCATGGTCAAACACATACTCGTCACATTGTCCGACGAACAGTACAAGTGCGTGTCATTCCTGCGGAACAAGATGGGGTCGAGCGACGCTGAAGTGCTTAGGAACATCTTCCTCTCATGGCTTGCTGAAAAAGCGATGATAGGGTGTTGGGAGACAGACAGAGCTGTGGAGGAATTCCAGAAACGCTGGATAGAGAAGAAAGAATCAAAAACAACCGTCTAGAAAGGATAGTAAACACATGAGTCCAGGCAGCGCCGCGGTCAGCAGCGTAAAAGGCAAGGGGATAGCTGAGCTAATAGGATGGACGCCGCTGGTCCGTTTAAAACCCTTCGAGAAACCCGGCGTAAAGATTTTCGCAAAATGCGAGATGTTCAACCCCGGCGGGTCTGTAAAGGACAGGCCAGCCCTCTACATAATTCTCGATGCTGTGCGGCGCGGTAGGCTGGCTCCCGGCAAAACCCTCCTCGACGCCACATCTGGGAACACAGGCGTTGCCTACGCGATGCTCGCCGCCTCGATGGGTTACACGGTGAAGATGGTGGCGCCGTCTAACATCTCGAAGACGAAGCTGGCTAAGATGAGGCTTTTCGGAGCCGAGGTAGTGTTGACCGACGCTTTAGAGGGCATGGACGGAGCCATAAAGAAAGCAAGGGAAATTTGCGAGACGGAGCCCGACAAATACTTTTACGCAGACCAGTACAGCAACCCCGCCAACCCCCAAGCCCATTACCAGACCACAGGTCCTGAGATCTGGTCGCAGACCGCTGGGAAAATTACCCATTTTGTCGCAGGGGTAGGTACTTCAGGAACGCTGCAGGGGACAGCCCTCTTCCTCAAAGAAAGAAACCCGAGGATTAAGGTTGTTGAGGTGCAGCCTGAGAACGAGTTCCACGGCATCGAGGGGCTTAAATACATGGCCGCAGCGCTGCGCCCACCCATCTACAGGGAAGACGTAGCCGACGGACGCTACTTCATAAAAACCGAGGAAGCCGTTGAGATGACGAGAACGCTTCGTTTGTTGGCAGGGGTTCCCGCAGGCGTCTCCGGCGGGGCTGCTTTAGCCGCCGCCTTGAAGCTTAACGACGAAATCGACGAGGGGGTTGTCGTCGTGATCCTACCCGACG
>JAWBJZ010000018.1:7515-29634 GCA_038832005.1 Candidatus Caldarchaeum sp.
TGGAGGAGAAGCTGGTCAGTCCATGAAACTCTTCATCAAACGTAAGGTTTTAGACACCATTTTGACGAGGTGCGTTGAAGGATATCCGTACGAGACAGCGGGCCTGATGCTCGGCTACGGCGGCAGCAGAAAAGCGGTCGACTCCCTTCCCACGGCCAACGTCCACGAAGGGGACAGAAGAGTCAGGTACAGAATAGACCCGATGGAGTATTACAGAGCTGAAAAAACAGCGGAAGAACGCGGCCTCCAGGTCGTAGGCGTCTACCACTCCCATCCAGATGTCGCAGCCCGTCCATCCGCATACGACCTTGAATACGCCATGCCCGGCTGGTCATACCTTATTGTGTCAGTCACCAAAAGCAGGGTTCTGGAGTATACAAGCTGGTATGTTCTGGAAAGAAACGGCCAAAAGGAATATGTCGAGGAGGATTTGACAATAATAGATGGGGAGTAGCTGCTGTAAGAGGCAAACACACGTATAAATACAACGGCTTAAAGTTTTTTCAGGAGCGTATGCCTGTAAAGGTCTATCTTCCAACGCCTTTACGCCAGTATGCAGATGGGCGTGACGTGGTCGAGGTTGAAGGATTGACCGTGGGGGAGGTTTTAAACAAGCTGGTCCAGCGGTTCACAGGCTTGCAGAAACATCTTTTCACCGAGGCGGGGTCTGTGAGGAGCTTTGTCAACGTTTTCTTGAACGACGAGGACATCCGCTATCTTGAGGGGATGCAGACGAAGATAAAGGACGGTGACGTCATCTACATTATTCCGTCAATCGCCGGCGGTATGAGCGTTGCCCAGCCAGCCTCCATCACCCGTAAGCTGGGAAGAACCGTGAAAGAACACGGCCGTATAACAGTCCCGATAAAGCTTCTAAAAAAGGCGAGGAAAAAAGAGGTGACGCTCGTCATCGAAGACGTCAAGTATGTCTTCGAGCCGGACAGATACGGCAGGATCTACATACCCCCCACGCTACGGGACAAGCTGACCAACATGTCTGCCTTCGAGTTCTCCCTCGTGGATGGCGAGCTGCTGCTGAAGTTCAGAAGGTTTTAAAACAACTTGCACCTTGCTGTATCATGGCTAAATACGTGATTAGTTTGGGGTCTGACGGCGTGGAGGTTTCTTGCGAGGCCTCCTCCAAGGATGAGGCTTTGGCCCACGCTGACGAACTGATGGAGCTTTACATGGCTGTTCTGGAAAAGTTCAGGATGGGGACTCTGGTGAAAAGCTCTAAACGAAGGGGAAAGTCCGAGGCTGTTGAGGTGTTGAAAATTTTGGAGGAGAGGCTTATTCCCTCTTCGTTTTTCAGCCAGCCCAAGTCCACGGCCGAGGTGAGGGAGAAGATAGCAGAGCTCGTAAACATAAAGTTCCAGAGCAGGAAGGTCAGCCAAGCCCTCGGAATACTCTTCCAGAAGAACATCCTTTCAAGAATCGGTTCGAAGGGAGAATACAAATACTATCTCAAGAAATAATGTTGCTGTGATGAACGTGGCCTCGACTTTCAGGACGTATTTTCTGCTGACTAAACCTAACGTGTGGTGGCTTTTGGCCTTCACCGGCGCCACGGGGGTTATAGCTGCGGCAAACGGCTTCCCCGAACCCCTTCTGTTCACCAAGTCTTTGCTGGCTGTAACGTTGGGTGTGGCTGGGACTGAGGCTACTTCAAACTATTTGGAGAGGTCGCTCGACGCTATGATGAGCAGAACGTCCCGAAGGGTTTTGCCGCAGGGCTTGATCAACCCTCCGTGGAAAGCCTTGGTTTTCGGCTTGACGTTGATGGCCTTATCACTTGTGCTTGCGTTCTCAATAAACTTGGTTGCTTTTTTCTTCATGGCGTCAGGAATGTTCGACTACCTGGTTGTGTATGTTCTTTGGGCGAAGAGGAGGACGCCTCTGAACATCATTTTGGGAAGCTATGCGGGGGGAGCGCCTCTGATGGCGGGATACACTTCGATAAGCTTTTGGCCAACGGCTGAGGCTTGGATACTTGCGGCGCTCATCGTACTCTGGATTCCACCACACATCTGGAGCCTTGCCATGATCTACAAAGAGGACTACAGCCGGGCGCATGTTCCGATGCTGCCTGTTGTCACCTCGCAGGCCACAGCGATACGCTGTATAGCCTCGACGACCATCATCTCTGTCCTGTTCACCTTTCTGCTCTATTTTCTCTACCCTGAAAAATACGGGCTGATATATGTGGTGGCGGCGGTCTTGGGCGGCGCCGTCCTGCTGGCTCCCTCGCTGGCGTTGCTCGTAAAGCCGTGGAGGAAAACCGCCTACCTGTTGTTCAAGCTATCAAGCCCACAGCTTCTGATGATAATGAGCGCCGTTGTCGTCGAAAACCTTGTCTAGGCTTCTTTTTTGCCGTAGCCCCCGCCTCCAGCGGTCCGTATGACCAATGTGTCACCCGGCTCTAGCGTTGTGACGTCCTTAGACCTCAGCTTAACAACCTCTCCTCTTGCTTTTACGACAAGGTATTCGCTCACCGCACCCTCTCCGCCCCCCATCGACCCCCAAGGCCTGTGACGGCTTCTCTCACCCATCACGGATACGTGTATTTTTGCAAGCGCCGTGAAGCTTCTCTCGATTCCCATGCCGCCACGCCACCGGCCCTCGCCTCCGCTTCCGTCTCTCAGCATGTAGGACTTGAACATAACAGGGTAGTAGTGTTCGATTACCTCGATGGGCGTGTTGAGGGTGTTCGTCATATGGCAGTGTATTCCGTCGACGCCGTCCATCCCAGGCCGTGCTCCACCGCCTCCGCCTATTGTTTCGTAGAACGCCCACGTCCGCCCAGTTTCAGGGTGGACGCCGCCCATCATCAGGTTGTTCATGCTGCCGTTGCTTGCCGCCGGAACCTTGTCGGGCATCACTCGTGAAAGAGCTCTGTAGATAACATCCACTATCCGCTGACTGGTCTCGAGGTTTCCAGCCGCCACGGGAGCGGGCTTGACAGGGTTAACCAAAGTTCCCGCTGGCGCGTGGATTGAGATGAGCTTGAGAAACCCGTCGTTGATTAGTATGTCATGGCTCAGCAGCGTGCGAAGCGTGTAGGTTGTGGCTGCTGTCGTGACGCCCAGCACAGCGTTCAACGGTTTGTCAACTTGTTCGTCTGTGCCTTCGAAGCTCACGTGAAAACCTGTATCGGTTATCTCAACTTCGGCGCGGATGGTTAGGTCTCTGTCGTCGAGCTCGAGGAAATCTTCGGCGGCTGATTTCGTGTGCGGCATTTCGGATATCTCCCTAAGCACGGCTTTGTTTGTTCTCCGAAGAATTTCCTCGACGGCTTCGTTGAAGACTTGCGGCGAAACCTTCTCAACCAGCTCTAGGATTTTTCTCTCACCCATCAGGTTGGCGGCCACCTGCGCCCTTAGGTCGCCGAGTGTTACGTCGGGCATTCGTGTGTTGGCCCTGATTATGTTGAGAACGTCTTCGACAAGCATGTTTTTTTCCATCAGCTTGACGGGCGGGATGATGAGCCCCTCCTGCCAGAGCGTCTCAGCTCTTATCGTTATGCTAGACGGGTCCATGCCGCCTACGTCTACTTGATGAGCCTTGTTAGCCACGTAGGCTATGAGCCTATCATGATGGAAAATCGGCCTGATGGTTGTTACGTCGTTGAGGTGGGTGCCGGCGATGTAGGGGTCGTTCAAAACATACATGTCACCCTTTTGAGGCTCAACACCTTTCTCTTCGAGGTACTTGAGGGTGTTGCGTAGTCCGAGTGGAAGGGAGCCTATGTGGACGGGTATGTGTTCTGCTTGGCCGATGAGCCTTCCTGATGCATCGAGTATCGCGCAGCTGTGGTCTGCTCGCTCCCTGATGTTGGGCGAGTAGGCGGACTTGCGCAGAGCCACACCCATCTCCTCCGAGATGTAGATGAGGCTGTGTTTCACCAGCTCAACTTCGAGCATCATGTTTTCCTCATCACCATGCAACCTGTCTCATCAACGGTGACCCTCCATCCCGGAGGCACGACCGTCGTCGAGTCATACTCCTCGATTATCGCAGGACCCTCCTGAGAAAAACCGGTTGGAACAGCTTGTCTGTGGTAGATGGGCGTGTCCAGCCATTCGCCGAAATATGCTTTTCTCTCGGCTTGTTTTGTGCTTTTTCCGCTGTTTTTGGGTTTTGGAAGGCTGGGCTTTGCTCTCGGGATGATGACGTTCAGCCTCGCAGCGGTGGCCTCCACGTTTTCGCCGCTGTGCCTGAACCCGTAAACGGCTTCGTGCAGATTCTCGAACATGGTTAACGCCTCGCTGGCCTTGAACGGCCTCCCAACCATGACCTCCAGTTCATGTCCCTGGCCATAGTATCTCATGTCCAAGCTTCTCAGGATCATCGCGTTGTCTGCTCTTATCTTTCTGCTCTCCAGATGGCGTAACGCCTCCAGCTCCATGTCGGCGAAGACATTTTCGAAGTGTTGTTCGCTTTCGGCTGAGAGAACCTTAATGAATCCTTTGACGAAGGTGTAGCGGAAGTCCGTCATCAGAAGGCCGAGGGATGTGAACAGGCCTGGGTGGGGTGGGATGATGACGGTTGACATGCCTATTTGCTGGGCGAGTTCTGCGGCGTGCATGGGTCCAGCGCCTCCGAAAGCCATCAGAACGAAGTCGCTTGGGTTGTAGCCTCTCTCGAGGCTTACGAGATGGACTGCCCTCGCCATCTGCAGGTTGACCAGTGTGAGGGCAGCCGAAGCTGTCTCCACTGGGGTTGCGCCAACCTTGTCAGCTACGCTGTTGAGGGCGGAGAGGGCTAGGTCTTTGTTGAGCTTGAACTCACCGCCCAGCAGGCTTTGAAGCCTTCCAAGCACAAGGTTTGCATCCGTTATCGTTGGCATCGTGCCGCCGAACCCGTAGCATGCGGGCCCTGGGTCGGCTCCCGCGCTCATGGGCCCCACCTTCAATCCTCCAGATTCGTCAACGTCTATTATCGTGCCTCCTCCCGCGCTCACCTCTGCGAGGTCGACCGACGGATATCTGACAGGATATCCGCTTCCCTTGACAAACCGGCCCATGTGAACTTTTCCGCCGACCTCGATCTCTGGAACGTATAGAGGCTGTCCGTTGACTACGGCGCCTGCCTTGGCCGTCGTGCCACCCATGTCTAGGCTTATCAAGTTCATGACGCCAAGCCGCCGTGCGAGCTCCGCAGCCCCTATAACCCCTGCGGCGGGGCCTGACTCGATGCATGACACAGGTTTTTCCATGGATTCTGTGACGTCTACCAGGCCTCCTGAGGAACTCATGATCTCGACTGTAGCCTTCACACCTGTCTCCTCGAGTCGGTTGATGACTTCGTTGAAATAGCGGGAGACGACGGGTTTCAGAACGGCGTTGACGACGGTGGTGCTTGTCCTCTCATACTCCCTGTGCTCTGGGTTGACCTCATGCGAGGCGGTGACAGGTATTTTGAGCCTTTTCTGGAGATGTTGCTTGGCTTTTTTCTCGTTGGAGGGGTTGAGGTAGCTGTTTAGGAAGCTGACGGCCACGGTCTCTACTTTTTCACGGATGAACGCCTCCGCTATCTCATCTAGCTGCTCGGCGTTTACCTCTGCTAGGCATGCGCCCCGGCTGTCAACTCTTTCGTCAACCTCCATCCTGAGCTGGCGCGGAACAAGCGGCTTCGGCCTATTATAAAAAATGTTGTAGAGCTCAGGTCTGTTCTGCCGTCCTATCTCAAGCACGTCGCGGAAGCCTTTCGTCGTAACCAAAGCCGTCCTCGGGATCTCAAGACCCAGCTGCCCCCTAAGCAGGTTTGTCCCAATCGTGTTTACGTGGATTATGGTTTTAACGTCGGAGGCGTGCAATCCATGCTTGTTTAGCAGGGTTTTGAGCGAGGTGATGAAGCCTTGCTCAGGGTTGCGCGGTGTGCTTCTGACTTTGACGATGTAAATGGCTTCAGCATCCTCATCGAAGGCCACGAGGTCGGTGAACGTGCCTCCGACGTCAACGGCGACGTGAAGCATTCCTTAACTCCGCCGTAATAACCATCATTTAAACAATATTTGCCGGTTTTCACGGTAGAACCGTGATGTACAGGGTGGGGGTTATCGTTCCATCGTCCAACACGACAGTGGAATACGAGTTCAACCGTGTTCTTCAAGGCGTTGCGACGGTTCACGCTGCACGGGTTTTTCTCGAGCGGGTGGAGGTGAGCGAGCTTATGAAGCTTGAGGACGAAGCCGTCAGGGAGGCTAGGAAGCTTGCAACCGCAGCCGTCAACGTCATAGCCTTTGCATGCACCAGCGGCAGCTTTGTGGGAGGACGTGATCAGTTTACCAGGATAGAGCAGGAGATTAAGAACGCCACAGGCTTGGAATGCGTTGCGACCTCGGGTGCTGTGCTCAGAGCTTTGAAACATCTCGGCGCGAAGAGAATCTGTCTCGTAACACCTTACACCGCCGACATAACCTCTCTAGAAGCGGCTTTCCTGCTGCACTATGGGTTCGAGGTTGTCAGCAGCTATCATGCATCGGTTGTCGGCAACAGAGAGATTGGCATGATTAAGGATGAGGAGGTTGTGGATTGGGTTGGAAGAACACGTTATGGAGAGGCGGACGCGGTTTTTATAAGCTGCACAAACCTCAGAACCTTCAACGCCATCAGACAGATAGAGGAGAAGACCGGCAAGCCAGCTGTCTCCAGCAACTCGTCAACCCTCTGGAACACGCTGAAGGTTCTTGGATGCGGTGTTGAAAGACCTGAGCTCGGCCGGCTTTTCAGCCTTTAGCCGCCTATAGTATGCATGGGTCTAATCAACGGCTGAACCCTGCCGCTTTTGATCAACGCCTCAACGCCCGCAAACTTCCTGCTGAACGAGCGTCTAATGAACTCGGCTATCTCCTCGTCGGAGGCTCCTCCTCTCAACAAGCTTTTGACGTCGTATTCGTCGCGGCTGAAGAGGCAGGGAACTATCTTGCCGTCGGCGGACAGCCGTATTCTGTCGCAGTCGCCGCAGAAGGGCTGGGTCATCGACGTGATGATGTTGACCATGCCTTTTCCCCCGTCTTTGAACCTGTAGCCGACTGACGTGCTTCCAGGCTCGCGCGGCAACCTCTCCAGCTCATACCTCTCCTGAATGCGTGCGATTATCTCGGCTCCGCTGACAAGCTTTTCAGGACTCCACATATGTCTTCCGTCGAAAGGCATGTATTCTATGAACCTTATCACAAGCGCAGACGCTCGTCCAAGCTCCACGAAGTCGAGGATTTCGTCGTCGTTGCAGCCGCGCGTTATGACGCAGTTTATTTTGACGGGCTCGAGTCCAACCTTCCGAGCTTTGTCGATTCCTTCGAGAACCTTGCTGAAAACGTCTTTCCTGCCGACTATCTCCTCAAACCTCTCGGGCTTGAGGCTGTGGAGGCTTACGGTCACGCTGTCGAGCCCCGCCCGCTTGAGGGCTTCGGCCTTCTCAGCGAGAAAGTAGCCGTTTGTCGTCATGGAGATGTGCTCCACGCCTGGAATTTCCCTTAACATTTTTATGCCCTTCTCTATGTCCCGTCTCATCAACGGCTCTCCGCCGCTGAGCCTTATCTTAGTCACACCCATGGAAACAAGAATCCTGACAATCCTCGCCATTTCCTCGTACGTCAGAATCTCCGAATGCGGAATCCAGACCGGATGCAACGGCATGCAGAAATCACATCTGAAGTTACATCTGTCCGTGACGGAAAGTCTGAGCTTCCGAGCAACCCGTCCAAAGCCATCGACCAGCTGCAAGCCTACAGCTATCACCCGCAATGGGGTTAATAAGCATGAACGTGAATAACACTTTTTGGAAACATGCTTGTTTCGCCTCCTCTTCCGGAAAGGGCTCGGATGCGGTTGGGAGGTTAGGAGCGAGATACGGTAAAAACCAAGATATCTAATCAACAAGCATGAGATGCTTTACGTTCTGGCTGTAGAAGCCTTGGTTAGTAATCCTGCCAACCGCCTTCATGGTTTGAGTTGTTTCGATGTTTACGCCATGGCTTTCTATCTCTTCTGCCGAGTATGTGGGCATGTTGTTCTCGATGGCTTTTCGAAGCAGCTCTAGGTTGCGTCTGTTGATTTCGCCGATGGGTGGGCTTGTGTAGACCACAGCGTCGCAGGACAGCATTTTCTCAAGGGCTTGGACGAATGTCCTTTCGCTAATGTCTTTGAAGGGTTTTTCGGAAATCACCTCTAACCCGAGGTTAGATGCTATGTGATGGTCTATGTCATTTTCATGCAGAACACCTGTGACAACGCTGAACCCTCTCCTGGACAGTTGCCTGTATGTTCTTGCGCCGGTCCCGCCTCCCGCTATCACAAACACGGTGGGTTTGCCGTATGCCTTACTGGCCCTGAACTCTGTTGAAAGAGTCAACGGCGAGAACGCAACCTCCTCGCCGAACCCAAAAGCCTTGTGGAAAGCCTCGTGGCCAACCAGCGACTCTGGTTCTTCAAAAACAATAACCCTGTTTTCTGTGATAAGAAGAAGTTTGTCGGCGAACCTCATGGCCAGCTCAAGCTCATGGGTTGAGGCAACCACCGTCATGTTCTCTTCGTGGGCGAGCTTGCGCATCAGCGTCATGATTTCAACACGCGACCTTGTATCGAGATGGGTGGTGGGCTCGTCGAGCACCAGTACTTCCGGCTCCTGAGCCAAGGCTCTGGCTATCATGACACGTTGAAACTGTCCGTCGCTTAGCTCGGATATCCTCCGTCTCCGTAGATGCATGACGCCGGCCTTAACCATAGCCTGCGTGACCACCTGTCTATCTTTTGAGGTCAAGACGTGGGCGGGTCCGGTCCACGGATACCGGCCGAGAGCAACCGCCTCTTCAACCAGCATACCGTCCACGTCAGGTCTTCCCGTCAGAACAACCCCTACACGCCGCGCCCTCGAACGAGCCCTCAAAAACCTCACATCATCTTCACCTACAAAAACCGTTCCAGCCACCGGCTTGAGCAAGCCGGCTAACGTCCTGAGAAAAGTTGTCTTACCCGAGGCGTTGGGCCCGATAACCACCGTAAGTTCGCCGCTGTGTAGTTCAACCTCGATGTTTGAGAGAATCGGACTGCGGCCATAACCTATAGACAGCTTGTATGTTTTGATCATCGCAGCATCCCTCTACGGGTTAAGAGAATGAGTATGATGGGTGCGCCGAAGATTGACGTGATGGCTGTTAGGGGGAGGTCGAGCGGTGGAACGATGTTCCGAGCGATTATGTCCGATGTAACTGCGAGCGTTGCACCTGAAAGGCCTGACAGCGGGATGAGGAAGCGGTTGTCGACTGTTTTTGCCGTCAGTCTTGCGATGTGCGGTGCAGCGAGGCCGATGAAGCCTATGGGGCCTGCGATTACCGTGGCCGCGGCGACGACGGATGAGGAAGCCATCACAGCTAAAACTCGTGCACCACGTATCCAAACCCCCATAGAAGAAGCTATCTCCTCGCCGAACGCCAACGCGTTCAACGGCTTCGCCGCCAAAAACGAGGCGACAAACCCAGCGAGCATGAATGGCAACACGGGTTCGACTATGTTTTTTTTCGCGGCGGAAAAACTTCCCAACGTCCAGAAGCTAAACGCCCTCATAGTCTCAACGTCAGACATGGTTATGATGAGCGTGGTTACGCCCGCGTTAAGATAACCTAGCACGACTCCCGCTAGAACGAGGCCTATAGCGGTTCTGGTAACGGATGAGAGGCCTATGACGACAAGCGAGGTGAGCAGAGCTCCAAGCGAGCCGGCTATGTAGAGGCTGTATGGGTCGTAGGCTTGCATTATTCCGAATCCCGTGCCGAGGACTAGGGCGACGGCTATTACGAGAGTGGAGCCTGAGGAGATTCCGAGGACGAAGGGGTCGGCTAAAGGATTTCTGAAAAGCGATTGCAAGATACATCCGGCTACGCCGAGCGAGGCTCCCGTCAACACGGCCGCCACAGTTCTCACAAGCCTGATGTCAACGATAACGTTCAGAAGAGAAAAATCATGATCCAGGCCCAGCACGTGCATCAGAATTGTATAAACTGGGTATCGGATGCTGCCCAGAATAAGGGATGAGAAGAACGAGACGAGTAGCAGGGAGATGAGCAGGGGGAAAGCACCTAACCGCATGGCAGTCAACTCAGTTTCACGAAAAAGTCGTACGGCTCGTGATAGCTGAGGTAGCCGGGATACAGTGTGGCTGCAAGCTCTCTGAACAGCTCCTCAGCCGCATAATAGCCTAGCTGGAAGATGTTTGAGTTGTAGCGGTAAAGCCTGTTTTGACGGAATGCTTTTGATTCGGCGAGCTGGGGAATTTCCTTGAGCAAGTCCTGTTTCGACGTGATTAAATTTGTCGAGATGATGAGTACGTCCGCGTCTGATGCTCTTCTGACGAGCTCCTCCACGGTGACTGTTGCAGAACCCGTTTTGTCAAGGTCCCCAAAAGCATACACGGCGCCGAGATGTCGAAGCGACTCGGCAACATAGCTTTTTCCGCCGGCAACGTATACCGTGCCGCGAAAAACCGAAAACCAAACAACCTTCGGCGTCGGAACACCCATTTTTTTGACGAGGTTGTTCACTCTTTCCGCCGTCATCCAGTAGCTATGTTCAACGAACTTGAAAACCATGTCGGCTTCCTTCCCCAGCCCGAAGAACACTCCCACGAACTTTATCCATTCAAACCTCCCGAGCGGATGGTTTTCCATGTACTCGTTGTTTACTACATATGGGATTTTGAGCTCCTCGAGCTTTGAAGCAACAGGGTCTCCGGGATAAGTGTAGATTATGACGAGGTCGGGGTTAAGGGCGACGATTTGCTCGTAATCAGGCGACCACGAGGCCCCCACATCCTTTATCACGCCTGATTTCAGAAGCCTCTCAACCTCTGGAAAGTACCACTCGTAGCTCTGTCCCCACATTATTCCGACGACCTTCTTCCACAGCTCTGGGTCAAACTCCCGCAGCCGCTCAACCAAAGCCACGTGCGTAGCAGACATCAACACCGCCCTCTCGACAGGAGTTCTGACGATTACGTCGGCCTTGATGGCAGGGACAGGCATGCCCCTCGGAACGGCGAGAACTGTTCTGTTGTGAGAGTCACGCAAAAGAACATAGCTATCACCGCGTGTCAAGCCGAAAAACTTGGCATACTTGACAGGCGGTTCTTCAGACTGTTTTATGACCGTCTGAGTGGTTGTAGCCGACAACGTCACCGTCTGAGGCGTCATTTCAACCTTGACGAGAGATGTCGTGACAGTTTCATGATGCGTTCGGACAACTGTCTCCGTAACCGTGGCAGGTGTTGAACCCCTTAGCAAAAAACCTCCAGCAAACCCGGCAGCGAGGAACAAGATCAAGAGTGGTGTGAATATCTTTAGGGAGAGGCTGCGTGGCATCATGGTGGATGGATAATCCATCCATCTTTTTAATAAACATTATCCAAACAAACATTCTTGCGAAAAATCTCCAGACATATAACCGTGGGAAGAAACGTCATTCCAGGTTGAAGACAGTGGTTTCATGGAGCAGCGGCAAAGACAGTACCATGACGCTGCACTTTCTCCATCAAGCCGGGTATGAAATTGTAGGCCTGCTGTGCACTGTCACAGAAGGCTACAAACGGGTCAGCATGCACGGCGTCCGCGAGGAGCTGGTGGTGGAGCAAGCCCACAGTCTCGGGCTCCCGTTATTCAAGGCCATCATACCGCCCAACTGCAGCAACGAGGTCTACGAATCGGTGATGAAGCAAGTGTGCATAGACCTGAAAAGCAAGGGCGTCAAGTCTATCGCTTTCGGCGACATCTTCCTCGAAGACGTGAGAAGATATCGTGAGAAAAATCTCGAGGCCATGGGTATGAATGGTCTTTTCCCGCTGTGGGGTAGGCCGACGAAAGAGCTTGCCCGAACCTTCCTCCAACTCGGCTACAAAGCAAAGATAGTTGTCGTCGACTTGCAGAAGCTGCCCGAAACATACGTGGGCAGGGAATACGACATGAGCTTTCTCAACGACATACCTGCCGACTGCGACCCATGCGGAGAAAACGGCGAATTCCACACCTTCGTCTACTCCGGCCCGTTGTTTTCAAAACCTGTCGAGTGCACACTCGGGGAGAAAGTAGTTCGGGATGGAAGGTTCTGTTTTCAGGACCTCGTAGCAAACCGCTGAAACAAACCGTGTAATCAAACCTAGACGAGCCAACGTCTTTGTTAGAGTGCGTAAAATTTATCAGGTTAAAGAAAGACATTACATCATGCGTATTGTTTCGCTGGTTCCCAGCGCCACAGAAACATTATACAGGCTTGGTGCGGGAGACGAGGTCGTTGGCGTGACCTACGCATGCGACCTACCGGCTGACGCAGGAACTAAGGAGGTTGTCGTCACACCTGCACTCGACACTTCCAACATGCCTGAAGACAAGATAGATATGCTTGTCCGCGAATACTCACGACGGGGCGAAAGCCTTTACAACGTGCGCTGGGAAGCCATCAAAAACCTCAAACCCGACCTCATAATAGTTCAGGGAGTCTGCGACGTATGCGCCGTCACACCGAAAGACTTTGACGCAGACATCAGAAGGCTCGCAAAAGTAATAGAGGTGAGCCCGAGGTCTGTCACGGAGATCCTCGCCGACATCGTCGCGATCGGCAAGGCGGTTGGACGGGAGCGCGAGGCCTTGGAGGTCGTCAGCCAGATAGAAGAAAGGCTTGAACGCATAGTCGAGCGTACACTCGGGCTGGACAGGCCGAGGGTTTTCTTTATGGAGTGGATCGAGCCTCCTTACTGCAGCGGACACTGGGTTCCAGAGCTCGTGGAGATAGCGGGAGGCCAAGACTATGGGACGAAAGGCGTTCACAGCAGACGCGTCAGCTACGACGACATAATCGCATACGATCCCGAGATAATCATAGCCGCTCCATGCGGCTTCAGCCTCCGCCGAGCGCAGGAGGACATGCGTGCGGCTTTGGCGAAAGGCCAGCTATCATCCACCCAAGCGGTAGGCCGAGGCTGGGTTTATGCGGTGGAGGCCGGACGGTATTTCAGCAGACACGGCCCCAGCATATCCGAAGCAGCAGAGATACTCGCCGAGATAATTCACCCCACCGTCTTCAAAAACATAGCTCCACCCAGCTCATACATTCGAGTACAGTAGCGACATGCGTTTCATTGTCGGGAAAATGGGTTATCAACCGCACGCAGGATAGGGTTTTCAGTCCCGCGGGGCGGATTTGAACCGCCGACCACCCGGTTTCCATGTAGCCTGGTTGGCTGGGTTCGGCGCAGCCTTCGGCTGGCCGCTACAGCCGGGCGCTCTACCAGGCTGAGCTACCGCGGGCCCTGTTTTTGAGGTTACTATGTCACGCTATATATTTGTTGTTTTGATTTTATGGATGATGTTTAGTCTTCTGTGGAGCGTGTAGCCGTTGGCTGCGAGCAGGATGATGGCGGCTGTTGTAAGGTAGGGGCTGAGGCTTGCTACTATGCTTAGTCCGAACAATGCGAGTGAGGCTGGCCATCCGCAGCATACATATCCGAAGCTGGCTATGCTGGCGATTACGCCTCCAACCCCTCCCCACGCGCCGCCGAGCAAACAAGCTCTCATAAGCCTTCTGCGGTAAATCAGCCAGAGCAGCGTTCCGTTCAAGCCGACGAGCGATGAAACTACTAACCCGATGAGAAGGGGGTAAACTCTTATGTTGAGGATGAAGCCGTCGCCGACGACTTGGATTAATGGACCACTGTAAAGCTGTGTCTGGACCTCGGTGAGAATTAAACGTGTCTCACGTATGCCTAGCCTAGCTGTCTGGATGTACTGGGCAGCGCCGGTGAAAAACATGTAGAAAATCATGTAGGATATGGTTATGAGAACAGCTGCAGCGTAGGCTTCGGCTCGGTTTATCACTTTGACAACAGCCATTTGACAGCCTCCACATACTCGTCCGCAGGCATCTCAAAAGTCAGACCTATTCTCAGGACGTGATTTCGGTCAGCCCCTAACACGAGGGCGTAATGGTCGACTAGATAGTTGCCTTTCTCGTCGGGCGGGTGTTTGTAGGCGTAGATGTTGTAGAGTTTGAGGACGTTGGCGACCTCTTCAGCGCTTCCCGTCAGCCCCAATATCTTATCCGAGAAATATGAGAGGTATTTTTTCAAGGCTGAAGGCGTATCCCTTTCAGGGTCCACAGTCACAAACAGGAAGGCAACGTTGTCAGCCTTCGAACCCAGCGTAGAAATCGTTTTGGAAAACTTCGACAGCACGGCTGGACAAACATCTGGACAGTGTGTGTATCCGAAATAGATCAAAACGGCTTTTTTCCCACGTATAGATGAGAGGGTGAAAGGCTGTCCGTTCTGGTCTGTCAGCCTGAAGTCTGGCAGAACCTTTTCTCCAGGTATTTCAATCGGCGGCTTATAACCTGAGGAAAGGGTTCTCATGGTATATGCGGCGAAAGCACCAGCCGCAACAGCAACAACCGCCGCAGCAACTAACAGAAGAAGCCGCCTGTTCATCGCTGGCAGGTTTCGTTCACGCACTATTAAGTGTTTTTCAAACATTTGCGTGAAAACAGACAATATTATTATCCGCGAAGCATGATGTATTGGATAGGCCTGCAATGCGTGCGCCGCTTAAGGTTGTGAAGCGTGACGGGAGAGTTGTTGACTTTGACGTGTCGAGGATAAGGGAGGCCGTTAGGAAAGCCATGGCCTCCCAAGGGATTGTTGACGAGAGAAAGCTGGGAAAGGTTGTTGACACTGTTGTTCAGAGGCTTGCTGAAAAATTTGGCGCTGAGAAAATCCCTCATGTCGAGGAGATACAGGATGTTGTTGAATCTAGCTTGATGGACCATGGGTTGAAAGAGGTTGCGAAAGCATACATCCTATACAGGCATGAACGCACGAGAATACGTGAGGAGAAGAAGAGAATCCTCGGCTCGGACGTTGTGGATGAGGTTGACAAACGTTTCTCCGTAAACGCGATTAGACTCATGGCGTCACGATATCTTCTCAGAGATGGTCAGGGCAGGCTTCTCGAGAGGCCGAAGCAAATGTTCCAGCGGACCGCTGCCTTGATAGTCATAGCAGACATACTGTACAACCCTCTCTTCTTCGACCTGACCGCCAGCCAGCAACCATCGCCGGAAGAGGAGATAGATTTGGCGGCGCTAGAGGGCCGGCTGGGTCTCGGCCCCAGCTCCAACGAGCTTGAAGTTAGGTGGAACATTCACCATCTCGAGAGACTTGCCGCGCTGTACAACAGGCTCAACAAGCGGGGCTGTATGAGGAAGCCGTTGAAAGAAGTCGTCGAATATCTCCAAGCAAACCCGCATGCCTTCTATACAAATTACAGACAGTACTATGACATGATGGTTGACAAACGTTTTCTGCCCAACAGCCCAACGCTTTTCAACGCCGGCACCGTCTTGGGCCAGCTAAGCGCCTGCTTCGTGTTAGACGTTGACGACGACATAATATCCATAATGGAGTCGGCGAAGGAGGCGGCGTTGATCTTCAAGTCGGGCGGCGGTGTTGGGATAAACTACTCTAAGCTAAGGCCTGAGGGAGACGTTGTAGCCTCAACGGGTGGGGTTGCCTCAGGACCTGTCTCCTTCATGCGTATTATCGACACGGTTACCGACGTTGTTAAACAGGGTGGCAGAAGAAGGGGGGCTAACATAGGCGTGCTCGACATAAGCCATCCAGACGTGGAAAAGTTTATAGCCTCGAAACAGTCGCCCGGACAGTTTGAAAACTTCAACATATCCGTCATGGTTAAGGGAGATTTTTGGCGGCATCATGAAAGCGGCGAACCTTACCCTCTCGTCAACCCTCGAGACGGTTCTGTTTGGAAGCTGGTTGACCCGATGAAGCTGCTGCGGCTGGCGGCCGAAAACGCATGGCGTGCAGCCGACCCTGGACTGCTATACCACGACAACATAAACAGGCTGAATCCTCTCAGGGAAATCTACGGCGAGATAAACTGTGTAAACCCTTGCGGCGAGCAGCCTCTTTACCCCCATGAATCATGCAACCTCGGAAGCGTCAACCTGTACGAGCATCTGGACAGCGAGAAACGTGCGATAGACTGGGAAAAGCTGGGAAAAACAGTCGAGGCTGCGGTTCGTTTTCTCGACAACGTGGTGGACTTGACGAAGCATCCCACAAAAGAGATCGAGGAGATGACTTTGAAGACGAGGCGAGTTGGACTCGGGATAATGGGGCTCGCAGACATGCTTTACGCGCTCAGAATTCCATACAACAGCGAGGAAGGGTTCGAGACAATGTCGCGTGTGATGGAGTTCATAGCCTACAAAGCCGTAGAAACATCGGCTAAGCTAGCCGCGGAGAGAGGCTCTTTCCCAGACTTCCACAGGTCGGGTTGGGCGAAGGGAAAACTTCCGTTTCAAGGGTTTGAGAACGGTAAAAGCAGGCTTGACTGGAATGCTTTGGCTGAGAAAGCCTCCAAGGGGATGAGAAACAGCCACCTGCTCACCGTAGCACCCACCGGCAGCGTCTCGATGCTCGCTGACGTTTCGTCAGGGCTTGAGCCTCAGTTCGCGTTGGTATACAGAAAAGAGGTGTCGGCCGGCGTGTTCTACTATGTTGACGTGGAGTTTGAACGGATGCTGGGATCGCCGGCAGCTCCAAAGGAAGCTGTTTTGAAGATGGTTTCGGAGAACGGAGGGTCTGTGCAAGGTCTGGAAACCCTCCCCGCCGAATGGCGGAATGTCTTCGTGACGGCTTTAGACATACCATGGTGGGACCATCTCAGGGCACAGCATGAGATTCAGCAGTGGGTTGACGCATCGGTCAGCAAAACCATTAACATGCCTTCATGGGTTTCGGTTGAGGATGTGCTCAAAGCCTTCATCGCAGCCCATCGGCTGGGGCTGAAGGGGGTGACTGTTTACAGAGATGGTTCAAAAACGGCCCAGGTTCTCGTCACCCCAACGCACAAGCGGAGGGCATATGCTGCGGCAACTAACAACAAAACCCTCGAGCTGCTCAAGTCGCTCGGAGTCGATGTAGAGCATAAGGTTGAAACGATTCCGAGCGCTCCGTCGACGCCGACGACATGCCCGGCCTGCGGGTCGGTTCACGTCGTTTTCCAAGAAGGATGTCAGAAATGCTTAGACTGTGGCTGGTCGAGCTGTGTCATAGCGTAAAGGTAATAAAGCAGAAGGCTCGGCTGAGCTCATGTCAGCTGTAGTAAGCACGGCGAAAACCGTCTGGGAGGGAGACCTTTTCCACGGCAAGGGAAACGTGAGCTTTGGAAGCGGTGCTTTTCCGTCAACTGCGGTGACATGGGCCGCCCGCTCATCCAAGGTCGCGGGGATGACAAGCCCTGAGGAGCTTCTTGCAGCCGCCCACGCCAGCTGTTTCGCCATGGCGCTCTCAAACATACTCGCCAAAGAAGGCAAGCCCGCGACAAAGCTCGAGGTGACCGCCGAAGCAACCTTCGCAAAAACCGATGAAGGCTTCAGAATAACGCAGGTAAACATAACGGTCGTGGGCACGGTGCCCGGAATGGACCGAGACTCTTTCAACAAGGCCGCCGAGGCCGCTGGAAACGGATGCCCCGTCTCCAAAGCTCTGAAGGGAAACGTCGAGATAAAAGTCTCGGCAAGACTGGCGTGAACGTGACGGGTTTCTTCACGTTCAGAAACCTAGCCGTTCTTTTCGTTTTATTCGCCGCCGCGGTAGCGCTCTGGCTTCAACCCAGCTCTACGTCAAACCTCTCCACGCGGTCGGAGACGATTTCAAGCACGCAGACGACATCCACGGGCAAAGCATATCGGGGGCCGAGGGTTCTGTTCGGAGACGTAGAGGTCTTCGTCGAGGTAGCGGACACTCCTTGGGAACGCTCCCGAGGACTCTCCGACAGGGACATGCTTCCCGACGGCCGCGGAATGTTGTTTGTCTTCGAAAACCCCGGGAAATATGCTTTCTGGATGTACAGGATGCGATTCCCCCTCGACATAATCTGGGTTAGCGAGGATGGAAGGGTTGTTCACATCGTGGAAAACGCCCCGCCATGTCCCGCCAACGGCCCCTGCCCGTCATACCAGCCCTCTGAAGACGCTTTATACGTCGTCGAAGTCAACGCAGGCTTCGCCGAAAAACACGGGATACGATTGGGAAGCAAGGTACACATAGACCTTGCAAAATAATCCAGTGAAGCAGGCAGTTCTTCTCCCGCCACACCGAATGCTTTCAGCCCTCCACTTCAACAAAGGTTATTAGCGTGCCATGTTAATCAATTTCAAAATGGCTGCAGCCCCGGCTAGGTCGCGTCTCGTCATAGTAGGGCGGAAACCAGTCTTCAGATATGTGACAGCCTCGATAACGTTGCTCAACAGGGGTTGTAAGGAAGTGGAGCTTGTGGCCAGAGGGCGCAACATCCCGTTATGCGTGGACACGGTCGAGATGCTCCGCAACTCTTTCAAAAAAGACATCAAGGTCAAAAACATCTCGATCTGGAGCGAGGAGTTCAGCATGAACGGCCGTCCGAGAAGAGTCAGCTACATAAAAATAATTATAGAGCAGCCATGATTAAACAAATAAGATGGGTGTCACGGGTTTTTACATGGATTTCCGGCTGAGCTATGAGCAGGAGCTTCTACGCGATAAGGTCTCGGAGTTTTGTAAACGGGTGATAGAGCCTCGCTGGGTTGACATAGATGAGAAGGGCGAGATCGACAGGTTTGTCATCGAGAAGATGGCTGAGGTTGGCTTGATGGGTATGACGCTGTCGTCTGATTACGGCGGGCAGGAAGGGTCGTTTCTGGAGGCAGCGATAGCGGCGGAGGAGCTTGCCTACCACGGTCCCGCACTCTCCATCGCCGTCATGTATGTTCTGCAGTGCTCATGGCCTTACATCATACAATTGTACGGGTTCGAGGATGCTAAACGCGAGGTTCTCCCGAGGGTTGCTAGAGGGGAGGCGGCGATAGGGATAGCCAGCACGGAAGCACACGGAGGCAGCGACGTAGCGGCCGTCAAATGCCAAGCCGTCAAAGTTGACGACAAAACCTGGAGAATATCGGGTGAGAAATCTATGGTTTCGCTGCCTTCGATTATAGATAGGATGCCTTGGGGAGGCGGATGGTTCCTGATAGCGAGAACGGGAGACCCAGCCCTAAGACACCGCACCATCACAAACTTCATGCTGTTGATGAAGAAAAACGGCGTCAGAGCTAACAACATCTCCTACAAGCCTTGGACGGAGTTTGCCAGGAGAGGGCTTGACACATCCGTAATCACGATAGACAACGTCCTCGTCGACGACATCTACAGAGTTGGCGAAGTGAACTCGGGCTTCAAAATCGCAATGGAAGGGTTCAACCTCGCCCGCACAATCATAGGAGCTGTCTGCGTAGGCTGCGCAAGATGGCTTTTGGAAAGAGCTTTGGATTGGGTTAGGACGAGGAGGGTTTTCGGCAAGCCAATAGCCTCCTACCAGGGCGTGAGCTTCAAGCTGGCGGATTTTGCGACCGAGCTGGAGGCTGCCAAACTGCTCAGCTACAAGGCCGCTTGGACGGCCGACAGATACTATAGGGAAAAGGCAGCAACTCTCGCCGACGTCGCCATGGCCGGCGCGATGTCCAAGCTCAAATGCGCTTCACTAGCCGTCGACATAGGCGAAGAGGTGATGAAAATCCACGGCGGAGCATCCTATTTCAAGGAGACGCCGATATTCAGGGCCTGGCTCGCCGCCTTCAGCTACGTCGTCGGAGCCGAGGGAGCTGAAAACATCCTACGGCTTATCGTTGCAAGAGAGCTTATCGGAAGAGACTACGTGGACTGAGGCAGTCATTCGCCTAAAACTTGTACGTAAAGCTTCCGCGTCCGAGGTCCGTCGAACTCGGCTGCGATAATCGACTGCCAAGTCCCCCTCACGACTCTGCCGTTTTCCACGGGAAGCGTCACAACAGGCGAAAGAAGTATCGACCGCAGATGTGAGAAGGTGTTGGCTGTTGGGTCTATTGTGTCGTGGTGGTAGCCGCGGCCCTGCGGAACCAGCTTCTCAAGAAACTCGAGAACATCGCGTCTAAGGTTCGGCTCGTTCTCGTTAAGATATAGCCCCAGCGTGGTGTGCATGCTGAAAACGTTCACCAACCCGTTTCTGACACCCGAAGCCGCGACAACCCTCTCAACCCTATCGGAAACATCGTTAAGCTCGATTCTTGATTTAGTGTTTAAGACAACGGTTTCTGAGTAGGATTTCATGTTTAACGTTTCTCATGCCTTGTAATAAACGGTGTGTCACAAGAACGAGGGCATGACCTCTTTTGCGAAGACCTTGATGCTTGAGGCCTCTAGGTCCATGTCCCGGACGATGATTAGGCCGACGCCGAGGTTCTGAAGCTGCTCAACTTGTTTGACCACTTCGTCGGGCTTTCCGTGGATGAGCGTGAATGTTCTTCTCAGCGCCTGCTCAGCGGAGCTGTAGCTTCCGAGCTTTTTCATCTTCTCTGCCCTGTCCGAGTCGGAGTTGTAGACCACTATGTTCGTGAAAACAGATTTGACAGGTTTTCGGCCCAACTGCTTGCATTTTTCGTCATAGAACTTTACGACGTTCTCGCACTCGTCTAAGGCTTCGCCGTAAAAGTTCCATCCAACGCCCAGCTCAGCCGCAACCCCCGCAATCTTCTTTTTTCTCCCGCCAACCCAGATGGGTGGTGACGGCTTTTGCAAGGTGGGCGTGTTGCAGACAGCTTTAAACAGTTTGTAGAACCTTCCGCCGTAGTCTACGGTATGCTTTCCAGTCATCAGGAGGCGGACAACCTCCACGTATTCTCGAAACCTCTCAACCCTTTCCTCGACAGCCCAACGCTCCATTCCCAGGGCATTGAGCTCCGCGTCCTGAGGCTCGGAGCCAAGGCCCAATCCGAGCTCAAGCCTTCCACCACTCAAGACATCCAGCGTGGCAGCCATCTTAGCCAGCAGGGCCGGATGCCTGTAGCAGGCGCAGAGGACGCATGTTCCAAGCCTGGCGTCGGTGGCGGGGGCTAAAGCCGACAACAGTGTCCAGGATTCAAGAACGGTAGAAGCCCTGCTCGGCTGAAGATGGTCTGTGACCCAGAGAGACGAAAAACCCAACCCCTCAAACAACACAGCCAAGTCAACAACCCTCCTGACATCCACATCATATCGCGGAACCACCGCCCCGAAAAACAAAACCATACACCAAGGAAGAAAGCAGAACTAATAACCGTTAAAAAACCATCCGAAAAGGTATAATTAAAGCCGAGCAACAACAATCGAATGGGAAAACAGCGGGGTAGGGTAGCCAGGTTTAACCCGCCGGGCTCATAACCCGGAGATCGGTGGTTCGAGTCCACCCCCCGCTATATCATATATATTGTATATACTTCCTTGTGTGGTGTTGGATCAAAAGGGACATTGTTCTGTGTGAGCATGTGTTGAGGGCTATGCCGGGATGATGTGTTGGATAATTCTTATGGCCTGACTTAATACGCCTTATCCTATGCCGTCCAAGGCTAGGAGGGGCTGGGCTGTCTACAACGAAGCTTTGGTGAGGAGGGCGGAGATCCTATTCTCGTTCGATGTCCTGGATAGATGGAGGAGCTCGAATCGATGAACGACGGCAAGGTAGGCGCACCATACCGGTGTCCAGACAGCTTCATAGGACGCCTAGTCGACATGAAGCATTTCGTTAGGGTTGGTTACAGGCATAGTGAGAGCTCTGTCCAAGAGGGTTAAGAGGCTTAATATGGGAGAGGGGTTGTAGGCTTAGGCCTTCTATAGATGAGACGGTTGGGGACTGTGGTGGGGGAGTCGTATTAGCGGTGGATGCCACTGGAGTGAAGGTGCATAATAGTGGATGAGGGAGTTGTACGGGCCTAAGATGAGGAGGAAGATAGTATCGCTAAAAGGTGATGGATTCAAGGATGCTTAAACCGCTGGTAGATGAGGCTATGCAGAGATGTAGGGTAGTAGGAGTCCTTGGGGACAGGGGATATGATACTAGAGCCAGCTTCAACTACTTGGAATGGAGAAAGATCGACCCAGGGATTAGGGTTAGGAGTAACTCTGTACCCAGATCCAGAGGAAGGCTATAGTATAGCAGATGGATTATAGGAGGTGGGGGTCTGATAAGAGTTACGGCTATAGATGGATGGCTGAGTCAACCTTCTC
>JAWBJZ010000019.1:0-29415 GCA_038832005.1 Candidatus Caldarchaeum sp.
GTCGAAGTCTCGTTCTGAACGGCGAGAACAGCCTTAGCGTCGGCGTTGGCCTTTAACACCTCATCAAGCTTGTCGGGAGACACCGTCTCACCCTCCCTCGCGTTGACCCTCACAACGTTAACGCCGACATGGTCTCCTATCTCCGCAAGCCTCTCGCTGAAAAACCCGTTTACAACTGCAACCGCTTTCTCACCTGGCTCTAGCAGGCTGATGACGCCTGTTTCGAGGGCGACGGTCCCAGGCGTAGGCATCATGAACACCTCGCTGTTTGTTTTGAAGATCGACGCAGCAAGCTTCAAGGCTTCCTCATACACGGGAAGCCAGTCGGGGCCGTAATGAGCCACTATCGGTGTGGAAAGCACTCTCTGCACCGCAGGATGCAGCTCAGTTGGTCCAGGAATCATCAGAACAACCCGCTCACCGAAGAGATTCGTGTTCACCGCCACGTAACTGCACGAAACTGCTAAGTAAAAAAGGTGTCTTACGCGACCGCTTCTTTTTATACTTGAATGTTGAACTGACGTGGGATGGTGGAAAGGCTTTCCACGGGCGTCGAAGGAATAGATAAGCTGCTGCAGGGAGGCATCCCAAGAGGCTTCTTCGTAGCTGTCACAGGCGAGCCCGGCTGTGGAAAAACAATCCTGTCGATACATTTCATAGCTAAAGGGATTGAAGAGGGAGACAAGTGCGTGTACGTGACGACTGAAGAGTCGCGCAGCTCAATTGTCACTCAAGCCCAGATGCTCGGAATGAACTTGAAAAAGCCAATGGAAGAGAATAGGCTGATTATCATCGATGCGTTGATGGGCTTGGATGAACGCTGGTCGCTGAAGGCGTTGGACGTCGAACAACTGTTGGAAATGGTGATATCCGCTAAGAAGGAGCTGGGCTATGGCAGGGCCAGGCTTGTCGTCGACTCGATGTCCGCCTTTTGGCTTGACAGGCCAGTGATGGCGAGACGTCTAAGCTACACCGTCAAAAAAGTTTTGGCAAAATGGGATTTCACAACGCTTGCGGTCAGCCAATACGCGATAACAACGTCCGAAGCGTTTGGATGGGGGATAGAACATGTTGCCGACGGGATAATAAGGTTCAGGAGAATCATCAGAAACGGCGTCCTCCAAAGATATGTTCTCATCGAGAAAATGAGACAAACAAACCACAGCACGGTGATACACGGCATCGAAATAATTCCGGATAAGGGGCTTGTCGTCAAAAGCCCCGCTCACATAACACGTGAAGATTTCGCGCTTCCACCTGAGGTGACGAGGAAGATAATGTCCGCGAAAAAGAAGAAAGAGGAGGAGGTTCAATAGAAATGGCCGTCGACGACCTCGTGCTTAAACATTATTCGAACACCGAAGTTTTGCATGAGATAGCGAGATTTTCCGCAGGTCGCTGGGTAGCGGTTTTCAGCGCCGACGGAATGCACAGGTACCATCAGAACACGCGAAGATTTCTTAGAATAGAGACCGTCTCAGATGTTGAGATGATTCTCAGACAGCTAAAACCACGTTCATTCTACGCAACGATCCACAGATACGTTTGGGGCGCAGGCTATCCTTTGAGGATAGTTTCGACGATGGCTTCATGGGACATCGACCTTCTGCCGTCGTCAAGCTGGACGAACGCAATACAGGCTGCTGAAGAAATAATCATGGAGCTTAACAGGCTTGGCATCTGCAAGTCGATAATAGTCAAGTGGAGCGGCGAGGGAGTCCACATCCACGTGAACGACAAAGCATTCAGCCAAGAGCTGCTAGCGAGAATACCGCCGATGGACGCAGCCTACGCCTTGACCGAGTACGTGTTAAAGCGCGTTGGTAGGAGGCCGCACGTTTTGATAGAAAACAAGGTAGACTCTGCTAGAGTCTTCACAAGCCCTCTCTCCCTGCATAAAGCGCTGGACAGAGTGTGCGTATGCATAGACCCGAGCAGCTTGGATTCTTTCAGCATAGATGATACGCGTCCCGGTTTTTACAGGCATTTCAAAGGCTGGAACAAACACGAGTATGGCGAGGCTGACGCCGCTGTCGAAAAAGCTTTCGAAATCGTCGGCGGCTACACAGTACGAGGCAAAAGGCGGAGAAAGCCCTCGGTGGAGGAAATCGTCAGAAGTTTTCATGCCAAGTTTGGACATGGCGATGCTCCTACAGGTTAAGCTTCAGGTTCACGAAGTCTGCGAGAACATGGTTTCTTACTTCGATGACGACCTTCTTGACGCCTTCACAACGGCTGGCAAGGGTTTTAGCTGCTTCGGCATAAGTTATGATGTTGGGCGAATGCGGGTCTTTGCACATGAGAGTTATGCGGACAACCCCGTCTCCCAAGTCTTGCACGTCTACGACCGAGTCGATGAACAGGGCTGGCGCCCCTGAGACAGGGTCCCTAAGCTTCTTCAAAACATTCAAGACCCTGTCGGCCAGGTCCGTCATCCAACTCAGCATAAACCTGCAAGCAATTAAGGTTATTATCAGGTTTTAGAAACATCCAGCATGGTCTCCAAGATAGAGCAAGCAGTCGAACACTTGACTAAAGTCGAGAACAAACTGGATGAACTGTACGAAATAGCGAAATTCTACAGAAAGGAGCTTATAGACCTGGCTTCAAAGGAAGCGGAGAAGCTCAAGGCTCGGATTCTAGAGCAAGCTAAGGCGAACGAGGACAGGCTGTACTCCGAGGAGGTTTCGATGGCAGAGGAAGCCGCCAAGGAGATATTGGCAAAGGGGGTGTGGGAGGCGAACGCGGTGCGTAAAAAGGCGGACGAAATGCGTGCTGAAGCTGAAAAGCTTGTGTTGGACGCTATCCTCAGGGGAAAATAACGTTATAGACAGGCTGTCCAGTCATTCTACGCCTTGGTGAAGCTGACGGGAGACCCTGTTTACGCTGTCGCCAAAGCATATGCGCTGAGGTCGCAGCTTCTGCCGTTCCCAGTCATAGAAGAGCTGGCCGACTCCAAAAGCTTGACAGAGTTTGTGGAACGGCTGAGAGCCTCTCCCTACGGACCTTATCTAGGCCAGCTGCAGAAACCATACACGGCCATAGAGCTGGAGAAAGCTTTCTGGAGACATCTTATAACGGAACATCACAGCCTTGCTGAGACGTCTCTCACACCTCAACTGCTAAGACAATATTTCATGCGTTATGTGTATTCTAACGTTAAAACCATTCTCAAGGGAAAGGCGTTGGGGAAGCCGGTCGACGATATCATGAAATCGATAGACCTGTATGCCGAAACCTTACTCGGGGTTAGAGACCAAGCTCTTCGGGCGCTGGGGGCGAAAACCCTGACGGAAGCCGTCAAAGAATTTACGAAGACGGAGCTAGCCTCAGCTGTGTCAACAGCCATTAATTTGTGGGAGACGAAGAGAGACTACTCAGCCGTCGACGCGGTCGTTGACAAAATGTATTTGGAAGGTCTTCTCCATGCATACAGGGAAACTCCAGCTTCACAGAGGAAGGAGATGACGCCGTTTGTTTCCATGGATGTGGACGGCTACGCTTTGACGACTGTCTTGAGGTCGAGGGTTTGGGGCCTTATGCCAGTTCAGGCCAAGGACTTCCTCCCGTCGCAGACCATCATGATAGGCCGAGAGGCTTTAGACATCCTTCTGACGGCTGAAGACCTAGGGAAAGCCCTGGAAGACCTGCCGAAGCCCGAGTTCCTCTCCAAAATAAGCCTCGAAGGTTCTCCGTCGACGCTGGCTGCGCAGATCGAGGAAAACGTTAAAAGGAATAAGCTACGGTATGCCAGCAAAAGCTTCTACAAAACACCCTTCAAGCAAGCGGTTCTCATCTCATACGTGATTCTTAAGGAGGCTGAAGTGAAAAACCTGGCCACGATAGCGAAGAACATCGAGGAAGGCGTGACCGACCCGAACGTAATCCAACGTCTGCTGTTAAACTACTAGTCTGTAACCTTCTTGGCTGTTATCTTCCAGAGGCCGGGAGCAACGTTTTCAGTCCCCAAGTACTCCTGACGGCTGTTTCTGATGGACCTGGGTAAAGTGTCGAGGGAGGGCGGGTTGTCGGTCAAAACCTCTAACACCGCGTCCCTCTCGACCTGCTTCAGGGCTTTGGCCAGCAAAATCTGCGGATATGGGCATGTGTAACCTCTGACATCGAGGACATACCTTTTCTGGGACGTCTTCTCAAGCCTCAACCCCGGGGTCATAGAACAACGAAGTTTGAGGGTATATTTATGATTATAATAAAGCAATATTAATGTGATAAGTTTATACCTATATTCAGCATAAAAACCATTAAACGTGGCTCATGTCCTGGAAAGGTGCACGCCTAAGCCTTTCTGGTTGGCGTCGTTTCGGCTGCTCTTGGTTACGGTGTTTACCCCTCGTCAGGCAGGGGAACGCTCTGGGGGCATAACTGGGGGTGAGTCGAAGATCGGCGGCCTACGGCCTACCGCTAGTTTTCTCGACGGCTTTAATCGTATACGGCATCTTGATAGACACCACAGCAAAACAAGCCTTTACACAACTTTTGTCGACGAGGGTTACGCTCCCCTACGGCTCAAACATTAAAAACAACAACCATTTTCTTACATGCATGCGTGCCCTGGGCATAGACCCCGGAACAGGCAACTTTGACTTCTGCTGTATCGAGGACGATGTCGACAGGATCGTGCTTGATGAAACCATCCCGTCGAGCTTGGTGGCTGAGGATACGGCCCGTGTGATGAGTTTGGTCAAATCTGTCTCTCCCGATGTCGTCGTAGGACCTTCAGGCTACGGCCTCGAGTTCAAAAAAATTTCAGACCTGACTGAGGACGACTTGGCGCTTACAACTCTTGAGAAGAAAGCTGAGACGGAAATCCCGGTTCTTTCAGGGGTGAGGCGGTTGTTGCGGATGATGCGGGCTGAAGGTTTGAACGCGTTCACTGTGCCGGGGGTAATCCAGCTTCCAACAGTACCGTCGTACAGGAAGTTTAACAAGATTGACATGGGGACGGCTGACAAAACATGTGTGACCGCCTACGCGGTATGGGACCAGGCGAAGAAGCTCGGCATAAACTATGACGGGACGCGGTTGATATGTCTGGAGATGGGGCTCGGGTACAACGCAGCCATAGCTGTTGAGAACGGCAACATAGTTGACGGCATAGGTGGAACAATTTTCCCAGGGCCCGGTTTCCTCGCGCTGGGGATGATGGACGGCGAGCTTGCATACCTGCTCGGGGACTTCAGCAAGAAAAGGCTGTTCGAAGGCGGCGTCGCCTACCTTTCAAACGGCTTTCAAGAATCTCTTGAGGAGTTTACGCTACGCAGACATGGTGTATACAAGGATGGCTGGACTTTGTTTCTGGAGGGTGTTGTCAAGGCTGTCGCGGCTTTGACGGCCGTTATGGATGTGAAGCCCTACGAGGTAATCATAACGGGAAGGATTTCACGCGTCGCTGAGCTGAGGGAGGAGATAATAGCCATGGTGGAGAGGAGACTTGGAATCAGGTGCAGGAGGCCTGCCAACGTCTTCGCAAGCAGGGCTAAAGATGTGGCGATGGGAGCGGCCCTTATAGCCAACGGCATCGCGGGTGGAAAATACGCCAAGCTCGTCGAGACGCTTGAGCTGACCAAAAGCGTCGGAACAGTTTTAGAGTATGTGAGAGTTCCCAGGTTTAACCCTCGGGACATTTTGAAAAACTTAAGGAGCGACTGAAATCCTAGCGCCCTCGTTGTCGGCTTCCGTGGCGAAAACATTCCAACCATTACCAAGCTTTTGACTGATTTTTTCCGCCGCCTCTGCGGCCTCCTTGAACGAGCTGTAGAATCCGTAGACCGCAGGTCCCCACGAACTCTGCCCTACTCCCAAGGCGCCATGTTTGGCAATAATTTCAACCGCTTCCCTGCTAACGAACACTCCGCCTTGAACAGCTGCGAAATGTCCTCCGACCAACGTCTGAAGTTTGGTCAAAGCCTCGCCAAATCCTTCCGCATCCCGCTCCATCAAGGACGGCAGCAAACCAGCTAAAATCACATGGGATATTTCGGAGCATCTCTGCTCATCCATCGCTGGCAAACGGTTGAAGAGCTGCTGCTCCAAATCATCGTCAGGGCCGGACCTGTCCAGCGGATAGGCCACTAGAAACGCCCATTCCTCGGGAAACTCAACTCTCAGAAAGCTTAGCTGTTGTTTTGCCTGCTTTTTCCTCGGCAGGTCGACGATGAAACCGCCGTGTATGAACGCGGTTGTTCCGACACGGGATATCTGGCCGCGTCCAAGCAAAGCAGCTAATGTTTCAGGCTTCACATCCAGCCCGTACATCTTTGCCAGCGATATGCCCACGGCGAGCGAGAGCTGCGTCTTCGAGCCGAACCCTTTGTGGGCGGGAATAGACTCGAGAACCTGAATCCTCGCTTTAAAATCCATTTGGAAAGCTTTCTCAAGCACGGCAACCGCCGCTGAAACATCTGGCGAACACTGTCCAGTAACCTCAAGGGTGTGTGATTTTATGGCTTTCAGGTAGAGTGATGGTTTCTTTAAAGCCACTCCTATCCCGCCGTAAAAGCGCCGCCAATGTCCGCCCAGCTCTATCAAGCCTAGATGAAGCCTTGACGGTGTTCTAACCTCGACAATCATAGCCTAGCTTACCTATCTCTTCGACAACCCTGGCCACCATGGCTAGGTGCGACGGGTTCGTGGAAACCCTTCTGATAAGCCTCTCATAATCTTTTATCTTCTCAACCAGTTTGGACGCTTCCTGCTGCATGCCCGCTTGCTTGAAAACTTTGACGCGGGTGTAGTGTATCAGGGATTCCATCAACGCATGCTCGGCCCTCGAGTAGGGAAGTGGTCTAGCCAACCTGGCTTCAACGTGCTTCACCTGGCACAACACCTCCACTCGTTCCGAGCTGAGCGGTTTGGATTCCAGCGAAACGGCCTCGACCCATGCAACAGCTTCTTTGACGACGGGCGCGTCGACAAACCTAGATTCTTCAAACTCAACCGGCTCGCCGAATACAACCCGGTAGAAAAGCGACGGGTCATGGGTAATGTTTACCACCAAGCTCCTTCTGTCCAACAGGTTTCTGAACGTCTGCGTGTTTGTAAAAGGCCTTATGACCAGCGTAAACCCGTCTGGAGTCATGCAACCCATGGCCGCTGCGTGAGGAGTGTCGCCAGAGTATGTTGAGACAATCGACTCGACCAGGACACCGATCTGTAAACCTATGTCGGATAGGCTGGTCAAACCCCGCGTACTATTTGTCTGATGTTTTCGAGGTTTTTCTTCAAAGCTAGTACGAAGCCTCCCATGGTGCCTCCGTCGACCGCTCGGTGGTCGATGGTCACGGCCAGCTGCATCAGCTCGCCCACGGTGACCTGTCCATCTTTAACCACAGGCTTTTTCTCCACCCGTCCAACGCCTACGATTGCTATTTCAGGATAGTTGACGATAGGTGTTCCAGAGTAGGAGCCCAATGCACCGTAGTTGGATATGCTTATGGTTCCTCCTCTGACGTCGTCGAGGGACAGCCTGCCTTGACGAGCTTTTTCAGCGAGCTCTTCAACCTCTTTCGCTAATGTCCAAACGTCCTTCGCCTCGACGTTTTTCAAGACCGGGACAAGCAGGCCGTCGGGCGTGTCGACCGCGAAGCCGATGTTCACGGTCTTGGACAGGACGATTTCGTTTCTTTCGTCGTCAATCCAGCCGTTTAAGGCGGGATATTGTCTTACCGCCTCAACTATAGCTTTCATTATGAAGGGCATGAACGTGAGCTTGACGTCTTTCTCGTGCTGCAGCTTCCGCATCTCATCCCTCAGCTTCACAAGCTCCTCAGCGTTGACCTCCTCGAATATCGTCACCAAAGCCGTTTTAGACTTTGCCGTGACAAGCCTCTCAGAAATCATACGTCTCAGCCCTCTGATCGGGATTCTGGTCTCATAGCCGCCAGCAGCACGTCTTACATCCTCTTCGGTTATTCTGCCGCCGGCCCCAGAGCCCTTGACTGTGCTGAGGTCTACGCCAAGCTCTTTTGCAAGCCTCTTCACCGCAGGCGTGGCGATGACGTCGGATGTCTTCCTGTTTATCCGGACCGCTTCAGCCGCATGCGTTGCGGCCGGAGCCTTCGGCTGCAGCTCTTCAACAGCCTCCTCCGACTCGATTTCGATGAACGGTTCGCCAACCTTCAACACTTGGCCGGGCTGGGCGAGGATTTTGACAACCCTTCCTTTGACCGGCGAGGGGATTTCGACGTTCACTTTCACGGTCATGACCTCAACTAAAGGCTGATACTTGTCAACGAGGTCTCCCTCGCTGACGAGAAATTTAACGACCTCTCCCTCAGCTATGCCTTCGCCTATGTCTGGCAGTTTAACCAACACCATGCCGTTCACCCCTACACGCTGCAGGCGTGCATATAAAAATAGATTGCTATCTCGCCTTAGTCATGTAGACAAGAGCTAGGACTCCCGCGAAAGCCAGAAAGGTGGGGTATGCGAGCGCTGCGGTGTAGCCTAGTCGTTGGGCGAGCACCCCAGCCAAGATAGGTGCCGCCGTAGGCCCCGCAAGCCCAGCTGCCGAGAAAACTTTCCCCAAAACCGTTGAGGCAGAAGCGCCTAGATGTTTTACGAGATAACTGTAGACGACTGGAAAATACATGGCCGTGACTGCTGCCTGAACTGCCATGACTGCGGGGTAAACATCGCTGTAGGGGGCGAGCATAAGGTAGAGGTTGGACAGAAGGTTAAGCACGGAAACCGTTGAAGCAACTTTAAAGAAGCCATGTTTGTCGTAAAGGTATCCGCCTAACGGCTGTCCCACAACACCCACCAGCCTGCTTGCTCCGACAATCAACGCGACGTATGATTTGTCGAGGTGGAAAGTGTCCACGAGATGGAGTGGAACGATTGCTACGACGCCTAGGTTTCCTACAAGGTTTGCGATGGTCAAAACCGTCAGAGGCATCGTCCTAACGCGCTGGCTTTCCTGCGAAAGCGGCGTGGGAGATAGCCTACCATCCCCGCCTTCCGGTTTTGTTAACAAAAGAAGAGCGAGGCCTACGCTGATGGGTATCATGGCCCACGCACAAAAGGACAGACTGTATGCGAGGCTGGTGAACAGGAGGGCGAGAATGATGGGGCCAAAAGTCTGTCCAGCTGGCGCGCCTGATTCATGGACGCCTATAAAGAAACCCTGTCTAACACCTTTGAAAAGCTGGCCGAGCCACGGTATGGCTGACGGAAGATGCATCGACAGGAAAACTCCCACAAACAAGACGGCGCAGTAGAAGACGTAAATGTTGTCCAGAAACCCGGCGGCGACGGTAGCAACTCCAGAACCGAATGCGGCGAGCATAACCGCGTTCCTGAACCCTGTCTTCGCCGGTATTCTTCCAGATACAAAGGTGAACGAGTAAAACCCTAGGTTCAACACCCCTGGTATTGCAGCGGCCTCGGCCGTGGATATGGAAAACCTTTGGCGGAGAAAGGGCGTGATTGCCGATAGCCCTACGCGTGTTCCATGGCTCCAAAACCACGAAAGCCATGCTAATATGAGGATCGCAGCAGGCCTTTTCACCCATGCCACCCAACTGCTTTCAAGAGCTCGTCCCTTTCCGTGACCGGAAAACGGCATGCGTAGTTTTCGCAGATGTACGCTGTGGGCAGGCCGTTGACGGGTGACTTGTCGGCAACCAACGGAGAGATTTTCGCCAATTCATCTTTGTTCCAACCCCCAACCAAAACCACGGTCTTGAAGGGATGGTAAAATCTCTGGACGATGTCGACAAACTCCTCCGCCTCCGCCCTGCTATCGCATGCTATGACGATCTCGGTTCTGGGTTTGAGGTATGCTGCTAAGGCTTGAAGCATGAAGGCATGCTCTGCTGGGTGGTTGTTCAACGCCGCGGAGAAACACTTGAACACGGCGTTAGCTTTTTCAAGGTAATCCGACCTTCCCGTCAACTCATACAACCGTATCAGCACCCATGCCGCCATAGAATTGCCCGACGGCATGACACCATCATAAGCATCCTTCAGCCTCGAAACACCCGCCACCGCCTCATAAGAATAGAAGAATCCTCCCCCTTGACTGTCCCAGAAGATTTCCAGCATCCCGTCAACGATGTTCAGCGACTGCTCAAGATACTTGGTCTCGAAGCATGTCTGGAAAAGGTCTATGAGGCCATTAGCCATGTAAGCGTAGTCGTCTAGGAAACCCGCGCCACCGGCCGAATTCCTGTAGAACCTCAGCATTCGGCCGTTTTTCCAAAGGTTCCCGAGGATGAAATCAGCAGCCTTAACCGCTGCTTCAAGATATTTTTCGTTTTTAGTGACTTGATATCCGAGGCTGCATGCGGATATCGCCAGACCGTTCCATGAAGCGATGACCTTGTCATCCACCGCCGGTGCAGTCCTACTTTGCCTTGCCTCCAGAAGTGCGGCCTTTGCTTCGGCAAGCTTTTTCACCAAATCATCGGTGTTTATTTGGAGCTCGTTCGAAAGTGTCTCAACGTCTTTCGCGAAGGTGAGAACTGATTTTCCATGTTCGAAGTTTCCAGCCTCGGTTATGCCGAAAGCTTTTATCGCTATCTCGGCCAGCTCTCTTTCCAATAACTGCTCGACCTCTTTCTTTCTCCAAGTGTAGTACGCGCCCTCGCCTTCGGGGCTGTCCGCGTCCACAGCCGAGTAAAAACCACCGTCAGAAGATGAAAGCTCGTCAACCATCCAGTCGAGCGTTGCCTCAGCCACTTCTCTGAAAAACCGCCTATGGGTAAGCAGGTACGCTTGAAGATAGACTCTGGCAAGTAAAGCGTTGTCGTAGAGCATTTTCTCAAAATGGGGTATCAGCCAGATGCGGTCGGTGGAATAGCGAAAGAAACCTCCGCGAAGCTGGTCAAATATTCCACCCCGAGCCATCTTCTCCAAAGTATAGGCTGACATCTTCAAAGCCAGCTGCTCCCTCTCAACGAAATAAAATGTGTGCAGAAACTCGATGTAGGACGGCATGGGGAATTTCGGAGCCGTTCCAAACCCACCATACATGTCGTCGTAAGCGTTGACGAGACTGTCGAAACCCTGAACAACAAGGTTGTACGGCGTCTCTCCCCCAGCCTCCGAATAGGTGTACAACCCTTTGAGAACAGAAGATGTTTGCTCAGCTGCTCTCTTTATTTCGTCAGGGCTTTTCGTCCAAAGCTCTGCCACAGCCCTAAGAATTTCATCCAACCCCCTCAGCCCGGCTCTCCTCCTCGGCGGAAAATACGTCCCTCCGAAGAACGGTTTGAGGTCGGGCGTCAGAATGACCGTCAAAGGCCAGCCGCCGTGTCCAGTCATAGCCATGACAGCTTTCATGTAAAAGTCGTCAACATCCGGTCTTTCTTCTCTGTCGACCTTGACCGGGATGAAGTATGTGTTTAGAAGCTCTGCGATATGCCTGTCCTCGAAAGACTCCTTCTCCATGACATGGCACCAGTGACATGTCGAGTACCCTATGCTTAGGAAGATGGGCTTGTTTTCGTTTTTGGCTTTTTGGAAAGCCTCTTCACCCCATGGATACCAGTCCACCGGGTTGTATGCGTGCTGTAGGAGGTAGGGGCTGCGTTCGTTGATGAGCCTGTTGGGTTTTTTCATGGCCAACCCGTTATTAAAGGTCCCTAATGAGCATATAGCGAAGCATCGTTTATTACCTGAGAACTCTTTCGAAGGGTGATGGATTTAGAGAGGCGAATCGAGCTCATCACACGCCCGCCCACCGAAGAAGTGATTACGAGTGAGGAGCTGCGGCAGCTCTTGGAGACTGAGGAGCATCCTATTGCATACGACGGGTTCGAACCCAGCGGGTTGGCTCACATACCCTTCGCCCTCTTGAGAGCCATAAAGCTGAGAGACATGCTCGAAGCCGGGTGCAGGTTTAAGCTTCTGCTAGCCGACTGGCATGCGGCCATAAACAGGAAGATGGCCGGAGACCTGGAGAAGATAAAACGTGTCGGAGAATATTTTATAGAGGTTTGGAAGGCTTCGGGAATAGACGTTAACAGAGTTGAGATAGTTTGGGCGAGCGACATGGCCTCCGACAGAGATTACTGGAAGCTTGTGATAGATGTTCTGAGAAACACCACGCTCAGACGCGTCCTCAGATGCCTGCCGATAATGGGGCGGAAGGAGGGGGAGCTTCAGGAAGCAGCCCAGCTTCTTTACCCGGGGATGCAAGTGGCCGACATCTTCACCCTGGGCGCTAAAATCTGCCAGCTCGGGCTCGACCAGAGAAGGGCTAACATACTCGCCAGAGAGCTTGGGCCCAAACTCGGGTTCTGGAAGCCGGTCGCAGTCCATCACCACATGCTGATGGGCTTGTCCGGCCCAACCGGGCCTACAGGGCTTGAAGAGGAGGAAGCCTTGGACATTCAAATAAGCTCAAAGATGAGCAAAAGCATCCCCGAGTCGAGCATCTACGTCCACGACGACTATCAGACTATCAAGAGGAAGATACATAACGCCTACTGCCCACCTCGCCAGGTTGTGGGAAACCCTGTCCTCGAATATTGTCGGTACGTTATATTCCCCTTGAAGAATATGTTGCACGTTGAACGGCCTTCAAAGTTCGGAGGGAGCGTTGAGTACACGAGCTACGAGCAGGTTGAGAAAGATTTCGTGACAGGCAGCCTCCACCCGCTCGACCTCAAAAACGCTGTGGCAGACGCTTTAAACGAGCTGCTGGACCCCGTGAGGAAATGGTTTGAAACAAATTCGAAGGCGAGAGAGCTTTACGAATTTGTCAGCTTGCAGGAAATCACACGATGAAAATTTTGTTCAGTCCGAAAGAATGTTTTTGCTAATTTGCTATGGCCAAAAGCAAAATCTTATAAGGTGTTTGAAGACATCGTAGATCCATGGCTATAACAGAGCAATCAACATCCAAGATTTCCGAGCGTAAAGGCCTTGTTGTGAAGAGGTTTTACACAGACGGGAGAGATGTCTTCTCCTACTTCAAATGGGAGAGGCGAACCTCGCAGATCAAAGACTTGGCTGGAAACATCATGTTTGAGATGAAGGACGTTGAGGTGCCCAACTTCTGGTCTCAGGTCGCCACTGACATTCTAGCGCAGAAATATTTTCGCAAAACCGGTGTCCCACAGTATGATGAGAACGGCAGCCCTTTGACCGATGAAAAAGGGAGGCCGATTCTCGGGCCTGAGAGGTCGTTGAAACAGGTTGTGAGAAGGCTTGCTGGCTGCTGGAGGTTTTGGGGCGAGAACCTGGGCTACTTCGCCTCAAAAGATGATGCACAGGCATTCCAAGACGAGATAGAATACATGCTGATAGCACAGATTGCCTCTCCGAACTCACCCCAGTGGTTCAACACCGGTATCCACTGGGCCTATGGGATTGAGGGGCCGCCGCAGGGACATTACTATTATGATGAAGAGCTGGACGCGGTGGTTCCCTCGAGAGACGCTTACTCACGGCCGCAGGCCCATGCTTGCTTCATACTGTCGATCAAGGATGATTTGGTGAACGCGGGCGGTATCATGGATACGTGGGTTAAGCAAGCGCGCATCTACAAGTATGGAAGCGGAGAGGGATGCAATTATTCCACGCTCAGGGCTAAGGGGGAGCCTTTGTCGGGTGGAGGAGTGTCCAGCGGCGTCATGTCATTCCTCAAGGTGGGCGACGCTGTGGCGGGTTCGATAAAGTCGGGTGGAACAACACGGAGAGCGGCTAAAATGGTTGTGCTGAACATCGACCATCCAGAGATAGAGGACTTTATCGACTGGAAGGTGAACGAGGAGAGGAAGGTTGCAGCCTTGGTCGCTGCCGGCTATCCCGCCGACTTCGAGGGAGAGGCATACCAAACCGTTTCAGGACAGAACTCCAACAACTCGGTCAGAGTGACCAACGAATTCATGAAAGCCGTTTTGAACGACGACGACTGGTTTTTAACATGGCGGACTGACGGAAGGGTTGTCAAAAGAGTCAAGGCGAGATACCTGTTTGAAAAGGTCGCGAAAGCTGCATGGTCTTGCGCAGACCCTGGTCTCCAGTTCGACACAACCATCAACGACTGGAACACCTGCCCCGAGACCGGCAGAATCAACGCCACAAACCCCTGCTCCGAGTTTAACTTTCTCGACAACACCGCATGCAACCTCGCCTCGTTAAACTTGGTCAAATTCTATGACGAGGAAAAGGGTGTGTTCATGGTTGAGGCGTTCAAGCACGCTGTCAGGCTTTGGACGATAGTTCTAGAGATAACGGTGGCGATGGCCCAGTACCCCAGCGCAGAGATAGCTGAGATGAGTTATAGGACAAGGAGTTTGGGACTTGGCTACACCAACTTGGGAGGCCTTCTGATGAGAATGGGGCTACCTTATGACAGCGACGCGGCCAGGGCTGTGGCCGCCGCAATAACCGCGCTGATGACCGCAGAGGTGTATGCAGCCTCAGCTGAGATAGCGAGTGTAAAGGGGCCTTTCGCAGAATACGAAAAAAACCGGAAACATGTGCTCCGTGTTTTGAACAACCACCGACGCGCCATATACGGCGCCAGGCCTGAAGAGTATGAGGGTCTCGAGATAAAGCCGCATCTCCCGCCTCTCGAGCTTTGCGAGAAATACATCCTCGACGCCGCTAGGGCTGCTTGGGACAGGGCGGTAGAGCTCTGCGAGAAACACGGCGTCAGAAACGCTCAGGCAACGCTAATAGCTCCAACAGGAACAATCGGCCTCCTAATGGACTGCGACACCTTAGGCATAGAGCCCGATTTTTCAATCGTTAAAATGAAAAAGCTCGTGGGAGGAGGATACTTCAAGCTGGTCAACAGGTCTTTGGAGCCTGCGCTCAGAAAGCTTGGATACAGCCCGAAGCAGATACAGGACATAATTCAATACGTGATAGGCACCAACACGCTGAGTGGAAGCCAGCCTGTGAACGCGTATAGTTTGACGGCCCGCGGACTGACCGAAGCAGAGGTTCAGAAGGTTGAGCATATCCTTCCATCCGTTACAAGCCTCAAGGACGTGTTCAACGTAAACGTGCTGGGGCGCGATTGCTTCAGACGTCTGGGCATACCTGAAAACGTTTACGAAGACCCTTCATTCAACCTATTGAAGCATCTAGGGTTTAGCGACCATGAGATTGATATTTCTGAAGAGGTCATCTGCGGTTCCTTGACTGTCGAGGGTGCTCCCCACCTAAGACCCGAGCACTACGCCGTGTTTGACTGCGCTGTCCCATCCGGCAGAAAAGGCCGAAGGTGCATACACTACCGCGCCCATCTTCTCATGATGGCGGCCGTCCAACCCTTCTTGAGCGGCGCGATAAGCAAGACGGTGAACATGCCTAACGAGGCCACAGTCGAGGACGTGGCGTCGCTGTATATGGATGCGTGGAGGATGGGGCTAAAATGCATAGCCATCTACAGGGACGGCAGCAAGCTCTCCCAACCTCTCTCAACTAAGAAGCCGAAGGAGGAGAGTGTTACCAAGCCTGTCAGGAGAAGGCTTCCAGCAGAGAGAAACGCTGTAACCCATAAGTTCAGAGTCGGGGAGCAGGAAGGATACATAACGGTGGGGCTTTATGAGGACGGGACGCCCGGAGAGATATTCATCAAGATGGCTAAGGAGGGCAGCACGTTGGCGGGTTTGATGGACTCCTTCTCTATCGTGACCTCGATAGCGCTGCAGTACGGAGTGCCGCTGAAAGTCCTTGTCGACAAGTTCATCCACACCCGGTTCGAGCCCTCAGGCTATACCGACAACCCCAAGATCATGTTCGCCAAGTCTGTGGTGGATTATGTTTTCAGATGGCTTGCGTTAAAGTTCCTTTCGGAGAGGGAGCGTGCCGAGCTGGGTTTGGCTGACGGCGGAGACCGTGCAGCCGCTCCGCTGGTCGAAAAGGTCGTGGAGGTGAAGGCTTCGGCGCCCGACGCCCCCCCGTGCCCTGAATGCGGAAGCATAATGGCGAGGAGCGGAACATGCTACGTCTGCGTTAACTGCGGTGCAACAACAGGCTGCTCCTAAAACTAAAAAGCTGCTTATAGACCCGCTAACCGAGGAGCTATGGTAGACTTCACCCCCACGCTCAACGCTCTAATATTTCTCACCGTCCTTTCACCGGTGTTTTCACTTGTTTCAAGGAGATACAGCATTCCGAGGCTGATGGATGTTTACGGCTCGGCGGCCTTAATGGTTTGCCTGACAATAGCCTTTCAGCAAGCTCAAACGGTTTTCGCCGGAACGGTCTACACAGTCTCCTTAGGACCTGTTTCATCCATTATCTATGTGGACGGCTTGTCGGCTTTCCTCGCACTCATCTTCATATGGGTTGGGCTGATGGCTAGCATTTTCTCTGTTGGATACATTGAGGAGAGGAAGGCAGAGTTTTATCCGCTACTTCTTGCGCTGGTTACCGGCATGGTTGGGGTTGTTTTCTCCGGCGACCTCTTCACCTTCTTCGTCTTCTGGGAGATGATGTCAATATCCTCGTATCTGCTTGTTGCGTTCAGGTATCGTTCCTGGGAGGCTGTTGAAGCTTCTTTCAAATATCTGATAATGAGCGCTGCTGGCGCCGCAGCCATACTGTTTGGAATGTCTCTTCTTTATGGGATGGCTGGAACGCTTGAGATAAATAAGCTCGCCACGGCTATAGGGACGGCCGCGGCGGCAGGGGAGCCGTGGAGCTACGTCACCATAGCCTTCCTCGTCACAGGCTTCGGAGTAAACGCCGCCATGGCTCCCTTCCATTCATGGCTTCCCGACGCCCACCCAGCTGCACCGAGCCCGATAAGCGCGATGCTTTCAGGCGTTGTGATAAAAACAGGGATCTACGCCATGTTCAGAATAATGCTGGGAGTTTTCCCGCCGGTGCTGTTTGACTGGAGGCTTGCCTTAGCGTTATTCGCCGTCCTCACGATGACCGTCGGAAACCTAATGGCTTTGATGCAGGAAGACATCAAAAGGCTTCTGGCCTTCAGCTCGATAGCTCACATAGGCTACATCGTCTTTGGCCTCAGCGTGGCGAACGTAGCAGGCGTGGCTGGAGGTGTCTTCCACGTTTTGAACCACGCGCTGATGAAGGCCCTGCTCTTCTTAGGCGCCGGAGTCTTCATACATGCGACCGCCACTAGGAATATCGACGCTCTCGCAGGCATAGGTAAGAAACTCCCGTTCGCGTCAACATGCTTCGCCGTAGGAGCTTTCTCGCTGGCCGGCATTCCAGGGCTGAACGTTTTCTGGAGCGAGTTCACCATAGTTACAGCAGCTTTGTCCGAGGGCCAGACGTTCACTTTCCTCGCAGCGATAATGATACTGAACATACTTGTCGGCGTGGCCTACTACGTTAGGCTCGTCCAATCCATCTTCCTTAAGGAGCCTTCGGATGCCCTTAAAAACCTCAAACCCGTGGGGGCCAGCATGAAGGCGCCGCTGCTTTTGTTGGCCGCGCTGGCGGTGATGATAGGAGTGTACCCAACGCCCTTCCTGAACGCTGTCTTCCAGATATCATCCATCATAATGCAGCGCCCCTAACTTTAAGAACATCCTTGAACCCTTTTATCCAGTGAGCTCAAAGAAGCCGACCGGACAAAGGCAAAAACCTGCAGAAACACAGAAGAACGTGATGGAGAAGATAAGACAGCTGGCCAAGTCCATAGTCAAGACCATCGAAAGCCGCGAGTTTCCACAGCTGGAGATACCTGCCCGAACAACGTCGAACATTATGTATGACGCAGATTTGCGCCAATATGTGCTGGGGCCGCGGAAGATTTTGAGGACGGCGAAGAACATCAAGCACTTAAGGCCAATGGCCCAGCTGTGCTGGATGGCGATGTTTGCAACTCAGTTGATAGTGTCAAAGAAGACAAGCACGCTGAGAGACGCTTTCTACAACGCACTTGGATACGATGTTGATTTCGAGGACCAGCAGGAGAGCGACGAGGCGGTGACGGAGCTTGAAACACTCGTCGGAGCCGTCAGAGAAGACTTCAACATATATCCCGAGGAGAGGTCGAGCATCTTCGGCCCGATGGTCATCGAGTACAGGGTTCCAGGGTATGAGGGGCGTAGGCTTGACCTTACGACAATCCCTGACGGAGCCATGATAGGTCCTGCGATGACCACGGCGGAGTTCATCCGATGCCAGGCCACGCAAGTGTTTGTGGTCGAGAAGGGAGCCATCTACCAGCGTTTTCTCGAGGAAAAGGTTCCGCAAAAATACAAGGCGATAGTTGTGCATACGGCGGGTCAGGCGCCTAGGGCAACAAGGAAATTTATCCGCCGTCTCAACCAAGAGCTTGAGCTGCCGGTTTACATATTCAGCGACGCCGACCCTTGGGGCATGCACATAGCGAGCGTAATAATCTTCGGCTCAGCCCTGTCGGCGCATGTGAGGGAGCTTAACGTTCCCGACGGAGTCTGGGCAGGGCTGTGGGCCAGCGACATAACCAAATACAAACTGCCTGCCATGAAGTTCAACGAGGAAGACGTGCGTAGGGTCGCCGAGCTTGAAAAAGACCCTCGATACGTCCAAGACCCTTGGAAACGGGAAATAAACATCTTCAAGAAGATGCAGAGGAAAGCCGAGCTCGAAGCTCTTAGCCGATATGGGCTCGAATACATAGTCACAGACTACCTGCCTGAAAAGCTAGCTGAAGTCACAAAGCGTTAAAAGGATGTGGCTGGTTTGAGGCTTGTAGAAGGCCATCCAGCCCTGCTTGTTGAAAAGCCCTACCGGGCCGTCGCCGTCGCGGACCTGCACATTGGTTTTGAGGAAGAGCTTAGACAGCGGGGAGTTAGAGTGCCGCTGCAAAGCACGAAAATCATGAGAGAGCTGGCGCAGCTTGTTGAAAACACAGATGCGGACAAGCTGATAGTCGTGGGTGATTTGAAGCACAACGTGACAGGACCTTCGAGGCTTGAGTCGGAGATTCTTCCAAGATTTTTGAAAGAACTGGGCAAACATGTGGACGAGGTAGTTGTTCTGCCCGGAAACCACGACGGCCAGATTGACAAGGTTCTGGGAGAGTTTGCAACCTTCTGCCCAGCTAGAGGCCTGTTTGTCGAAGATGAGAAAATCGCCTTCACCCACGGACATGTCAAGCCCGACAAAACGCTACTGAAAGCCTCCGTCATCGCAACGGGCCATCTCCATCCAGTTTTGAGAATGGGCTCGGGGGAAGCAGGCGCCCGGATTAGGGTTTGGCTCAAGCTCAAGGGATCGAAGAAACAGCTCTGCGAAGCATTGTACCGCGAACCGTGTCCAGGCGTTAAGGGCGATGTAACCCTCCTAATAATGCCCAGCTTCAACGGCATGCTTCAAGGCAGGTCCATCATAGACCTCAGCCTTTCAAAGCTGGTCAGAGGCCCGCTTCTTAACACGGGGGTCTTCGACCTTGACAAAGCCGAGGTCATAGCGTTAGACGGATCTGTCTTGGGCAGCTTGGGAAGGCTCAGGGAGGTTCTCGGATGAACGAGGAGCTGAGCAGAATCCAGCGAGAATATCCAGCACTTTTCGAAGAGGCTTATGAATGCGTGCGAGCCATGAGGGTAAAGAAATACGTCTTCAAGCCTAGCAACAGGGTTAGATGGATTGTGGTGGGCAAAGCACGCGACTACCTCATACTGACGTCGGTCGGCTACTGCTCATGCGAAGACTTTTTCTTCCGCGTGATGAGCCATGAAAAACCGATGTGCTACCACATTCTGGCCGTCAAGATAGCGGAGCAGACTGAACAGTATGAGGTTGTGGAGGAGTTCGACGAATGGCATTGGCGGCTTATGCGTGAGTGGATTATGGAATACAGGGTGCGAGGCTAGCTTCTTCTCAGGTATGCGTCGTCTCCGCGCAGCCAATCATCCCTCGGCGGTGAGAAAACATCCACGACAACGCTGTCCTCAACCGCCTCAGCAGCGTGGACTACGTTCGAAGGTATGACAAACACACCCCCCTCACGAACCAAGTGCTCGCTGCCGTTTTCAAGGACAAACTTCATAGCCCCAGACAAAACAAGGGAGATCTGCTCGTTGTGATGCCGGTGCATGGCTACTTTCGCTCCCTTCCTAATCCAGAACTGAGCCAGCATCATTCTATCGCCCACAATAAGCCTTCTCCAAACGTCTTCACGAAGCCTTTCCCAGGGAATGTCATCCCACCTAAAGACCTGAGCCGACGCCACAGGAGCCGGGTGCTGAGCGGATATAAAAGCTTTGGCGACCACGCTTATGTTTAAAGCAACAAAACAATCTCCTAGTGGAAGGGTTGAGAGAAAGAATAAGAGAATACCTCGAGCTGAGGTCTAGTGCAGGAACAGCGTATGTCAAGTACTCGTTTATGGAGAGGCTTCCATCCGTTCGGTCGATTGTTTTCGACTGCGACGGAGTTCTCATCGATGAGAAAACGTCCTACGACCAGGTAATCAGAGAGGTTACCGTTCGGCTGGTGACCCTTCTGACAGGGTTCGAGATCGCGGAGTCTGCAATCCCCTCGGAGGTGATATACGCAGTGAGGTCTGTGGGAAGCTTCAACAACGACTGCGACACGGTAACGCTCTTGGTGGAATGGATCGTCGACATGGTTTCAGAGAAAAACGGTAAAGCCCTCCAAGAAAGGCTGGAAAAGCTTGAGGGAAAAACCGTCAAAGAGTTTGGGGAAGTTCTAAAGACACATCAAAAGATAGGTAGCTTGGATGAAAAGCAGGTCGTGGAATGGTTTAAGCAGCTTGAGAGGAAGGTCTCACCGTTGGAGGGCACCGCTGCCATGCTGAACGAGGTCGAGTCCAAGCTGGGTATCAACTCCAAAGCCGTCGCCACGGCCAAAAAAATACTCAACTACCCCGGAAGATACGGCGAAAGTCTGCTGACGACTTTGTTCGAAGAGGCTTTCTACGGTTCCGAGGAAGCCTCTAAGCTGAGGGGTTCAGGGCCTTTCTTCACGTTGGAAGGCAGGTTGAAGAATGAAAGGCTTCTGGTCAACATGGAAACGCTGGAAAGACTGTACGAAAGAGGGTTCAGGATGGGCATCAGCACCGGACGCGGCTCTTGGGAGACATGGAGAACACTGGGGCGGCTGTCGGAGCTCTTCGAGAAGGAAGCCTGCATATTCGTCGGCGACCGAGTGACAGCGGAGCCTCAAAACAGGGAAAAATACGAGAAGCCAAGCCCATGGTCGCTGCTCGAGGCTGTTAAAAACCTTCCCAGCCAAGGCGACGTCCTTTACGTGGGAAACAGCGTCGAAGACTATGTGATGTTCACACGCGCCAAAGACTACGTCAACCGCATCCTTTTCGGAGGGGTGTACGGTCAGGACATGGAGCTCGCCTACTTCTTCATCGAAAGCGGCGCAGACGCGGTAATCCCGAGCGTCAACATGCTTCCAAAAATCTTAGACCTACTTGAAGAGAGCTAGATTGGCAAAACCTTGCTCACGCCGAACATCTGCGACAAGCCTGTTCCAAGCAAGTAGGCGGCCAGGGTGACGACAAACAAAACCGCGATGCTAACTGCAAACTCTCTACTAAACCTCTTTTCCTGTATGACTGATGAGAAGTAGGTGAAATAGGCTGTTAGAAGGATGGCTGAGATTATCGAGGCGCCGAAGGCCGTCGTCATGTCCTTTATCAAATAGTATGGAAGAGACAGAGCGCCAACCGTCAGCATGTAAATGCTTCCCGTGACCAAGCCAGACACCGCAGGCCTTTCCGAAACACCTTGCCTAGCCTGCAGGTAGGATGCTGCGGCCATCGATATCGAGGCAGCGATTCCAACTATCAAGCCGGCTATGCCGGCTGCGAGTGTTGAGCTTGTAACGCCGAGGAAACCAGCCTGAACACCCGTTAACTCGATGATTGCATCGGCCACGCCCAGCATCATGAAACCAAGATACCTTACAACAGCCTCGTCGATCTCGTTTAACAAGTTCCTCTCCACCTCGGCTTCCTCGTTGATGACTTTCTCAATAGCCTGCCTCTCGCTGTTTCCAGCTTCAATAGATGAGGCCAGCTCCATGTATTTTTCAATCGTATGCTTCTCATGGTTCTCCAAAGCTTTAACGACGAACGTAACTCCCATCAACAGACGTGCTAAAACCATGAAGTATAGGTATGTCTTCGAGACGTTTGGCTTGTATCCTGGTACGTAGATCAGCCAGAACTTGTAATGTCGCTTCTCGACTTCTGCGAGCCTCTCCAAAGTTTTCCTGCGGGAAGTGTTTCTTTCGACTCTCGCCAACATTTGATACACGCTGAAGTCTTTGAACTCGTTGTCAACGAAGCGCTTGTAGTCAGCCTTCACGAAGTTTCGCAGACGAGGGCGGTATTTAGGATGTTTGCACACATCCTGTCAAACTTGGCCTTGTCTCAAAGATTTCTAGGACACGGTGGCCAGCGGCCTCAAAGCCGTCCACAACCTCCTTGACTGCAGCGTCCACAGGCCTCTGCCCCTTTCGCTGGCTGTTCTCCGAAATTTTGAAGAACAAAACCCTCGACGGCCCCGCCCCGCTGACGACCTCAGCAACGTTGTAGTTTTTGAGTAGACGTTCTTTCTCCGCCAGCAGACCTCTGCCGTTAACCCCCCTACCGTAAACGCCTGCTTCAGCCCTGAAGTATTCGACGAACGGGTCGCGGGAGACGGCTTTGAAGAAAAGGTCCAAGTTATCCCTGCACAAAGCCAGCGCGGCCACACATGCCCTCGAAACAACTTCAACATGCAGTCCCACGCTCAGCTTATCTGGAACAGCTCTCCGAGCCGAGGCCGTGGATTCCTTCTCAACATCCGGGACGATAACGACAACGCCCAAGTCCTTGGGCGGGTTAGTCTTCAAAACATTGAGGCCTGCGTCATGGCGGAGGCATGCAACGAACCCGCCTAACAGCGATGCCGCAACGTTGTCTGGATGTCCTCCGGGCTCGGCTGACGCCGCGACTTCGACAAGCTCGTTGTCCCTCATTCCGAGATTTAGAAGCCTATTCAACCCGTAGACGGTTGCGGCGGCTTCGGCCCCGCTGGCTCCCAAACCCTTGCGCGGTGGAATTTCTGCGTGGAAGACAAGCTCAATTCTTCTTCTCAAATTCATCCGCCTAAACAGTTTTGATGCGGCGACAGCCCCCGCATTCTTCTCCGGCTCCGACGTCATCAAGCTTGCAAACCTGCCCCTGTTCACGACGACGACCTCGTCACCTTCGTCGACGCTTATCTCGACTGTGAGGGAAGGGTTCTCCAAGGCTATGGAAAAGACGTCGTAGCCGGGGCCTATGTTGGCTGAGCTCGCGGGTGCCTTGAAAACCCCATGCAACAAAGGCAGCCCCTACGCCATGCTGGAAATCTTCCTCCTAACCTCGTCGACGTACTCGCTGCAACTGGCTTTTCCGCCGAGGTCGGGAGTTAGAAATCTTCCTTCAGCCAGCACCTGTGTGACACCGTTCTCAACCAACGCTGCTGCCTCCGACAATCTTCTGTCTTTTTTTGTTCTTCCAAGCCATTCAAGCATCATTTTCGCTGCAAGGAGCTGTGCTGTTGGGTTTGCCTGCTCCGGATTTAGAGTTGGGGCTGAACCGTGGACAGGCTCGAACAATCCAAATGAATCCCCTATGTTCGCGGAGCCGGCTATTCCTATAGTACCCACGATCCCAGCCGCCTCGTCGCTGAGTATGTCGCCGAACATGTTGGGCGTGAGTATGACGTCGAAGGCTGTCGGGTTTATGATAAGCTGGTAGGCGGCGTTGTCGACATACATCTCATCAACATCGACGGAAGGATATTTGGCCGCCACCTGCATGCAGACATTTCTGAAAAGCAGGTAGGATTTGACGACGTTCGATTTATGAACTATGGTTAGTTTTCTACGTCTCGCCGTAGCCATTTCAAAGCCAACTTTCGCGATTCTTTCACTCCCTTTCCTCGTTACGACTAGCAGCGCTACGGCATGGTCCTCGCCAACATCTTCGACAGACCTGTAAAGGTCCTCTGTGTTTTCCCGCACAATGACAAAGTCGACGCCCGACCATTTCGACTTGACTCCCGGATAGTTTTTAAACGGTCTTATGTTAGCGTACAAGTCCAGCTTTTGACGGAGGTAGACTATCACGTCACGCGCTGTCTCGCCGACGGGGCCCTTTAGACAAGCGTCGCTTGCCGAGATTTTGCGGAGAGATTCGGCTGGGAGCGCTGTTCCAACCTCCTTGAGAACCGAATCGCCTGCCTGCGCTTCAACGAACTCCATGCTGAAGCCCTTCAAGTCTCCAAGCCACTGTAAAAGCTCCAGCGTTTTGTCGACTATGTGCGGGCCTATACCATCGCCTTTTATCACGCTAACTCTTAACACGGCTTATTTCGTTCAACCTCTTTCTTAAAAGCCTAAACACTCGCCGACGAATTCCGCCAGTAGTTGCTAAATCCTTTTACCATCCCTCTACAGCAGATACAGAGTGGGTTTGAACGCCTTCGCAGCGCTGGGGGTATGGACATCGTCTGAGATAAAAGGACGGCTCGACTGGTACTATGCCGTCGCAAACAACACAAAGCCAGCCAAATACCTTATCTGCAGAAGGGTTCCCGTCGAGGATGACCTGAACTTTCTCGACGTGCATGAAATGTGGAAGCTTCACGAGAAGAAGGCAGAGGAGTTTAACGCCTTGTTCAAACAAGTCAGGGAGGATGCGGTCAGGATTGAAGAGATGCCGCATGCTAGGCCAAGCTTCCTCGACCTCAAGGTGGCGTTGGTGAAGAAAATGCTGCGTCACTGTAACTTCTGCAGGTGGAACTGCAGGGTTGACAGGACGGCGGGAACGAAGTTCGGGACATGTCAGCTGGACGACCGTTCAAGGGTGTCAAGCTACTTCCACCACCGCGGCGAAGAGCTTCCCATACGCGGGACCAAGGGCTCGGGAACAATATTCTTCACCTCCTGCAACCAACGCTGTGTGTTCTGCCAAAACTCAGACATATCACATGACAAAGACAACGGCATCGTTTTCACCCCTCAGATGCTAGCGTGGACTATGTGGCAGCTGAGGATGGAAGGCTGTCACAACATAAACCTCGTTGGAGGCGAGCCGACAATCCACCTCCACACGATAGTCGAGGCGATTAACATGCTCAGGTTTTTCAAGGGTGTTGACGCCAAGGCGTTGGAGGCTAAGGCAGACCTGTACATCCCATATTCAATGGATGTCAAGCACGCGTCATACAAAGGGGAGTTCAACACACCCATCCTCTGGAACTCCAACATGTACATGAGCGGTGAGACGATGAAGATTCTACGTGAGCTGGTGGACATATGGCTTCCTGACTTCAAGTTCGGTAACAACCGCTGCGCAGTATGGCTGGCGAGGACGCCATGGTATTTTGAGACAGTCGCCGCCAACCACAAGCTAATCTACGAGTGGGACGAGGACATCGTTATAAGGCATTTAATCATGCCCGGCCATGTGGAATGCTGCACAAAACCTGTGCTGAAATGGATCGCAGAAAACATGCCTCTGACACCTGTGAACATCATGGACCAGTACCATCCAGATTGCTACTGCAACCCATCAGACCCTAGGTTCGACAAACGCTACGCCGACATGGCGCGTTACCCCACAAGGGAAGAGATTCTGGAATCATACAGGTATGCGAAGACTTTGGGGCTGAGGTTTGAAGAGATAACTTTCGAAAAGTCGCTGCGGGGCTTCAGGCTTTAATCCAAACTCGATTTTCAAACATTTTCGGCCAGCTTTCCATAAGCTCTTATAGGTAGGTTTATTAAAGGTGGTTTACCTGTGTTGTCATGGTCAGGGCGTCGCTGGCGGTTGACGCCGAGGTGGCGGAGGCCCTCTCTAAGCTGGCGGAAGAAAAGCACATGACACTATATTCCCTCACAAACCAAATCCTCAAAACCTCGCTCGAGCTTATCAGGGAGAACCTTGAGATACAGGATTTGAAGAATCTCCTAACGGCTTACTGGATTCTGAGAGACTTGGATGCGGTGGTCCTGCCCTCAGACTTCATGGATACTTTGATAGCCGAGCTCTACACCAAAGACCGTGAATCCGTTCTAAAGAAGTTCAGACAGCTCGGAAAAGATGTTGGAAAATATCTCAAGGTTCACGCAAACTCTTTTGATGAGCTGCTGCAGCTGGGACGGACGGTGGGCAGGTTCTTCCCGCTGAAAAAGCTTGAGGTCAAATACATCTCGCACAACACCTACGAAATAGCTATCGTGGGAGTGGGCGGCAGGTTCGAATCCACGCAATGCGTCTTCGAAGCCATGAAAGGGATTTTAGACGAATACGGCCTTACAACCTCGGAGGAAACAATCACAAAAGGGTTGATCAAAGTAAAGGTAGTCACCAGCTGAACCTTTCACGCCGCCATGCAAAAGACCAATTCTCAGCCAGACAAAATTTGAACGCCCAGGCCGGGATTTGAACCCGGGTCCGCCGGGCGACAGCCGGCGATGCTAACCTGGCTATACCACCTGGGCTACGGCTATTATCCATGAAAGCCTTATTTAGTTTTTAAACGTGCGTTGGGATCAATTGGTATAATCTTATAAAGGAGCAAGGAGTTTTATCCGTGAAAAACATGTTGGGTTGTAGCCGTTCAGTTTGTGTTTTTCTGACGGCCTTTCTGCTGCTGTTGCCTGCTTTGGCGTTGAACGTTGCCGCGCAAGCGCAGCAAACAGGTCCTTGGGTTGACGAGGTTGTGTTTTTTGTCGAGCAAGACCAGGCTAAAGCTATCGACATGCTGTTGAAGAACGAGATGCAGGTTTACTTCAGAGACCTTAGGGACCCGGAGCTCTTCAAACGTGTGCGCCAATCACCCGAGCTAACATACATAATGTCTTACGGGCTATACTACGAGCTGACCTTCAACCCCGTTGGCCCTGAGTTCCCAGCCACAGGAAAGCTGAACCCGTTCTCAGTGCCGCGGATTAGGGAAGCCATCAACTATCTGGTAGACAGAAACTACATAGCCAGCGAGATTATGGGCGGTCTGGGCGTACCGAGATACACCGCCTTAGCGCCTTCTTTTCCAGATTACGGCAGGTATGCAGACCTTCTGAGAGGCATAGAAAGAGAATATGCCTACAACTTTGACAAGGCGCGGGCCATCGTCGGCGAGGAGATGACAAAGCTAGGAGCGCAGCTACGTGATGGAAAATGGCACTATAAAGGCGAGCCTGTTACCTTGATCTTCCTGATAAGGGTTGAAGACCAGAGACGTCAGATAGGCGACTATGTTGCGTCGCAGCTGGAGAAGCTCGGCTTCACAGTAGATCGGCAGTACAAGACAAGCAGGGAAGCATCACCTATATGGATTCGCGGTAACCCAGCAGACGGCAAATGGCACCTCTACACAGGCGGCTGGATAACAACATTGGTCTCTAGAGATGAAGGCGACAACTTTGGATTCTTTTACACCCCGAGAGGGCAGCCAGTGCCGTTATGGCAGGCTTACAAGCCAGACCCAGAGTTCGACAGGGTAGCTGCCAAGCTTTGGAACCGCGAGTACAAGAGCATAGAGGAGAGGAATGAGCTCATGAAGAGAGCGATAACTCTCTCCATGAAAGACTCTGTCAGAGTATGGCTAATCCACCAGACCGCACCATGGCCAGCCAGGAAGGACATACAAATTACCTACGACCTTGCTGCAGGTTACTCAGGCGCTAGGCTATGGCCTTATACGTTAAAATATGTCGACAAGGTTGGCGGCTCGGTTAAAATAGCTTCATCAGACCTTTTAGTCGAACCGGTTAACCCCGTAGCTGGCAGCAACTGGGTCTATGATTCTATGGTTTATAGAGCTACGTCCGACCCTGCAGTCATTCCAGACCCTTACACCGGTCTATACCTGCCGCAACGTATCAAGCGGGCGGAGGTATACGCCTTGGTTGGCACGCCGATGACTGCAACTCTTGACTATGTTGACCTCCGTTTTGTTCCAGAGATAAAAGTCCCTGAGGACGCTTGGTATGGATGGGATGCTGAAAAACAGGAGATAACCTACGCGCCGCCGGGAACAACCGCCAAGACAAAAACTGTTGTGTATTTTGAAGACGACCTCTTTAAGAGAAAATTCCACGACGGGAGCACGATGTCCCTAGCCGACATAGTGTTCAGCTACATCTTGACGTTCGACAGGGCCGACCCTAAGAGCCCGGTCTACGACGAGTCGTATGTGCCTACCTTCGAAGAATTCAGAGCCACTTTCAAGGGCTTCAAGATCGTCAGCAAAGACCCGTTGATTATCGAATACTATTCAGATGTAGCCTTCCTAGACGCGGAATGGAATGTCAACGCCGCCGCTTCAGCCTTCTTCACAGACTACACATATGGTCCAGGACCGTGGCACACCGTAGCGGTTGCGTGGCTGGCTGAAGCAAACGGCGAGCTTGCCTTTTCAGCAGATAAAGCCGACCAGCTGAAAGTCGAGTGGACCAGCTTCATGGCGGGGCCGTCAATAGACATCCTCAAGAAATACCTGAACACCGCTATCCAGCAAGGGTTCATACCGTATGAGGAAGTCCTAGGACAGTACTTGACGCGGCAGGAAGCAGTACAGAGGTATAACAACCTTAAGAATTGGGTTGACGCTAAGGGCCACTTCCTCGTAGGCAACGGGCCTTTCTACCTCGACAGGGTCGACCCGACTGCTAAGATAGTTGTCTTGAAGGCTTTCAGAGAGTTTCCAGACCCGCCGACAAAATGGGCTGGCTTCGCAGAGCCAATGATACCCGAGGTGAAGGTTGTGGCGACGCCGACGGTTGAGACAGGCTTCCCAGCGGAAGTTCCTCTCACGATAACCTTCAAGGGAAAGCCGTACCCCGACGAGGACATCGCATACGTCAAATACATTCTAACAAGCCCTGTAGGAACTTCCGTAGGCTTTGCAGAACCTGTTGGCGGAGGCAATTGGCGGGTAGTGCTCAAGCCTGAGGAGACCTATAAGCTGCCAACAGGCGCTGTCAACCTCGAAGTTATAACCGTGTCAAAAAGAGTTGGAGTACCCGCCGCCGCCACCGCTACGCTGAACGTTCTAAGCTTCAAAGAGGGTATTCTAAGCGAAGTCGCTAAAGCCAGGGCGGACCTGGAGGCAAAGATTTCAGGCCTTGACTCTCGGCTTCGCTCTCTATCCGGCAGCGTCGACAAAGTTACGTCTGGCGTAGAAGGGCTGCAGGGAACAGTCAACCTCATGCTGGGGCTAGCGGTTCTAGCGATAGTCCTGTCCCTCGCCGGCATAGCGTTAAGCCTGACGAGAAAAAAGTAGAAAACCACCCTTTATAACTACTTATTTATTTTATTTTAATAGGGATGAAAAGCATCCGGCCAATAATCTTTCTAGGCAAACGAGCTTTAGTCTTAGCTCTAACCGTGGTAGTTGCAGTCTATGTCACGATATATGTGGCGAACATGGGAGGCTATGTGGACGAGATAGTTAAGGGCGAGGCCTTGCTCAGGGTATCCCAAGAGGTGAGAGCCAACCCTGCGAA
>JAWBJZ010000020.1:0-28727 GCA_038832005.1 Candidatus Caldarchaeum sp.
TTCCTCTCTGAAGGGTTTCTCTCGAGAGTTCGATGAAACGCCATCCCCTGCCTACAAACCTTACAGCTGCAACAGGTTTGGGGTTGAACCTTCCGCCGCAGTGGGGACATTTAATTTCAAACCTTTCGACGAACTCCATCAGCCGAGCCACCTGGTCAGCGGTCAGCATGGCGTAGGGTTTTCCGCTGCTTTTCACCTCTATCGCCAACATTTCCCCGTCATCAACGGCGACCATGTCCGGCTTGGCCATCTTGCCGGAGCCGCTGCCGGGCGTTCTCAACGCGTAAAACCCCTTCTCACCGGTGTCCACGAACCTTCTCAGCAAGCTGTACTCACCCTCGTAGCCTATGCGGGCTTTATAGCGGGGTGATTTTGGGTCTGAGGGTTTTTTAGGCATAGCGTCTATCGTCTGCCCTCAAGCTGAATGATCTTCTTCTCTTGCTTCTCTCGGGCTGGCGGGTTTTTCTCTATCTCGTTCAACTCTATCAACAAAGGACTCAAGTATCTGCTGAAGGTGGCAGCGTTCTTGGTCCATTTACGCTCGGAAGGCTTCGACAAATAACCCACCTCAACCAAGTTCGTCAAAAATGTGGAGATGCTTCTTCTCTTCTTCTCGTCTCTCGACAGCGAATCAGGGAGAATTTCGGTCAAGTCGGTGAGTGTGAAAGGGGTTTTGTCGATGTTGGCTACGGCAGCAAGCACCTGCATTATCTCATCCTCTGCCAGCAACCTCGTCTTCCACTTCAACATCTTAACAACAGGGTTAACTTCTTTCAAAAACATCATCCCCTGTAGAATCTTTCGTTTAGATAAACCGGGTCAACGGAGATGTCTTTGGCGCATCGGGAGCATGTTGTTATTAGCAGCTCGCCCTCGCTGATGCATCTGTCAAGCTCCCCCTTGGACGGAAGGACAAGCAGGTTCGTTGACTGACAGTAAGGACATTTCAACCTCACCCTTATGCCGCTGTCATCCTGTAGAGGGGCTGCTTTTTTCCTAAGCCTGAAAAAGACGGCTGACTGAGGCGGCGTCTCCTCGGACGAGATTGGTTTTGATGAAACGTAACGCTGTAGCTCCGCTTTCAGCTTTTCATTCTCTTCCTCCAACTGGGCCTTCTTCGCAACCACGTCCTTGAACTCTTTCTCAAGCTTTTCGAAGACCCAGCGAGGTATCAGGTCGTTTTTTATGGCTGGCAGGACAAGCTCTACAACTTTCTTCCTAACGTTTTCGACTAAGGGATGCTCCAAAGGCTTGAGAACAGGGATCTCGCCTGCCTTGACACTCGCCACGTTTGCAAGCTGGCGGGAAAGCGCTTCAAGGTCCTCCCTCCTAACCAGCTCCGGGTTTTGTAGAAGCATCAACAACGAGCGGGCTGACGATACTTCCTCCTCCAGAATCTCTAAAGTCTCCCGCTTCCTTTCCACTTCCTCGTTCAGCCTTTCCAGCTCGGCTTTCTTTTTCTTAATGGCGTTGTAAACGGATTCGGCGTCTCCCTTGAAGCCTATCAGGGTCTCATATTGCTTGGCCTCTTCCTCAAGCTTTCTGGATAGCTCGGCGTGCTTTCCTTCAAGCTCGGAAATCTTGTTCTCCAGCGTTTGCCTTATCCGCTCAAGGCTCTCCAGCTCCGGCGTCCATTGGATCATCTTTCGCAGTCGCTCCTCTTTTTCAGCCAACTCAGCCTGAATCTGGGAAAGTCTCTCCTGCTCCTTCAATATTTGCTCGTTGACAGCTCTGAGGCTTTTGTCAGCTTCCTCGAGACGGGCGAAGTGTTCGAACACCTTATTAACATCGAGGCCTGCCTGGGATATTCGGGCAGCTGCTTTTGCGAGGATTTCAAGGTTGTTGACGTCGACGGAGTACTGTTCTAACATCCTGATGACCGTCACCACTTTGTTAACCGTCTCAAGCGTCAGCTTGTGCTGCTCCATGTAAACGTTCAGGTCATCCTCTATGCGTTTCCTCTTCTCGAGAAGCTCGGTTATAGCGTATTCGAGCTTGACGCTCTCCCGGAACTTTTTCTCGTAATCCCTCAGAAGCACGTTGTAGCTCTTTCCATATTGTTTCTCCAGCTCTCTCAGCCTCATCGCCGCTCTAACGTATTTTCTTAGCTGACTCGGCGCCACTCCCATGCTCTTCAAAGCCGTCAGCAGCTGCGCTGTTTCATCGCCCTCCAATCCTTTGGTTTGTTCGCTAAAGTTCTCAGAACCGTTGTCCATGCCGTCGCTAAATCAACACGCAATGATATAAGACTATAACCACCTCGGCCGTTTGAGATTATTCGAAACCATGCGCAGATGTTACGCAGGTATTTAATAGGTAACATAAACCTAAATAACCTAGATGTATCGAAAGCATGGGTGAGTTAACGTTGCCTATGTCGGTTAACTCAATCTATCTCGCCTTGCTTCTTGGCCCTGAGGTCATTGTTCCACTATTCTTCGTGCTGTTGCTTCTTCTGATTATCTTGTCGGCATCGATAAAGATCGTCACAGAATATGAGCGGGCGGTCATCTTTCGGCTAGGGAGGCTGATTGGGGTGAAAGGCCCCGGCGTGGTGGTAATCTTGCCTGTGATAGATAGACGACGCATAATAGACCTAAGGCTAGTCACCTTCGACGTCCCCAAGCAGCGCATCATAACCAAGGACAACGTGACGGTTGACGTGGATGCGATTGTCTACTTCAGGGTTACAGACCCTCAGATGGCTGTGCTGAAGGTCAAGGATTACTTCACTGCTTCAGCCCTGCTTGCGCAGACCACTTTGAGAGACGTAATCGGCCAGGTGGAGCTTGACGACCTTTTGACGAGACGCGATGAGCTGAACAAAAGGATTCAGCAGATTCTTGACGAGTCAACAGAGCCTTGGGGCATCAAGGTAACGACCGTGGCTTTGAGAGACGTGGTCATTCCAGAGATGATGCAGCGCGCCATAGCCAAGCAGGCTGAGGCTGAGAGGGAGCGTAGGAGCAGGATAATCGCGGCTGAAGGAGAGCTTATGGCCGCAGAGAAAATGGCTCAGGCCGCCGACTACTACGCACAACATCCCATAGCTCTCCGTTTAAGAGAACTCCAAACATGGAGCGAGATCGCCAGAGAGAAGAACATGATAGTGGTGACCGAATCAGGGGCAAAAGAACTCGGCACAATACTTGGCGTTGTTGGAACAAAGAAACAGGAATGAGGTTTTTCCCCGCGGTTCTGTTTTTCGCAGCCATCCTCGCAGCCTGTGCGCAACAGCCTGCGGTACTATGGATTGAATTAAACGGCTACATATCGCCTGGAACAGCCACCTACGTCGAGGAAGCCTTCGCACTGGCATCCCAGTACTCAGCGGTCTTAATCACATTGGATACCTTGGGAGGCAGCGCCGACGCGATGCTGAAGATAGTTGAAACCATACAGCGTTCCCCAGTCCCGGTGATCGGCTATGTTTACCCGGCTGGGGGGAAAGCTTTGTCGGCTGGAACGTACATCCTTATGGCTACACATTACGCTGCGATGGCTCCGGGAACGTTGATAGGAAGTGCACAGCCTGTGTCGGGAGGCGAGCCGGTCACCGACTCGAAGGTTTTGAACTTTTTCGCTGAGAAAATGGGAACTCTCGCGGAAAGCCAGGGACGTAACAGGGATGAGGCTGTCAAGATTGTTTTGGAGAACAAGAACTTCAATCCGCAGAGGGCTTTGGAGGCTAGGCTCGTAGAAGCAGTAGCCACCGACGTGGAGGAACTTCTGGCGAAAGCGGACGGAAGCGTGGTGAAGACCTTCGCAGGCGAGAAAGTGTTGAGGGTAAAGGGCATCCCTTTGATTAAAAAAGGGCCGAGCATGACGGCGTCAGCCGTGGCGCTGCTGTCAGACCCTCTCGTCTCAAGCCTGCTGATTACTTTGGGCATATTGACTCTGCTGTTTGGGCTGACCTCTCCGGGCTGGGGTGGCGAAGTTGCCGGAGGCTTGATGATTCTCTTGGGCTTGGTAGGGCAGGGATTGAACATCAACATAGCGGGCGCCCTGTTGGCTGCTATAGGCGCCGGATTGCTGCTTTATGAGCTGGTGTCGCCTGGATTTGGCTTGGCCGGCGTCGGCGGCATACTAGCCCTCACGATAGGAATAATACTTCTCGGAGGATACTCGCCAGCACCAGCATTCGTCGCCCAAGAGTGGCTCACACAGTTTCAGACAACCGTCATAGCTATCGCTGTCTTCGCCGCAGCTTTTCTAGGTTTTCTCGCCTACAAATCCTTCACTGCCCAGAAGAAGAGGCCTAGAGAATGGGTGTCCATGCATGGGCGGGCGGTGGAGGATATCAAACCCGGAGGAGTCGGCTATATCGTCGTCGATGGGGAGTACTGGAGGGCTACAGCTCGAAGGCTTGTCAAAGAACATGAGAGAGTAAGGATTGTTGGGCGTGAGGGAGGGGTTTTTGTCGTGGAGCCGGAGGACTCTACCTGAACGGGCGGCGTCTCTGGAAACTTCTCGGCCTAAAGCCTCCTTTCTCTCTTCTACCCTCGGAGATAAAGCTCTCTTTCTTGGACAGGTTGTTTTCCACGTTTACGCTGGGCACTTCAACATCGGACGGCTCTATCTTCCCAAACCTGCCGAGGTTTAGCTGCATCCTTCCCTTAAACAGCTTTATGAAACCATTTGTCACCTTAACCGAGTCGCCCTCGTTAACCAAGTCGATGTTGTCATCCCATAGGACGAGGGTTATGGCTCCTGTTTCGTCAGCTATCAAGGCCTCTGTGAGCCGATGCTCCGACTGGTCGTATTGCGAAGAGACAACGCGTGCCTCGGGCTTCTCAACGATTTTTGCAACGAGGTTCACACCCCTCGAACGAGGGGTTAGGCTTCCTATCTTAACAAACTCGCTCAATTCCTGTGTTCACTCTTTTTGCAGTTATGACTTGCAGACGGCGTATATAAGTTTAAGCGAGGCAGCTTCTAATCAGCTCGTAAGCTCTCTCCCTTCCCAAGTCTTCAACGACAAAGGTGGCGAACCGGGGGCCACTGTCCTGTCCGAGCAAAATCCTGTAAAGGGTTTGAAAGAGTGTCTGAGGCTTGATTTCATGCTTTCGCGCGATTTCGAAAACCATGGACTGTAGTCGGTCAGCGTCAGGCGCTCGCTTGACGGCTTCAGCGACCTCGGCGACGGCGGTTTTTACAGAACCCTCCAAGGCCAACTTTTCCGCCGCAGGCTGTCCGAAAGACCTGTAGTAGTTCAAAGCCATTTTAGCACGTTCCTCCGCTTGCTCGTCGACCCTGTAGCCGTAGCGTTTGAGCTTCGACAGGATGAAGTCAATCTCACGTCCCTGAGGAGAGAGGGAAGCGAGGAATACCAGCAGGTTGTATGGTATAGTGTTCGGCGGGTCTTTTGGTGGGTTGAGAAGGTAGACATATTGGTATAAGCCTGTTCTGCGCTGGTCGCCTTTTCCAGAGTAATACTGCCTAGCCAAGGCGTCAAGCTCGTTCATCAGCGCCGGTATCAGGCTGGGCGACACGACCCGCGTTCCCTTGATTCTCTTGAGCAGCAGGAGAATGAGGCTCTGAGGGCTTGCGTAACTGTACCATGCATTAGGCGTGAACACCGAAACACCTCTTGACTTTGATATTTTCCTGCGGGACTCGTCTAAAAACAGCTCGTACTGAACGTGCATGGGAGGCTCGAAGCCCAGAATGTTTCTGCAGACCCAGTCGTTGACCTTTACGGAGTCGGCCAAGTCTTTGCCGTATGCTTCAAACCTTACGTCGAGAGCAGCCCATCTGGCGGCCCACTCAACCTTCCAGGAAAGCTTTCCCTCGGCCTTCGAAACGTCCGCCTCGCCGTCGTAGCCGCAGCCGTCAAACCATCTTTTCTTAATCCCAACACCTTTGCAGACGTAGTGGACGCGTCCGGTCTTTTCGTCAAAAGAGTCAGCATGGGTTGTGTAAATTCTTCCGCACGAGCTGCACAACGGGAAATAGGGCAGCATCGTTCTGAACTTCTGCTGTCCCGTCAAGGCTTCTATCATCTCGCCGATTTTTCGCCAGTTCGATAGGATCTGGGTTATCTGTTTCTTGAGAGCTCCTTCACCGTACATGCTGTAGCCGCGGTAAAGCTTCGCCTCTATCCCAGCTTTTGAAAGAACTTCCAGCAACATGTTCTCCATATGGACCGCGTATGACTCGTGGCAGCCGAAAGGGTCGGGAATCAGCGACACAGGCTGGAGCAGATATTTTTCGTACTCCTTAGGTATTTCAGCAGGAACGCTGCGTAAGCCGTCCATGTCGTCGGCAAACTGGACCATCTCGGAGTTGTAGCCTAGGTTTCTGAGGGCTAGAGAAACCGCGTAAGCCCTCACAGAGTCGGACATGCTGCCTATGTGCACGAAGCCTGAAGCAGCTATCCCAGCTTCGGTCCGCAGCATCTCCAAGCTTCTGCCCAGCGATTTCTCTCTCTCAACAATTGTCCAAGCCAGCTTGTCTATCCACGTCCCCAGCCCTATCAGCCGTCTCTCAGCCATCGCCTGAAAGACGTCTTCACGGTATTTGTTATACCTTAACAGCCCTCACGCAAAGCGCAAACGACACATAGTCGGTTCTAAAGCCAGCCATCCTCAGCCTCTCCATGACACCTTTGTAAAACTTCACCCCTCTTTTGACACCGGGCTGCCCGACGTAATGCACCAAAACCCCGCCTCTGTTCAAAACTCTGTAAAGCTCACGGTAAAAATCAAGGGAGTAAAGGTCTCCTGCAATTTTAAAGGTTGGCGGGTCATGGACAACCGCGTCAAACAACGTTCTGCAGCTGGGTAGAAAATCCAACGCGTCACGCAACACAATCTTTACACGCTTGTCGAACAAATCCCGTGACCACGGGTTGTATGCAGCCATCTTGAGCACGTTGGGGTCTTTCTCAACGGAAATTATTTTTGAAGCGCCTCTCTTTAAAGCAGCTATCGCTGTGTAGCCAAGGCCAGTGCAGACGTCTAAGACTGTGGCGTTTCTGAGGCTGGGGATTAGGCTGATTTTCTGCATGGCGTCTTCCTCCGGCATGACTTCGACGGTTCGATGCATCCTTATCCCATCTATCTCTACCGTGGGCGCATGCCCCCATTTAGGTAGAACAAGCCTGTAAAACGAGTCATCAAACCAGCAGAGCCTTTCCGCCTTTCTTCCCAGAACAAAGACATCCTCCAGCCTTTCAGCAATCTCCTTCAGCAACTGCCAGCTAAGCCTAAGTTTGCCGACAACAACCTCGTCCGCTTGGATTAGACAGGGCTGATGCGTCAAGCCCAAGTCTAGCGAAACCTCAGCATGAGCGGTCTTTCCCCTAAGAGTGAGCAGCCGTTGAGCTTCGACCCCAGCTAGAACAGGTATCCTGCGCTGCTTCAACAAACAACATGGAAAACTGGAAATCAATATTTAACCAAGCATGCTTGCAGGCAAGGGGGTTGAAAGCGGTTATAATGATGTCCAAGGAGGACATGGCTGCTGCAACCATTCTGCAGAAGCTGAGGGAAAACTTCGGGTTCGCTGAAGATGAGTTCACAAACGTTTACAGCGGACGGGGCGTGAAGGTGGTTGTTATAGACAAGTCCATTCTTTACGCCGATGAGGTGGTCGCCTCCGTCGACGCAGACCTCGTCGTCGTTGCTTCAAAACATGTGTCGGAAACTGGGCGGAGATGCATCTTGGTCCATTCGACGGGAAACTGGAGTGAAAAAGCTGACCACGGCGGCAAGCCGTACAGCCTTTCCATGACGTCCGCGGAAGCCGTTTACACAGCCTTACATGCATGTCTACAAGATGTTGAAAAAGCGGCGTTGAAAGATGTTGAGGTTGGGCTTGAGGCAACACATCACGGGCCTTACTCCGACAAGCCGTTGGTATTCGTCGAAGTCGGGTCTTCGCCCGAGAGCTGGAGAGACCCGAAGATGGCTGAAGCCGCGGCAGAAGCATGTGTGAAAACATGCACTCAGACAGCCGGAAAAGCATCAGCCCACGCGATAGGCTTCGGCGGAGGACATTATGCACGAGATATACTGAAAGCGGTTCTAAAACACGATGTGGCCGTGGGCCACATAGCCTCAAAGTATCACTTCCCCCTGCGGGAAGACATGGTTCGCCAAGCTATAGCCCGAACTTTGGAGAATCCTAGGACGGCTCTGGTCGACTGGGATGGGCTAAAGGCTGAACATCGTTCAAACCTCGTCAAAACGCTCGAGACGCTGGGTGTGGAAGTGGTCAGGGTCTAGTTAGATGGCAAGACTTTATATACCGATACGTCGTACCGTTTGTCGGTAATGCTGCTGCCTGCGGAGATCGAGTCAAAGGTCACCATACCGATGCTTAGGGCTCTTACTGCGAAAAAGCTTGTTTGTGAGAAGAATTTCACGCAGGAGCAGGTGGCTAGGGTCCTTGGGGTTACGCAGGCGGCTGTCAGCAACTATCTCAGAGGTGTCAGAGGATGGTCTGTCGAGTGGGAGCGGAACGAGGAGCTGAACAAGTGGGTTGACAAGGTTGTCGAAGCGGTTATGGAAAACCAAAGCAGGGAAGAGATTGCCAAAAGAATTAATGAAGCGGTGAAAAATATACGCAGCATGCGTATGCTGTGTGAAATACACAAGAAGCTAGAGCCAGACATAGACGTAGATTCCTGCGACGTATGCGTCTAAACCCTAAGAATCCTGCTTGATATTTTCAAGACCCTGTCCACAAGCTCCTCGGGGTTTTTCGCGAACAGGTATGTTACAGGCTCGTAGCCTATGCCTCCGCCGTGAAGCACGGCCTCAACCGCACGTCCTCTGAAACAGTCCTCAACGTCCTGCAAAACCTCCTCCTCCGTCAAAACCTTCATACGCGGCTCAACCTCACCAAATGCCAATCCCATATCCTTCAACACCTTCTTCACCTCCTCGTTGTTTCTAATGTCTATGGCTGACCTCACCGAACGGTCGTGGTTCCTAACTCTTAGCAGCACGCTTGCGAGGTGATGCGAACCGCCGAAAGAGGGCCTGCCCACAGATTTCACACGGCCGTTGACCACCACTATGCGTCCCGCCACACCTGCTACGTCGTTCACTGTTTCCGCCTTCTTAAGGCAGAAAACTATGTTACAGCCCACCTCCGGTATGAGCTTCTCGAACAACGGCGACGCCTCTAGCCTCCTCACGCATTTATCAAGGGACCTTAGGACGGTTATCTTTTCCTCATCCAAAACTCTTTCGAGCGACGGGGACATGCAGATGTCGCAGCCAGCCAGCTGGGAATACATGCTCCGGTGGAAAGCACACAGCCTTCCCTCGGAGAGCAGCCCCCGCCAAAAGGAGTACAGCACTGCGGTGGCCTGCGCCGGGTTCTCGGCTAAAGATTTGCACAAAACCTCCGCCACCAGCAACGCTTCGTTCCTCTGAACCCCCATCCTCTCCAAAGCATTCAGAAAGCTTCGCTCATCCTTCCTCAGGATCTGGCTGACGGCTGCCTGCGTCACCCCCACCATCCTAGCTATCGTCGGCTGTCCGACTCCATTTCTTCTAAGCATGTGGACGACAACTCCTCTGATTGCCGGCAAGAAATGCCGTGTCATCATCTCGCAGGGCGGAAACACATGTCTAAACTATGTTGGATGTTTATAAAGAGGACGGATACCCTCAACCTTGAATGGACAAACACGACATGGAGCTGCCGCAGTACGTGGCGATAGGCAGGGGGCTTGAGCAAACCATAGCACAACGCCTTAGCAAGCATGGTTACCAAAAGTGTGTGATGATAACAAGTAAGACCCCGTTTAGATTGTATGGGTCCAAGCTCATCGAGGCCGCGGGACGAGGTTCTGCGTTTGAGGTGTTCTTTGTGGACGAGCTGTTGGAGGAGGTGGAGCCGTGTGTGCAGAAAGCGAGGGCTTCTGATGTTGTGGTTGGCGTGGGCGGTGGACGGGTTGCCGACGTGTCGAAGGTTGTAGCCGAGTTATCTGGCAGACCTTTTTTCAGCGTGCCGACGGTCGCATCCCACGACGGAATAGCCAGCCCCATGACTTCATACCGGCGGAACGGCCAGGCATACTCGAGAAAATCCGTCATGCCGTCCGAGGTCTTCGCCGACATGAACGTGATAAGCCTAGCTCCCCGCAGATATCTGTTGAGCGGATGCGGGGACCTGCTGGCTAAGCATAGCGCGGTGAGAGATTGGTGGCTCGGTCACAGGGTAACGGGCGAGTATTACGGACGTTACGCGGCGCATCTAGCTTATCTGAGCGCGTCTGTTGTCATGAAATCGGCTAGGCTGATAGCTGACGGCGTCGTCGAAGGCGTTCGGACAGTTGTTGAAGCGTTGATAAGCGCTGGTGTCGCTATGGGTGTTGCTGGAAGCAGCAGGCCCTGCAGCGGCAGCGAGCATCTCATCGCCCACGCCTTAGAGAGCCTGATGGAAAAACCTGCTTTACACGGAGAGAGATGCGGCGTTGCCGCCGTCTTCACCTCATACCTGCACAGAAGCAACTGGAGAAAGCTCAGGGACAGCCTAGTCGTGATGGGGGCAGCCAGCAAGCTTGAGATGATAAACGTAGACGCCGACCTGTTCGTCGAAGCTGTCAAGAAAGCACCTGAGATAAGGCCCGACAGGTACACTATACTCCACAGAAGAAGGCTCTGCAGAAGGGAGATAGTCGAAATCCTACAGGAAACCCAACTAATGTAAACTACAATATGTGCTGTGTTGAATTTACACCCATGGGCTATAGGTATGAGTATGATACGTTAGGTGAGATGAAAGTTCCCGCTGATGCGTTGTACGGCGCTCAAACCGCGAGGGCGGTGCAGAACTTCCCCATATCTGGTTTGAGATTTCAGAGACCGTTCATAAAGGCGCTTGGGTTAATCAAGTATGCTGCAGCGGAGGCCAACATGAAGCTCGGCCTCCTCGACAGAAGGATAGGGGAGGCTGTCTCGAAGGCTGCGTTAGAGGTTGCGGAGGGTCTCCACGATGAAGAGTTCGTTGTTGACGTTTTCCAGACAGGTTCTGGCACTTCCACCAACATGAATGCGAACGAGGTCATAGCCAACAGAGCGTTAGAGATACTGGGAGAAAAAAGAGGTGACAAAAAGGTAGTCCATCCAAACGACCACGTTAACATGGGTCAATCCACTAACGACGTCATACCCACAGCCATCAACGTGTCGGCTGCGATATTGATGAAGGAGAAACTCATTCCCGCCTTGGAAAGGCTTGAGAGGGAGCTGGCGAAAAAGGCTGAGGAGTATCGAGACGTGGTAAAGGCCGGAAGAACGCATTTCCAAGACGCCGTGCCGCTTACCTTCGGGCAGGAATTCTCAGGCTACTCGACTATGATAAGAAAAGGTAGGCGGAGGGTTTTGAACGCTTTTGAAAGCCTCCTAGAGGTTCCGATAGGAGGAACGGCTGTTGGGACGGGGCTTAACACGCACCCAGAGTTTGGGAGGCTGGTCGTCGAGAAGCTGAGAGAGAAGACCGGGATAGATTTCAGGCTGGCTGAAAACAGGTTTGAAGCCATGGGAAGCAGGGATTGCTGCCTCGAAGCGTCGGCGGCCATGAGAAGCTTAGCTGTTTCGCTGCTCAAAATATGCGAGGACCTGCGAATTCTTTCATCAGGCCCCAACACCGGCATTAACGAGATAGAGCTCCCCGCAGTTCAGCCAGGATCCTCGATAATGCCTGGAAAGGTCAACCCAGTGATAGTAGAGTCGGCCATGCTAGCTGCGGCTCAAGTCATAGGGTATGACAAAGCGATTGAGGAGGCTTGCAAGCTGGGAGAGCTTGAGCTGAACATGGGTTTTCCGCTAATAGCTTACGACCTTGTTCAGGCAATCGAGATACTTTCAAACACATGCGACAACCTTGCGTCAAAGTGCATAGCTGGGATAAGGGTTAACGTAGAAAGGGCGCGGAAGCTCGCTGAATCAAGCCCCGCCCTCGTGACAGCGGTTGCACCATACATAGGCTACGACGCCGCAGCGAAGGTTGCGAAAAAGATGCTTGCGGAAAATAAGTCCATCAAAGATGTTTTGGTCGAGGAGGCTGTGATGAAGCCTGATGAGGTGGAGAAGGTTCTGGACCTTTTGAAGATGGCTAAGGGAGGGATTATAGGAAAAACTTAGGCCTGCCGTAGACGACGCTTGGCTGGGTCAGCTGCTTCAATTGAGTTAGGACGTAGTTTCGTACCTCGTCGGGCGAGGGAAGGTGCCTGACGATTTTGCCGTTTTCTATCAGAGGCTTCAACAGCGGTCTGACTTCTGCAGAGCAAATGGGACATGATTCGAGATATCTACTCCAACCAGTAACGATATCGTGGTGTCTGCTGCATCGGTAGACCTGCTTCCTGCCGGGCAGCTTTCCCCTCTTCGACATGGGTTTACCGTCCCTTTCAACGATGTCGAGGGAGAGGTCAATCGAAAGCGGGAACGCGATTGACGTACCTACGCCGAAGCCGTCGACCACATCACACAATTCTCGCACCGTGTCCTCGTCGACTCCGCCGCTTAGAAAGATCTTAACATGCTTGAACCCGTTGATGTCAAGCGCCCAGCGCGTTTCTTCGACGATTTTCCGTATGCTGCCACGTCTCGAGCTGGGTGTGTCCAGCCTGACGCCGTACAGGTCTTTTCCAAGTGTTTCAGCAGCCATGAGTGATTCAAACCGTTCGTCGGCGAAGGTGTCCACCAAAGCTATTCGCGGAACTTCGGGGGGCATCACATCGTGAAACAACCTCCAAGCCGTTCTCTGGTCACCCGTAGCTATTATCAGGGCGTGAGGCATTGTTCCCGTAGGCCTGAGTCCAAGCATTTCAGCGCCCACAACGCCTGAGACAGCGTCACAACCACCTATGTACGCAGCCCTGTCAACCATCGGGGTTACAGCAGGATGCACACATCTTATCCCGAAGAAAAGAACAGACTTGCTTCCCGCCGCCATCTTGACCCTAGCAGCCTTCGTGGCAACGCTGCTCGCATGCCTCAACATGCCCAGAAGAGAAGGCTCGTAGACCGCGAAATCCACGTAACGCCCCTCGATGCTTAAAACAGGCTCCATCACGTTGAAGACGGTTCCCTCATCCATCGCATAGACGTTGACAGGCAGGCCTTCGAGAAGCCAAGCAACCTCTTCAACTCCTGCTAAAACAGCCCAGTCATAGCCTGTGGGCAGAGAATAGGCATGGGTCTCAGCGACGACGGAGACCTCCGATGAAGCGTTTCTCTCCAAGATGGCTTTCGTTCTCTGAAAGTAGATGTCAGTTACTTCTCCTCTCTTGATTCTGTCAGGAGTCGCAACGTAAATGGTTGGCTTCCCACTCATTCTGCTATCTCAACCAAGTCTGAGCGTGTTAAAATACCTCTGTAAAGGAACGTAACCTGTCTGAGAGCGGCTTTCATGTCAAATTCGGTCAGGGCTGAGGTGCAGTCCACGGGGACGTAGACGTTTATCCACCGCAGGGCTGCGCTGCCAGCCGTGTGCAGTACGCAGATGTTTGCGACAGTTCCCGTAACAACTAGATTTCTGATGTTGTAGAGTTTCAAGTAGTGCTCCAGCGGTGTTCCGTAGAAACCGTCGTACCGAAGCTTTTTGACCACAACCTCTCCAGGAGCAGGTTTGAGCTCTTCTACGATCTCAGCGCCCCAGCTGCCGGCTAGAGCATGTTCACCCCAGATGGCGAACTCAGGGTCATCCTTGTCATGCCAGTCCTGTGTGTAGAAAACCTTGACTCCGGCCTTCCTAGCTCTCTCTAAAAGGCTTCGAATAGGCGGGATCGTGCTGGGCGCCGATGGCACGTACAGACGGCCCTTTGGATGGCAGAAATCGTTCTGCATATCAACTATTATTAGCCCAGAGTCTCGCGGGTCGACCTTGACTTTCTGGAGAGGAGGAATCTCGACGTCAACCATGTTCCTAAACAGGTAATTCTAAAATAAGAACGTTGCAGTTAAACGTCTCATGGCAGAGGATAACCATGTTTTGTCCCAGGTTTACGAGCTTGTCGAAAAGGAGAAAGACAAAATAAAGGCAGACCTTTCCAGCATAGTTTCTCAGCCGAGCGTCTCCGCAGCCAACTTGGGAGTCGTTGAATGCGCAAACCTGATAAAAAGCCTCCTGCAGCGCGATGGTTTTCAGACACGTTTTCTGGAAACCAGAACGGGCAGGCCGGCGGTTTACGCGGAGAAAGGTGACAGTGAAAAATCCATCTTGTTCTACAACCATTACGATGTCCAGCCGCCTGAGCCGTTGGACCAGTGGGTAACCAAGCCTTTCGAGCTTGTGGAGAAAGAGGGGGTCTTCTACGGACGTGGTGTAGCCGACAACAAGGGCGAGATAATCGCAAGGCTGGCGGCCGTTCGCATCGTTGAAAAACTACTGGGTAGACTTCCCGTCACCGTCAAGTGGTTTATCGAAGGCGAGGAAGAGGTTGGAAGCCCATGCATACCAGAGCTCCTATCCGAGCATGGTAATCTTCTGAAAGGGTGCATGGGCTGTTTGTGGGAGGGCGGCGATGTCGTCAACGACACGCCAGTCTTCTACTTAGGGGTCAAGGGGATGCTGTACGTTGAATTAAGCGTGAAAACAGCCGAGTCCGATGCCCATTCGATGTATGCTCCGGTGCTGGAAAACGCAGCAGAAAAGCTGGCTAGAACGCTGCTACGGCTGAAAGATAGAAGAGGACGGGTAACTGTCAAGGGATTTTACAGGGACGTTCTAAAACCGACAAAGCTTGAGAGGAAGCTGATGTCCTCAGCCAAGCTGCAGCCTGAGGATTTGGCGCAAGCCCTCGGCGTCAAAAAACTCGCCGCCAAAAAATCAGATGTTGTTGAAAAGCTTGTGTTCGAACCGACGTGCAACATCGCCGGCATCGTGTCGGGCTACACAGGACCCGGGTCGAAGACGATCGTGCCCTCAACGGCGTCGGTGAAGATAGATTTTAGGCTTGTTCCGAATCAAGACCCTAACAAAATTTTGAACAGCTTGAAGAGAATGCTTCACGGCGTGGACATCGCAGTTCACACGGTCGCTTATCCGTCCCGCATCAGCTTCAACGAACGCATCGTCAAAATCGCTGTCAGAGCGGCTGAAGAGGTTTACCGCAAACCCCCTCGTATCCTTCCAAACATGTTTGGAACAGGCCCGCTCTACCACTTCACAAAACTTGGCATACCTACAGGGTTGCTGTCTGCCATCTACCATCCCGGGTCCAAGCTTCATGCACCCAATGAAAACATAATCGCAGACCATTTCTGGAAAGCCGTCGCACACCATGCGATGGTGCTCACAAAAGCTGGCGAGCCAGTTTCATAGCCAGAACAGGATGGCTCAAAAGCTTCTTCGCCACCCTGCCTATGTCCAAGCCGTTAGCCAAATCCAGTATATCGTCGGCCTGGAAGATTTTCGCCAAAGTGTCCAGCTCCTCGTCCGACAGCTTTTCGACAGCCCTCATCGCCTTGAGGCTTTTCCTAATCCTTGTGAGCCAGTTTTCGTAGAGGATATAGAACTGTGAGAGCCTCCGCCTAGATGTATCGCCTTCTTTTACGGCTTCGGCGGCAACACGTCCGGCGGCAAGTCCTGCTGCTATAGACGAATGGATTCCAGCACCAGTCAAAGGTATCACGTGTCCGGCTGCATCTCCCACCAGCATGACGCCGTCGAAAACGCTTTCGGATATCGCACCCCCTATAGGGACTGGAGCTCCTCTGTAGTCTATTATCCTTGCGCTGCCCAGTTCTTCGCTGAACCTCTTCACAAAAGCGTCCAAGTATTCTTTAGCAACGCCTCCCCTGACGCCGATTCCCACTTCGGCCAGCTTTTCGCTGCGCGGGAAAATCCACGCATACCCTCCTGGAGCCAGTTTGTTTCCCAGATAAAACCTGACCGCGTCGGGATGCTTTAGCCTACAGTTTGCCATGATATACTGGACGGTGGGTATCGGCTCGGGTCTCTCCGTGATGTTGAGGCTTTTAGCCACCGTGGAGTTGTATCCATCGGCGCCTATCACGACTTTCGCAAGGTAGCTGTCCCTGTTTGTCTTGACTACAAGCCGTAAATCCTCCCTAGTCACCGCCGTCACTTCCTCCCTCACATGTATGTCAGCCCCGTACTCAGCCGCCTGAGCGGCTATTTCCTGAATGAGCAACGACTTGTTGATGTTGTAACCTATCTGGGGGATGACAACTTCAAGCATGCTCGGCGAATAAACGAGGGCGTAGGCTTCGTGCATGACTATGCGCGGACTCGGCTTCACGCCAGCCGTTACAAGGGTCTCCTTGCTCACGGCCTCGCCGCAGGGCTTGTTGGCCATTATCGTTGGATATTTTTCCAACAACAGGACTTCGACGTTGAGCGATGCGGCGGCTTTAGCCGCCGATACGCCTGCAGGACCAGCTCCGACGACCACAACGTCGAGCTCGCGCATGCATCTTTCCCCGTGAACAGTTTATTTAAAGCTTGGTTGACCACACGGCGGAGAAGCCGACATTTATATGATAGCTTTTCGAGACAGCTGCAGAAGATGGGCGACCCCAAGAGGATAAGGAAGAAGTATGAGACACCTGGCCATCCTTGGCGTAGGGAGAACCTTGGGGAGGAGCTGAAGCTGCTGGGCGAGTATGGGCTGAGGAACAAGCGTGAGCTGTGGAGGGCTTTGAGCAAGCTGAGGAAATACAGGGCTATGGCGCGGTCTCTATTCACAGCCGTCGGAGAAAGGCGTGCGCAGGCAGAGGCACGTCTCATCGGCAAGCTCAATCGCCTAGGTCTTCTTCCACAGGGAGCCACGTTAGACGACGTTCTCAAGCTGACTGTCAGAGATATGCTGGACAGACGGCTTCAAACGATCGTCTTCAGGCTGGGTCTCGCCAAAACCATATTCCACGCCAGACAGCTAATAAGCCATGGAAAGGTTTACGTGGGGGGCAAGAAGGTGACGGCGCCCAGCTACCACGTTCTGAAAGGCGAGGAGGAAACCATCAGGCTTGCGGAGCCTGTGGCAGCCGTTGCGGGGGACAAGGTGAGCCGCTCGAATGTCTGAGGAAAGCAAACCTCAAGAGCAGAAGCAGGGTTTCGAACAAAAAACTCAGCAGAAGTGGGGAGTGGTCCACATATACTCGTCCTACAACAACATAATAGTCCACCTCACCGACTTGACAGGGGCTGAAACAATAGCCAAGGCCTCTGGCGGCATGTTCGTCGACGCGGGAAGGCTTGAGCCGACACCCTACGCCGGGATGCGTGCAGCCGCATACGTAATGGAGCAGGCCAAAGCCGCTGGGATAAACGCGGTGCACATCCTCGTCAGGGCGCCGGGAGGCGTGAAGTCGAGAACCCCGGGCCCAGCCACCCAAGCCGCAATCAGGACCATTGCGAGGTCTGGGATGGCGATAGGGCGGATCGAGGATGTCACCCCAATCCCTCACGACAGCGTGAGGAAGAAGGGGGGCCGTCGGGGCAGGCGCGTGTAACAGATAATCATTTATCCCCTCGCTGTCGGCTGTATGCTGGGTGGTGTGTTGAGTCTTAAGCAGGTTGACATATCTCACAAACGTGTGCAAAGACGGGAGGCTACGGCCGTTGGCAGGATAAAGCTCAAGCCCGACACTCTGGAAAAGATTAGACTGCGTTTGCTGGAGAAGGGTGACGCGCTTGAATTGGCTCGCGTGGGAGCAATAGTCGGGGCCAAGTCTACACCCCAAATCCTTCCGCTATGTCATCCGCTAAAGCTCGAACATGTTGAAATGAATGAGAGTATTGGCGAGGATTATGTCGAGGTTAGAGTGAGGGTTGTGGCGTTCGAGAAAACAGGAGTGGAGATGGAGGCTTTAACAGCTGTCTCATGCGCTCTGCTGAACATTTGGGATGCGGTGAAACAGTATGAGAAGGACGAGCATGGACAGTATCCAAGCACGGAGATCTACGGTGTTAGGGTTGTCTCGAAGGTGAAGACCGATGAAGCCACATGAACACCACAGAAGCGAGAGCCCGAAAAAACTAAAGGCGGCGGTGATAACTGCAAGCAGCTCTAGGTTCTTCAAAAAAATCGGCGGCCAACCATACACCGACGAATCAGGCGAAAAAGCAGTAACCACTTTGAAGAACCTCGGACACCAAGTCGAATATCTCGGCGTTGTCAACGATGATGTTTGGATGATAAGAAGCACGGTAGTCAAAGCTCTTGAAGAGGGCTTTGACGTTGTTCTGGTGACAGGCGGCACGGGCGTCTCGCCGAGAGACGTCACGGTGGAAGCTATCCGGCCTCTGATAGATAAGGAGCTCGACGGATGGGGTGAGATATTCAGGCTCGAAAGCTACAAGAGGATTGGGCCCGCGGCAGCTCTCTCAAGGACAGTGGCTGGTGTAGCCAACGGAAAACTCGTCATAGCGTTGCCCGGGTCACCCGACGCGGTCGCCCTCGCATTAGAAATATTTGGGCCCGAATTACCTCACATAGTTTACATATCGCGGGGAAAACAGGCTTGAAAATCATAATCTTAGGAGCAGGCAGCATAGTTCCGACGCCAGAGAGGTTTGGCAGCGGGGTTCACGTAAAAACATCGGCGGAAAATTTTCTGATAGACCCAGGCCCAGGAGCTCTGGAGAAGATGAGACGGGTTGGAATAAAGCCACAAGACATAAACGCGGTCTTCATCACCCATTTCCACATAGACCATGTTGCCGACCTTATTCCTCTCCTGATGCTCTGGGCCTATGACGTGGACGGCGAACCATCTCCAAGCCCGAAGCCACTCCGGCTAATTGGCCCCCCGGGGCTTGCGAAACTTCTCCAGAGCCTAACGGTAGATATAGAAGCCTTCGCCTACCTCACGAAAACCATGGGCTGTCAACGCTACACTTTCGTCAAAGAGATGGTCGACGGAGAAGTATGGCACCTATCATCGTTGAAGGTTGCCTCCGCGTTTGTTGAACACTACAACGGAGTGGCCTTCCGTTTTGAAACATCCGAGGGAACGATCGTATACTCGGGCGACACGGTTCCCGACGCAAGGCTTGTAAAGCTCGCCAAAGGCTGCGACATACTCATACACGAATGCAGCTTCCCGCACGAAAGGCTGTTGGGAAAACACACTTCTGAGAAACAGCTCGCATACATAGTGTCTGACATAAGGCCGAGGGTGCTGGTCGTTAACCATCTCTACCCTGCATGGCGGGGCCAAGAGGAAAGGATTGAAAAGGCTCTGAAAAACCTTGGGCTCGAAAAACTGGTCGTAGCAAAAGACTTCACCGTCATAGAGATATAAAGAAGCTCGCTCCAGTCGTTCCGTGATTCTGTCCGACTTCGACCTGTGGAATTACATCAGAAGCGGGAGGCTGAGGATAGAGCCTTTCAGCGAAGATGTGGTCAGGGAGAATGGTCTAGACCTCAGAATCGGCAGACAGATAGCTAGGTTCAACAAAAACAACAAAGTCTTCGACACAAGGATGTCCTCCGCAACCGATTTTTATTTCTTCGAGGAGGGAGATTCTTTCGTCATAAACCCGCGCGAGCATGTCCTGCTTCATACGATGGAGTATCTTGCGCTTCCGAAAGATTTAATGGGGTTTGTGAACCTACGGAGCAGCTACGCCCGCATAGGCTTAACGATTCCCCCTACGATAATCGACGCAAACTTTGAAGGAGAGCTAACGATCGAGATAGTGGGAGGAGATTTCCCCGTCAGGCTTTACAGCGGCGACAGGTTCCTGCACGTTGTGTTCGCCCGTCTATCCTCAATAGTTGAGAAGCCTTACACCGGCAAGTATCAGGGACAGAGGGGTGTCAGGCTTCCCAGCTTCGAATGAACGCCTCCAGCTATCGGAGGCAGGATCACGACAACGTCCCCGTCTTTCAAACGTGTTTGACGCCAGAGAGACCTGTCTAAGTTCTCCCCGTTCAAGGCTATCGCGAACCCGGCTCTCAAACCGTCAGCCTCGAAAACATCGCCCAGCTTCTCTCGGTACCTCGCCTGAATATAGCCTATGAAGTCATGGACGGTGGATCCCTCGTCCAAGTCGAAAATCTCCGAATCCCTGCCTATCTTCTCCCTTATGAACGCGAAATACCTAGTTTTTACCCTCATGCCCCCTCAAGCCATGCTTCGGAGCCGTCGACGTAGACTTCTTTCTTGAACAGCGCAGGCTCCCGCTTGTATCTCTCGACCGCGGTTCTAAGTCCTTTGAAAACCTCGTCCCTGCTCTCTCCCGCAGCGGCGGCCATCACCACTGCTTCTCCTACAGCAAAGCTTCCGAGTAGATGCCACACCCCGACAAACCTCAAGCCGTATTCCGCCTTCACCTCCTCGCACAGCCTGCTCAAAGCCTTGTTCGCATGCTCTTCATACGACTCCATGAAAAGATTCTCCACATCTTTAACACCTCTGCCATGTCTCTTTACAATGCCGACGAAGAACGCTGCTGCACCGCACGACCCGTCCGAAACCTGTCTCAATACAGTTTCAAACAAAGTAGGGAACCTTATCTCATCTTTTGTGTAAACTCCAGGCTTGGGTGTTTGCATCGCCTAATAGTGCGCGTCTCGTGTAAATTAGCTTTTTTGATGGCCAAAATTTTTATCGACATTACGTTCTGTAGCTGATAGTATTTTTCAGGTAAAAAAGTTAGTCAGCCGACAGAAATTGGTGAATTTTCTTGATGTCCATTTTTCTTGTAACAAACACTTTATAAGCCATGATTTTTTTGAAAACGTCCGAGGTAAGTAGAGTAAGCGATGCTGGAGAGCAAGGCTATCCAAAAGCAAATAGTCGGAAAGCATGTCTTCGGCAACCTCTATGGATGTCCAGCGGAGCTTCTCAAGGACGAGAAGTTCCTCCGTCAAACGGTGTTTGATGCGGTGAACATCTCGAAGATGACTCTGGTGTCGCTAAGGTCTTGGAAGTTTGGCGGAGAAAAGGGCGGCGTTTCGGTCATCGCTCTTGTGAAGGAGAGCCACATAGCCGTCCATACTTGGCATCAATACCGTTACGCAACAGTAGACATCTACACCTGCGGAGAGGAGTCCGACCCGGAAAAAGCCTTTGAAGCGGTTGTGCAACGGCTTCGTCCAGAAAATTTCGTCAAACATATCGCGGATAGGTCTTCTAGGTAAACCTTTTACGTTTTACCTATACGCAAAAAGCGGTTAAACACCTCGTTTTATTTTTCGAACAAAGTTGCGAGGACCGTCGACATCAGCCGTTAGAACTAATTCAACAGACAGTTCGATGTCGATACAAGTGTCCGATACCCCAACCGATTAGCTTAGTCTAACATGCAATAGCCCGTCTACTCCGCTGAATCACCCCTCCCGGAGCACAGCATTGCCCGCTAATGCAACGCCTTTCTAATTATCGGAAACAAAACAACTCATTCATCGTTGAACTGCACTGCGAAGCGAATTGCCGCACTACTATTTAAAAAAGCAACGTGTCCGATTTTTCGAACAGGCCGACTTGCCTGATTAGATTAGGTAAACGTTAAAAGGTAAAAGTTTTACACAACCCACATGGGAAAGCAAAACGAACAATTAGATGAGAAGAAGCTGCGTGAAGCCGTGAAGCAGGCAGTACGGCAGCCGAGGCTAGCCTTCTACTCACCCGTCGCAGCCGCAATCTTGAACTACAGAAAAAGCGTAATACCTCGCTACAGTATCAGCGACGAAATAGCCAAGATTGTCGAGTCGGCCCTTCGTCAAAAATATCCCAAGCTGACAGCGAAAGCAAAAAAAGCTTTCCAGCAAGCTAGACGCGAGGCCTCCGCCAAGCAACCCGGCAAAGCCGTCCAGTAACCTCGAGGTTTACGGGGACGCGCTCGGGCGGCGGGTTCACCAGAGACCGGGCTACGACCTCCAACGCTCTAACCGCCGCATCCATGGCAGACATTCCCGCCGATAGCAAAACGGTGAAGGAGCCGGTGAGAATGTCTCCGGCGCCGGTTGCGTCGCTGGCTGCAACAGGTTTGACAACCTCTATAGACGAAATATCCCTCTCGTCTATTAGCACGAGCCCGTTCTCGACGCCTATCAAACAAGTCTTCACACCAAGCTTGCTTAAGGTCATTGCAGCGTCCAAGACGTTTCCACATCCGGTTAATGCGACAGCTTCCTCGCCCGAGCAGTGGATTACATCCGCTTGCCGAAGAAGATCGTTAGCTGCAAAGGCACGCAAAAATATTAGGCCGTCGCTGTCCACCTGTCTGAGGAAACCTTGCAGGTCGACGGAGAGAACCTGTGTCCTCGAGCGGAGCTGTTTGACATGGTTGACCCCCACTTCCTTGAACACAGGCGAGACTATCGCCGCCTCCGCGTCAAAGTCTTCAAGAACATAAACCGGCAGTGGAGGACCTTCGGATACAAGCTTCAGTAGCCTCAACCCTTTTTTGAAAAAGGGTTTGAAGGAGTAGGTTTTAGCGTCTTTTACTCTGATGATGTGCGAGGTGTCCAACCCGGTCGTCTCCAGCTTTCTTAAGAAATCTTCGGGAAAATCTTCGCCCACAGCAGAGTACAGCATCGCGTCTCCGCCCAACGCATGGATCGCGTTGCCGGCATACCACGGCGGCCCTCCTATCATCCGGCCGTCTTCCAACGTGATGTCTATCGTCAGCGCTCCCACCACGCCTACCTTCATCGCCTACTGAATTGTTATGGTTGATTTATGGGTTTGACAGAAAGATTTAATGCTTCGGCTATCCATGCGGTCTGGGAATGGCTCAGACGATTAGAATTGCCGTTGTAGAGAAGCCAGTCAGAAGAGAGGTGAAGCAGGCTGAGAAGTTTAGGCAGGCGGGATACAGGATAGTGGGGAACCATTCAGCGGTCAAGGTTTGTCACTGGACGAAGTCTGCTTTGCGCGGGGGAAAGATGTGCTACAAGAGCTGGTACGGGATTGAAAGCCATCGATGCATCCAGATGACCCCGTCGCTGCAGTACTGCAACATGATGTGCGTCTTCTGCTGGCGTTTCCACACCCTCAACAGGGTCCAGCCCTTCGACGGCGGCTGGGATGAGCCTTCAAAGCTTCTGGACATGATTATCGCTGAGCAACGCCAGCTTTTGTCGGGCTTCGGCGGCAACCCGAAAGTGTCAAAAAAGAGGTTTATCGAGGCTCTGACACCAAAGCATATGGCGATTTCGCTGGACGGTGAGCCAACTCTCTACCCATATCTCGCCGACCTGATTCAGGAGGCTTCCAACAGGGGTATGACCACTTTCCTTGTGACAAACGGAACGATGCCGGAGAGGCTTGAAGAGCTTTTCGAGAAAGTTCAGCCAACCTCGCTCTACATAAGCCTTTACGGACCTGATAAAGAGACCCATATTAAGACATGTAAACCGCTTATTCCAGACAGTTGGGAGAGACTGCTTAAATCATTGGAACTGATGGCTAAGTTCTCCTGCAGGAAGGTCATACGCTTGACCCTGGTCAAAAACTTCAACATGCACTGCCCTGAAAAATATGCCGACCTCATCAAGCTGGCTTCACCAGACTTTGTCGAATGCAAGGGCTACACACATGTAGGCGAGTCGCAGCTAAGGCTGGAGAAAACCAACATGCCATCCATCGAAGAGATAAGGATGTTCGCCGAAAGCCTCGCCGGCTCACTGAGCTATGAGAAAGTTGTTGAGGATGATGTCAGCAGAGTTGTCCTTCTCGCCAACCCGTCGAGCCGTTATTATCTGGATGTCGTTACACGCCTGAATAGGATTTAACCTCCAAAAGCCTGTTATACGTTTGGTCGATGGTTTCAGGAAGGACCCTCGTTTCTGACACGGTAGTCATGAAGTTGGTGTCACCGCTCCATCTGGGCACGACGTGGAAGTGGATGTGGTCCTCTATCCCGGCTCCCGCAGACCTCCCCAAGTTGACCCCTATGTTGTAGCCCTCAGGGTTCAAAACCCTCTTAGTCAGCTCTATAGCCAGCTTCAACAGCTTCATGACTTCCAGCATTTCGTTGTCCGACATGTCCTCTATGGATGGAATGTGGCGGAACGGTGAAACCATCAGGTGGCCGTTGTTGTAAGGGTATAGGTTCATCATGATCAGAGCAGAGCTACCGCGGTGAACAACATATTTGGACCTGTCGTCAACCGTTCTAACAGCTTCGCAGAATATGCATCCATGCTCTTTTTTCGCCGACTTTATGTAGCTCATTCTCCAAGGCGCCCACAGCCTGTCCAATCTAAACTTTTTTCAACCTGCTTTGATTTAAGTTGTAGCTTTCGAGAAAATCCAGCCAACTGGGGCTGAGCTTCACTCCAACTGTGGAGCCGGCAAGCAGCTGCTCAGGGCTTCTGACTACACTGGTCAAAGCGTCAACAGACAGGACGAACACACCATGTAAGACACGTCTGTCAGCCTCGTAAAGCGACAGCATTAAAGGCATGAAGAATACAAGGTTTTCGCCGGGATAGTTCCCAGCTACGTACTCAGCCACAGTCTTCGTCCTTTCCACACATCTTAAAACAGCTTGATGAAGAGCCTGTCCAGACAAGCGCCTCTTCCACCTTTTGCAGTCGATTACCAGACAAAGGCTAGGTGTCGCGGCAACCACATCGACCTGTATTCTTTTTTGTCCGAATTTCAGCCTCAAGTCTCTAACGCACTGGAAGCCAGCCATGCCGCATGCCGCCGAGACAAACTCCTCCATCTCTCTCCAAGACAAGTTTCTGACGACTTTTTGAGGCTCAGCGCCTCGCGCAACCGAGGACAACGCAGCCGCAACTCTTGACGAACCACTAAACCCAGCCTCGTCCTGAGAAGTCATGAAATCGTCTCGATAAGTTAATCGGTGCTTATAAATGATGAGGTACTATTTGGGTATGTTCCATGCTATTCGCCGGTGTTATCCAGGGGGCTAGGTTCGTGAATTTTTCGTCAAGTTTTTATTAAGAACCGTGGTGATTTGGGTAGGGTATGGTGCTGGATCGGCTGTTGACCATCGTGACTGACGTGGCCAACACACTAACTTCGCTCTTTTCGAGTCTAATACGCTTTGCGCTGTCAAGCCCGGTCAACGCAGCTATCGTCGCAGCCTCTATCGCAGCCATCGTCTTTGTTGGCCAGTTCTTGGTTCGGCGGCGTGAGAAGACTGAGGAGAAGCCGGTTGAGGCGGAATCCAGTCAAGAAGCGGTGAAGGCCTCTGTAATCGACCAATATACCGTCGACGAGGTTATACGGGTGAAGATAATGAAGATGGACGGGTCGGCTAAATACATCGTTGAGGAGCCGGCTTTAGACGAAAGACTTGCAGGCATCGTCGCCAACATAGAGCAGGCTTATGTCAAGAAAGGTGTCGAGCCTTCAACAATCCTCAAAGATTTGGACCTTAAGGATGATGAGCTTAAGGCTGTTACCTACCATGTCATCAAGGATTTGAAGGGTAGCTGGAAGCTTGAGCCTTTGATTCGAGATGAGCAGCTTGAGGATATAACAGTGACCAAACCTGGACCGGCCTACGTTATACACAGGAGACATCCCGACCTGCTTTGGATTGAGACGAACATCGAGTTCACAGCTGAGGAGCTGGATAAGCAGGTGAGGCTTCTTGCTGAGAGGAACGGTGCTGAGCTGAGCATTGCAAAGCCTTCAGCCGAGGTTATGACACATGACGGCGACAGGATTGCATTAACTTATGCGGGAGAGCTTACACCCGGCGCCAGCACAATAACCATCCGCAAGTTTCCACGGTCGCCCTACACAATCCTAGACCTCATCGGAAACGGCACAGTCAACCTCATAACCGCGGCATACATCTGGACTATGCTGGAGGCGAAGAAGTTCGTAATCGTGGCTGGGCCGACGGGGAGCGGGAAAACCACGTTCCTGTCCGCCATGCTCCAGCTCCTACCCTTCAACGCCAAAATCCTCACGCTCGAGGACTATCATCCAGAGATCAATCTTTCTTGGCACAAAAACTGGCACAGGTTCGTTACCCGAAGAACACTCGGCGAAACAGCATACAGCCTCGCCGACATACTGCGACTCAGCCTAAGACATAGACCCGACTACACGGTTGTGGGCGAGGTTAGAGGCTTAGAGGCTAGGGTTATGTTTTCCGCGGCCGCAACAGGCCATGGCATGGCCTCAACAATACATGCCGAAGGTCTCGAAGATGTCTACGAGAGGCTAACGTCTGTCAGCATGGGCGTGTTACCTGAAGAACTTAGCTTCCTCGACATTGTTGTGTTGATAAGGGGGACTCCCAGAGGCAGAAGAGTCATAGGCGTTTGGGAGGTCGAGAAAGTCGGCAAGGAGCATTTAATATCATGGTACGACCAGTCGCTGAATAGATTTTTCCCCGAGAACTGGCGGCAGCTGGCCTTGAACTCTCCAACACTTGTAAACGATGCACAGCTGAGAAGAAGATACGAGTTGAATGTTGCTATTATTGAAAAACTTCTTGAGCAAAATGGTAAAATGAGGGCGGAGGAACTTGCAAAAGCAGTTGACCAACAGCGAAGGGCATGGGAAGAAGTTGTCGCAGAGTAGCATTTCGCCCGAGGACTTTGCGATCCTCATGCGTGTTGCCGAGACATTTAGGAAGGGAAAACCATATACTTTTTTCGAAGTTATCCAGCCTTTTAACGAGGTCAGGCTCTCGGCTGATTTGCCAGCAAACATGTCAGTTCAACAACTTGTGGAAAGACTTGACTTCCTTGTTCACAGCAACCTTCTCAGGTCAAGGTTTTCCAGAAAACTATTAAGATGCCCTAAATGCGGCGGCGCGCTTCTCAACCCGCGGACAGCTTGCACGTCATGCAGGTCTGAAGACATCACAAAATCTCTCATCTTAATGCATAGCTGCGGTGCGGTAATACCTGAAAACGTCGTCAAAACTTTGGTCGTATGTCCCAAGTGTAGAGATACCCTTGAAAAAAGCTCAAACACCGCGGGTTTCAGGTTTGTCTGCAATACGTGCGGAAACATCTTCACAGAACCCCTTTGCCTTACTGAATGTTTTTCATGCGGATGGTTCGACGAACTAAAAAATGCTGACCAGATGATTCTCAGAGAGTACGAGCTGACCGACCAAGGTCTTAGCCTGATAGAGTCAGCCGACCCTTTGAAGATACTTATCAGAAAACTCGTCTCAGACGGGTTTGAAATAAGGGAAAAAGTTGAGGTTACCGGCTTAAGCGGAACCAAACACCTCCTCGATGTTGTAGCAACAAGCAGTGAGAAGTCTGAGACAAGGATTTACACCGTCAAGTACAGAGTTACCTCACTTGACATAGTCTCGTGGACAGTCAAAAGGTTTGACATCGAGAAGACATCCATCCAAGGTGTTGTAGGCCGCGTTCGATGGTTCATTGCTGGAGTGGAAGTGGAGAATGCCGCGTTTAAAACAGGTGAGACATTCGGCATAGAGGTAGAGAAGATTTAGGTGCTGGCGTCATGCTTGAAACCCAGGTGATAGGTCGTTTTTTGGTCAGCTTCGTGTCCAGCTACTGGCCTCATATATCGATTGCTTCATTCGCCGTAGCGGTTCTTTTGCTTCGACGGAGGATTTCAGACTCTGAGAAAAAAGCCGCGGCCGAGAGGGAGCAGACGTATTTTCTTGCGATAATGTACATTATCTTGAGAAGCGGCAAGACGGTGGTGCATGCTTTGACGGAGGCGGCGCAAAAGCGAGAAATAATCGCCAAGCTCTCACATGAGGCGAGTTATCTGAAAAGAGTCGGGGAAAAAACAACTCTGGCTGAGGGCTTCAAGAAATACTTTCACCCGAGCCGTGAGTTCTCTCTGTTGATAGGTTCCCTGGGAGAGGATTTGGAGAGCGGATTCGGAGTCGTGGAAAAAGTTGAGAAATATTTGGAACAATCGATATCAAGGGAGAGCGAGAGATGGAGAAGGTATGTCGACACCGTGGAAACTCTGGGAGAAGCAATCGTCTCAGTCATACTGCTGGTTCCTTTGATGTACGTCGTGGGCGGCATACTGGGAGGTTTTCCCCCCGTTTACGCCGTGTTCATTTCAGTGGGCGCTGCGGCAGTTTTCTATATTATTGCGTCTGCAAGCGAGCCGATGCATCTGGTTGATATCCCACGCATCATTGTCTACACCTCAATCGCTATCATAGCCGTGTCCGGAGCGCTTTTGTTCATGTTCTTCCTCAACACGTCATTGGTGATGATTCCGCCGGCCATCGGTCTCTTCCTTCTGGGCTGGGGATTCTACGTACACTTTAGATATATCAGGCGTTGTGTCTCAGAAGGAGAATCTTCCTTCCTGCTCCTCGACAGCGTGGCGGCAAGGCTTAGGGCGGGATACCCTGTGGGCAAGAGCTTGGAGACGGTTGCCGACCCGCGCTACGCCAGGTATGCAAAGGCTCTCGTGAGAGGTATTGAGGTGAAGCCGTTGAACCGGTTCATGAGACTGTCCATCGAAACCGTCAAGCTGGCTCGTTTAGGTGGGTTGGGCGCGGAAGCCCTTAGCCTGATGGCCCGACTAGCCATAACAATCTACCTTAGCTTCACCAACGCAAGAGCGAGGATGAAGCTTTACGACGCGTTAGCCATCGCAAGCGGCGCGGCAATCATAGCCGTCTCAAGCTTTGCAATCATGCCGTTCACGTCATTACCGTCTGAAGTTTCAAGTGAAGTTCAAAAGCTTATCATAACGCCGTCCCTTGAACCCATACTGCCAAACGCCCTCATAGTTTCCTTCAGTCTGGGGGTGGCGGTCTCCAAAACCGAAGACCAGACTGTTGCAGCTGTCTGGAGGTCTGGCGCAGGGGTGGCAGCTACGCTCGTCGCCTAC
>JAWBJZ010000021.1:0-14557 GCA_038832005.1 Candidatus Caldarchaeum sp.
CACAGATAATCGGTAACCAAACAATAAGAGACGAAAAATCCATCCACAAAACAGCCAGCGGCCTCCTCAAACTCCTCATCCCCAACGCTCCGGAAAACGGCATATCACGGCAAGAACTAAAACAAATAATGGACATAGCCGTCGAACACCGCAACCAAGTCCGCGAATGGCTCCACATCCTCCAGCCCGGCGAATTCCCCAAAGAAAAACTGTGCTACAAAACCACATAAACGGGCCCAGCGGGCTTTGATCCCGCGACCTGCCGGTTAAGAGCCGGCCGCTCTAACCTGGCTGAGCTATGGGCCCATCCCAAACACCGCTGCAAGCTTTTCTTAAAGTTTGCCCGGCTCAAGCCTTATTAATAGCCAGGAAACGTTATGATAGCAGCTTGGATGTTTTTGGGTGTGGACCATGGCTAGGGAAAAACAGCAGCCTTCTGTGAAAGATATCGCCGAACACGTGCTCGTACCTAAACACGAGGTTCTCTCACCAGCCGAGGCCGAAGAGCTTTTAAAAACACTCGGCGTCACAGCCGACAAACTCCCCTACATTCTGCCGTCCGACCCGATGGTCAAAAGGCTGAAGGCAAAGGCAGGCGACATAATCAAAATAACACGCCGCTCAGAAACCGCAGGCGAAGCCGTTTACTACAGGGTTGTTTGGGGTGAAGGATAAGTGTCCTCACAGCTCACTAAAGACGATTTATGGGAAGTCTTCAAATCACATTTAGAAGACGAAGGACTAGTCCAACACCATCTCAAGTCATACAACTACTTCGTCAAAGAAGGACTTCAAGAACTCATCTACTCGCTGGGAGAACATGAGATAAAAACACGTCACGGAATCGTCACCGTCAAGTTCGGCCAAGTGGAGATAGGCAGGCCGAGCAAAAGAGAGGTGGCGGCACCAACCCCGCAAGACCTGTATCCATCGGAGGCAAGGCTCAGAAACCTGACATACGAAGCACCCATCTACGTAAAAATGAGCCTATACCTTGACGGCAAACCCCTCGCCCCGCCTGAAAGCGTCTGGATAGGAACAATCCCCGTCTTAGTAAAGTCCGACATATGCCCGCTCTCTAAAATGACGCCCGACGAGCTGCTAGCCATAGGCGAAGACCCACAGGACCCAGGAGGATACTTCATAATCAACGGCTCCGAAAGAGTCATCGTAGCCATAGAAGACCTCGCACCCAACCGCATAATAGTCACGGAGAAGGAGGGAGACGGAAGACCCCAGTACTCCGCCGTCGTTCTTTCAGCAGCTCACGGAAGACAGGTGAGAGTCGAGGTAAACTACCGGAAAGACTCCCCCGTCAAAGTATTCTTCTCACGAATATACAAAGGCGTTCCCGCAATCATCATGCTCAGAGCTCTGGGTATGACAAAAGACCAGGAGATAGCCAACATGATATCCCCGCTCAAGGAAGTGCAGGAACTGCTTGAACCCAGCTTCCAAGAAGCCGAGGGGATAGAAACCGTCGAGCAAGCGCTCGACTACATAGGCAGCAGGATCGCCTTCGGCTACGCCGAGGAATACAGGCTGGAGAAAGCAGAGCAAACGATAGACACTCTTTTCCTGCTGCACCTGGGGACAAACAAGGCCGCGAGAATCAAGAAGGCAGTCCACCTCTGCGAGATGATTGGAAGAGTTTTGGAGACAAGCCTAGGCCTGAGAGAGCCAGACGACCGCGACCACTACGCCAACAAACGGCTCAAGCTCGAGTCAGCGCTGCTGACGGAGCTTTATAGAATGGCGCTGTTAAAACTCCTCCGCGACCTCCGATACCAGCTCGAAAGAATAATCCCAACACGACAGCCCATTCAGATAAACACTTACGTCAGACCTGGAATAGTCTCGGAATACGTTAGACACGCCTTAGCCACAGGCAACTGGCCAGGCGGAAGGGTCGGCGTCACACAGCTGTTAAACAGGACAAACTACATGGCCACGCTAAGCCATCTGAGAAGGGTTCAGTCACCCCTCAGCCGAGGACAGCCACACTTCGAAGCGAGGGACCTTCATGGAACACACTGGGGGAGGCTCTGCCCATGCGAAACCCCCGAAGGCAGCAACGCAGGACTCGTCAAAAACCTCGCCCTCTCAGCCGATCTCTCCTTCCAAGCCAACAAGAAAGACCTGATGGACAAGCTATACCAGCTCAACGTAATCGCGTTGAACGAGATAATAGCGAGGAAGAAAGCCCAGCCTCCAGTCAAGGTCTTCGTCGACGGAGTTCTCGAGGGATACCACAACAACGGAACAATGCTCGTCAACGAGATACGCAGGTTGAGGAGAGAGGGTGCCATAAGCCAGAACGTCAACGTCGCTCTGTACAGCTACCAGCATGTCCAAGAAGTGGTCATAAACACCGACGAAGGGAGGATTAGAAGACCTTTGATAACAGTCCAGAACGGCCAGCCCACACTCCAGAAACAGCACGTAGAACTCATAAAGAGAAAGACGTCACGGTTCAGAGACCTGGTGAGCCTTGGAATAATCGAGTATCTGGACGCCGAGGAGGAGGAAAACGCATACGTAGCGCTGACGCCGGACAAGCTGACAAACGAGCACACCCATCTTGAAATCAGCCCATACGCCATGCTCGGCGTCGCAGCCTCCATAATCCCCTACGCTGAACACAATCAGTCGCCGAGGAACGTGTATGAAGCGGCGATGGGCAAACAAGCCCTCGGAGTCTTCGCATCCAACTATTCGTTGAGAACAGATTCTCGAAGCCATCTACTAGTTTACCCGCAGAAGCCAATAGTGACTACGAGGACAGCCGAATACGTAGGATTGAACACAAGACCTTCAGGACAAAACATGGTCGTAGCGATACTCACAGGCCAAGGGTACAACATGGAAGACGCCGTCGTCCTGAACAAGTCTTCAGTCGAAAGAGGTTTAGGCCTTTCGCTCAGCTGGAGAGTCTACGAAGTGGAGGCACGTCAGACACTGGGTGGTCAGAAGGACAAGTTCGGAATACCAGACCCGTCGGTCAGAGGATACAGGGGAGAGCAGTTCTACAGAGTCCTCGACAAAGACGGGTTCGCTCAGATAGAGTCAGACGTAACTGGCGGAACGGTCATCGTAGGCATGATGAGCCCGCCAAGATTCCTAGAGGAATATCAGAGAGTTCCGACAAGGGAGACGGTGTGGAGAGATTCTTCGGAGGCGGTTCAGCCCTCAGAATCGGGAACCGTCGAATCCATCTTCGTTACGATAAACGCGGACGGAAACAAGCTTGTGAAAGCAAAAGTCAGGTCCACATGCTTTGCCGAGATAGGCGACAAATTTTCGTCACGGCACGGCCAGAAGGGGGTTGTTGGCATGTTCTTCCCGCAGGAGGATATGCCATACACGAAGGACGGAGTCGTCCCCGACCTCCTCGTAGACCCCCACGCTTTCCCGTCCCGTATGACCATCGGCCAGCTCATCGAAAGCCTTGCGGGGAAGGTCGGCAGCATTAAGGCAGAGCTTGTAGACGGAACACCTTTCCTGGGAAAGTCGTTGGAGGAGCTGAGGGCTGAGCTGGAGAGCCTTGGTTTCAAGAGCAGCGGCCGTGAAATACTGTACAACGGAGTTACGGGCCGGGCATTGGAGGCCGAGGTTTTCGTAGGTGTGGTCTACTATCAAAGGCTCCATCATCTAGTCAGGGACAAGATACACGCACGGTCGAGAGGCCAGGTGCAGATGCTTACACGTCAGCCAACCGAGGGAAGGTCAAGAGGAGGGGGTTTGAAGTTCGGCGAAATGGAGAGAGACTGTCTCATAGCATACGGCGCCTCCTATCTCCTGCTTGACAGGCTTCTCGAGCAAAGCGACAAATACACGGCCTACTTCTGCGAAAAATGCGGGCTGCCCTGCTACTACGACCTGAAACAGGAACGTTTCATCTGTCCCGTTGACGGCAAAGATGTAAGGGTTAAAGCCGTCGCACTGTCCTACGCTTTCTACCTACTGCTCAACGAGATGATGAGCATGGGCATACATCCCAAAATAATCTTGGAGGAGCCTGAAATATGAGCTACATAGCGTCGATAGCTGGGATAAGGTTCGGCATACTCTCCCCCGACATCATCAGGAAGATGAGCGTGGCCGAGATAATAAGCCCAGACACCTACGACGAGGACGGGCTTCCCATACCGACCAGCGTCATGGACCCACGGCTGGGGACGCTGGAGCCGGGACAGAGATGCAAAACCTGCGGAAACACCTACCTCGGCTGCCCAGGCCACTTTGGACGCATCGAGCTTCCAGTCCCCGTCATACACGTGGGGTTCGCGAAAACCATCTACGAGCTGCTGAGGTCGACGTGCAGGTCTTGCGGAAGAATCCTTTTGTCTGACGATCTTATAGACAAGTTCCACCAGGAGCTGAAGAAGCTTCAAGAATCTAACCTACCTTACAAAAACCTCATTTACAGGATTAAGCAGAGGGCGATGAACGAGCAGACATGCCCGCACTGCGGTGAGAAACAGCTCAGGCTTGAGGTTGAAAAACCAACAACCTTCGTCGAAATATCAGAGGCGGGGACAACCAAGCTAAGCCCCAGCACGGTTAGAGCTAGGCTTGAGAGAATCTTCGACTCCGACCTGATACTCCTCGACATCAACCCTGAAACCTCAAGGCCTGAGTGGATGGTTTTAACAGTTCTGCCGGTGCCGCCGGTTTATGTGAGGCCGTCGATAACACTCGAATCAGGATACCGGTCTGAGGACGACCTGACCCATAAGCTTGTCGACATTCTCAGGGTCGCTCAAAGGCTTAGGGACAACATAAGAGCTGGCTCTCCGTCTCCCGTCATAGAAGAGCTTTCAGACCTGCTCCAATATCATGTGACGACATACATCAACAACGAGGCCGTCGGCGTTTCGCCTGCCAAACACAGGTCCGGACGAGTGCTGAAAACGCTGGCGCAACGTTTGAAGGGTAAGGAGGGGCGTTTCCGCCTCAACCTGTCTGGCAAGCGTGTGGATTTCTCGGCAAGGACAGTAATATCGCCCGACCCCAACATCAAAGTCAACGAGGTCGGCGTCCCATTGGAAGTGGCCATGCAGCTGACGGTGGCGGAGCGGGTTACGCCGTGGAACATCGAAAAGATGCGTCAACTTGTTAGGAACGGTTCAGACAAGTATCCGGGCGCAAAATACATCATAAGGCCGGACGGGAAGAGGGTAAGGCTTAAGTTTGTGACAAATTTAGAGGAGCTTGCAGCCGCGCTAGAGCCGGGCTACGTTGTGGAGAGACATTTGCAGGACGGCGACATTGTGCTGTTCAACCGTCAACCATCACTGCATAGGATGTCGATAATGGCACATTATGTCCGTGTGCTTCCCTACAAAACCTTGAGGCTGAACCCGTCCGTCTGCACACCCTACAACGCAGACTTCGACGGCGACGAGATGAACCTTCACGTGCCGCAGAGCGAGGAGGCTCAAACGGAAGCACGTGAACTATTAGTTGTCGAAAAAAACATAATATCCCCACGCTATGGCGCACCCATTATCGGAGTCATCCGCGACTTTCTAACATCGCTGTATCTGTTGACACGCGACGACACCAAGCTGACCAAGTCGGAGCTGTCTGCACTTCTGGCCTCGATACACTATAACGGTGACGTTCCAGAGCCTGCGATTAAGGAACCAGTCCCGATGTGGACTGGGAAACAGCTTTTCAGCCTGCTGCTTCCCAAAGACTTTAACCATGTCACAAAATCATCTTTCAACAACCAAGAAGTTGTTGTTAAAAACGGGGTTCTAGTGGCCGGCGTTATAGATAAAAACTCGGTCGGTGTGGAAAAGGCTAACAGCATCCTTCACAGGCTCTCTAGGGATTATGGGCCTGAGGCTGCAAGGCAGTTCCTCGACAAGGTGGTCAGGCTTGCCAACACTTTCATAGAAATGCGCGGCTTCTCTTTCTCGATAGACGACCTCTATGTTCCGCCTGAAATCTACTCCGACATACAGCAGCTTTTCAAACGGTCGGACAACGCCTTCGCAAGGCTCAGAAGCGAATACGAGAGCGGGGCGAGAGAGATTCCGCCGGGGATGACTGAAGAACAGTCGTTTGAAGCAGATGTGCTGAAAATCCTCAGCGAGGCGAGAGACAGCGCGGGAAAGCTTGTCAGGACGAAGATATCTCAAGAAAGCTCTGCGTTCATAATGGCTAAAACGGGAGCTAGGGGCACGATGTTAAACATAGACCAAATGGTCGCGGTGGTCGGTCAGCAGTCTGTACGCAGGGAGAGGGTGCATCGAGGGTTCAGAGGCAGGGTTATGACATTCTTCAAACAAGGAGACCTGTCGCCGCGGGCTAGAGGGTTTGTCTACAACTCCTTCGTCACAGGTTTAGACCCGATTGAGTTCTTCTTCCACGCGGTCGGAGGGAGGGACGGGCTTGTCGACACAGCCGTCAGAACGCAGCAAAGCGGTTACATGCAGCGCCGGCTCATCAACGCCCTCGAATCACTTTACATAGACTACGACGGAACCGTGAGGACCGCCGACGAGGGACGGATCATCCAATTCTCCTACGGTGAGGATGGAGTCGACCCGGCCAAGTCAGACCACGGAAAAGCGATAACTATCTCGAACATTGTAACCTCAATTCTTAGCCAAATGCCGTCGAAAACGCATGCAACCGAAAGCTACATCGCTGAAAAGGTTGCCGAAGCTGGAAAACCCCTGCCACCGAGAATCAGGGAGGAGCTTCGTGAGGAGCTGATAAAAGCCAACCCCTCGAAGGAAGCGGTGGACGCCATCGTCGAAGAAACGGTCAGAAAATATCTCGATTCTCTCGCCGAGCCAGGAGACGCCGTAGGCGTGGTGACGGCCCAGTCTATCGGCGAGCCTGGAACACAGCTTACGCTGAGAACTTTTCACTTCGCCGGCGTGGGTGAGCAGAGCATTCTCAAAGGGTTGCCGAGGCTGATAGAGATCGTTGACGCCCGCCGCACTCCCTCGACACCGATCATGTACATACCTCTCGAGCCAGAGTATGCTTCAAACCTTTCCAAAGCCCGTCGTCTGGCCAAGCAGATACAATACACAGCGATAGGCGACCTGATATCCGACGTGGTGGTCAACTACAAGAAGAGCGTGGTCGAGTTCCAGCTTGACGGCAAAGCGTTGGAAGCCCATGGCGTCACCCCGAAAGATATCGAGAAGGCGATCAAAACCTTGGAGGCGTCGTATGATGCTTCAAAACAGGTCATTTCGGTGAAGCTGAAGGAGGAGGAGTTTACGGACATACAGAGGATAAGAGAGAGGGTTTCACAAGTTAAGGTCAAGGGCATCAGAAGAATCAAGAAAGCAACGGTTTTCAAGGAGAAAGAAGGATACGTGATAAGGACGGAGGGCTCAAACCTTCGGGAAGTAATGGACGTGCCGGGAGTCGACTGGAGGAGGGTGAAGACAAACGACATCTATGAGATCATGGAGGTGCTGGGCATTGAAGCAGCTCGGCAAGTCATAGTCGAGGAGGCTAAAGAAGTGATGGAGGACCAGGGCCTTGACGTGGACATCAGACACCTGCTTTTGCTAGCTGACATGATGACCGTGAGCGGGAGTGTTAGACAGATCGGCAGACATGGTGTTGTGAAGCTGAAAAGCAGCGTTTTGGCGAGGGCGGCTTACGAGATAAGCGTCCAAACACTTCTTGAAGCAGCGGCGAGAGGCGAGACAGACCGTCTCAAAGGAAACGTCGAACGCATACTGATAGGTAGAGAGATTCCAGTTGGAACAGGCATGGTAACGCTTCTAATGAGCCATGAACAAGGTGTTGAAAATGGAAGTGAAACAGTCGCTTCAGGTGATAAGTAGGACAGGAAAATACGTCGTCGGCTACCGCCAGACCCTGAAGGAGTTGGGTAGGAAAAAACCGGTGGTGGTAGTGGCCTCCAAGAAGGCTGAGCCTACGATGCTGGAGGCTGTCAAAATCAACGCCGAGGCTGTCGGCGTTCCAGTCCTGCTCACCGACCTAACACCCGGCGAGCTGGGCCTAGCCTTGCGGAAACCTTTCCCAACATCCTTCATAGCTGTTTTAGACCCTGGCAGCTCCGACATCGTTGAACAGGTGGGAGTGGAGAAAAGTGGGTGAGGGAATCAGGCTTACTGAAAAAGAGATGAAGTACATCCAGATGTTTGAGACGGTTACGGGAGCCGTGGTTGTTGACTGCGTAGAAGACGGAGACCTTCTCACGTTTGTGGTGAGACAGGGGGACCTGAAAAAAGCCCTGTCAGGCCGCGGCTCCAAAATCAAGGAGCTTGTCAGAGTTTTCAGGAAGAGAATTAAGGTTGTGGAGTTAGCCGCCGACGCCGCTGTTTTCATCAAAAACTTGCTCTATCCCGCAGAGGTCATAGACCCTGTCAGGCTTATGGAGAGGCCTGACGGGAAAACCATCGCCGTCGTCACGGTCAACCCAAGAGACAAAGGCGTGGCCATTGGGAAAGACGGCAAAAACATCAACCTCGCACGCCTGCTCGTGAAACGCCACTTCAACATAGAGCATGTCTCGGTCCAGTGAAGATAGGCTTTAATAACGCCAGCCACAAAGCCGTGTAGGTTGCCGGAGGAGATCAAGCTCTTCGACCTGTGGAGCGTGGATGGCATACAGGTTTTAGACGAAGGTCTGAAGAGGTATATCAGCCTGAAGCCGGTTGTTGTTCCCCACTCGAGCGGCAGGCATGAGCACAGAAGGTTCGCAAAATCCCAAGTCAACATCGTAGAGCGGCTGGCGAACATGCTTCTGAGACCGGGTAAAAACGGCGGCAAAAAGTCCAAGGCGTTAACAGCTGTAAAGAACGCTCTGTGGATAATTCATCTCAGGACTGGAAAAAACCCTGTAGAGGTTTTGGTGAGAGCGGTTGAGAACTCGGCTCCCCTGGAGGATGTCACGCGGCTGAGCTACGGAGGCATAGTTTACTTTAAGGCTGTGGACATAAGCCCTCAGCGAAGGGTTGACCTCGCTCTCAGAAACATAGCTCAGGCGGCGAGAGAAAACTCGTTCCGCTCCCGTAAAACGATAGACGAATGCCTCGCCGACGAAATTATGCTGGCAGCTGAAAAGGACAGCAAAAGCTTTGCCATAAAGAAGAAGACCGAGCTGGAGAGGGTTGCGCTGGCCTCACGGTAAACCTAGCCCAAACATCTTCTCAAAGCCGCAGCCTTGAGCATCTCGTCAACCGCCGACTTGTGGTCTTCCTGAATGTATGATATGAGAAAGTTGCTCACTATATTGCCGTACTTTCTCTCGGAAAGTGTTCGAGGGCCAAGCTTAACGTTAAAGAGGCTTTCTGCTGTCTCAAGGTCCTCCGCGTAGAGAGGCAGAGCGTTCCTGAGCTGCTGCAGCGCAGGTTTTGTCTCCGAATCACTGCTCAGAAGCAGGTTTATGTTTTCGAAACAGACGAAGCCGGCTACGGAGGCCAGGTCTTCCCTCATATGTGTGTATCCGGCTTGGAGGACTCGATACTCCTCCTCGGTCAACTCCCGTAATGCTCTCAGACCTATGAACTCCGGCGGGATGCCGAGGCTGTAGAGAACGCATGCGTATGGTATGGCGCGGGGAAGCTCGACGTTGCCCAGCCTACGGCTGTAGGTGAAAGCTCCCACATGCAGCTTCCGTGTTCTCCTCGACGGAACCAGCTTGGACAGCTCCGCTATCGTGGAGGCCGCCGACTCCGCAAACTCTCTGTAAGCGGTTGAACACTTTTGCACAACACTCATAGCCAAACCCACGTCAAGGTCGTAGGCAGCGATTTCCTCCGCTGGAAGGCTTCTGTTGAGTTTTTCCACTGCCTCTACAACCTGCGGTTCAGGATAGTCGTACCTGAAGGCTGACTGGACCGTCACCGTTGAGACGAAACCATATTCTTCGATGAATTTCTCGATGTTCGAAGGGTTTAGCCCTCCTCTGAAGGGCATCGTACCCACCCCTATTATCGGATGTATATCGATTCCCGTTGACCGCTGGACGTTGGCAAGCTTGTTGAACGCGATCTTCGCCATCAACGTCGCAGCAATGAGGCCGTTGTTGAGAGCTGGGTCCGAACGAGCTATGAAAACCCTCATGTAACGTGGAGACGACAGCTCAACGAACCTGCTGACTATCTTGTCAACGTTGAGCATGCTTTCAAGGTCTTCGAAAAGCGGTATCACATGTATGCTTTTGGGGATTATGTCGCCGATGATGTCTTTCAGCTTCACGTCAGGGTAATCTATGAAAACCTCCTCCAGCTGGACAACTGCCTTCCTGTAAGTGTTGACTACTTGAATCAGCTGGTGTGAGGACGTTGTGAATGGGAGGATGACTTCGAACACCGGCGGTATGGCGTGTTCCCCGTAGAAAGCCCTGCAGATGTCGAAGTGTTTCGGAATGCTTTGAAGGGTTTCGAAGAAGATTTTCCTGTCGCTCGATTCAACGGAGGGGTTTGGTATCCTGTATGTGAGAAAATAATCACTGCCTATCATCTTGTCTCGGAATGTCTCGCCGTATTTTGCCAAGAGCTTTCTCACGACGTTGAGGTCAACGTCCTTTCCCTCCGCATCCCACATCGCTTCTTGGCATCCGAGCCTCGTCCAGCTGTAGAAGACTTCGTCAACCTCATCGTCGCCAGCTATCAGCGGTTTGTCAAGCCAAGGTGGGTTGCTTACGTTGTCAGGGTGCTGGGAGCTCATGGTCTTGGGAATAATTCTATCGACAGCGGGCATCGGTTATTCACGTGAGTATGGAATTCCCAATGCAGCTGGAACGCCAATCCTCTTCCGCACAGACTCCACGGAAAGCAGGGTGAGCGCTATTATGGTGACTATGTATGGAAGCATGAGAAGAAACTGGGGGAGCTGGGCGGTGACACCCATTACTTGAAGCCTGAACTGAAGCGTCTCAACCCCTCCAAAAAGATAAGCGCCTAGAATGGCCCTCAAAGGACTCCATGTAGCGAGAATCACGAGCGCCAGGGATATGAAGCCACGGCCTTGCGTCATTCCCTCAACCCAGAAAGCCTGGTAGCCTATGAACAAGTACGCGCCTGCAAGAGAACCTAGAGCGCCGCAAATTCCCATGGATATGTACCTGATTAGGTAGACGTTGACGCCGAGCGTGTCTGCCATCGACGGGTTCTCCCCGCATGACCTGAGGCTGAGGCCAAACCTGGTCCTGAAGAGAACAAACCACATCAAAAGGCTTAGCGCCAGCGAGAGATAGACAAGAACGTTGTGGGTGAAAAACATCGGCCCTAACACCGGCACGTCCTTGAGCACAGGTATGGGTGTTGTGGGAAGCTTAGCAGCCTCCTGTGTGATGATGAGTCTTTCAGGCGTCTCAGGGTTGAGAGCTAGGATTATCCGTCTTCTAATGTCGGCCGCGGTTATCAGACCGCTTAAACCCAGGCCGAGTATCGTGTAGGCGAGGCCCACGACTATCTGGTTAAGCTTGAGGCTTACGGTGAAGACGGCGTGCGAAAGGCCTAGAACCAATCCAACCAAGGCGGCCGCCGCCAAAGCCGCTCCGTGGCCTAACGCGTTGGTGAAGATGAAAGATATAGCCGCCCCCATTATCATCATCCCCTCCATCCCCAGGTTCAGCACGCCTGAACGCTCTGCGTATGTTTCGCCAAGCGAGGCGAGAAGAAAAACTGTGCCAGCGGCCACGGCACCCGACAGCACCGAGCTCAACCATCCCACGTCTATCATAACCTGGCCCTCAACCGATAGCGTTTGAAGAACTCGCCTAGGATAATCATTAGGAAGATTGTTGACTGAAAAATCTGGACGGCTGCGAACTGTAGGTTTAACGTCACCTGGAGAACGTCGCCGGCAACAAGCAGGCCTCCGAAGAAGATGGATGCTGGCACGGCTATCCACGGGTCTAAAGCGGCTAGAAAAGCTATGATTATGGCCGTGTAGCCGTAGCCGGGTGAGAAGTCTGGCCTGAGCCTCCCCAGTATGCCGCTGACTATGACCAATCCGCCTAACCCAGCCAAGCCTCCTGAAACCATGCTTCCCAGTATTAGGGTGCGGCCTATTTTCACTCCTGCGTATCGTGCGGCCTCCAAGTTTTGGCCGAGTACACGCATCTCAAAACCTACCCGTGTCTTCTGCAGCATGCCGTAAAGCAGTGCCGCCACAACCACAGCCGCAGGCAGGCCCATGTACACAGTTTGGCCGAACAGAACATCCATCCTCGCATAGTCAGGGAACGTGATCGAAAGCGGGAAGCCAAACCCTCTCGGGTCCCTCCAAGGCCCGTATGCGAGGAAACGCACGAAAAGCATCGCGACGTAGTTGAGCATCAGAGTGGGAAGTATCTCGTTGACGCCCAGACGTGCCTTGAGGTATGCGGGGAGAGCGCAGAAAAATCCTCCGGCCATGAACGCTGCCAGAATCATGGCGGGGAAAACCAGCGGCGGCGGAATCAAGCCATAGTTCGCATGGAGGAGAACGACGCCCGTAGCCGCCACCCCGCCCATGTAAATCTGCCCCTCCGCACCTATGTTCCAGAAATTCATTTTAAAGGCGAGGCAGAGCCCTAATGCTGCAAACATTATAGGAAGGCTTCGGAGGGTTGCCTGCATCAGGTTTGAAGGCGTTGTGAAAACGTAGGCGACTTTTGAAAGAGTTTCATAAGAGTTGACGCCGAGTGTTTCGAATATCAGGCTTGCTGCGACCATTGCTAAGATTATGAAGAAGGCGGTTATCGCCGCGGAGAGCTTGCGGGTGGTTTCCAGCCTTCTCTCAAGCTTCAGGCCGACTACCACGTTCAGGCGCTCACCTCCTGTCTTCTAACACCCGTCATCATAAGCCCGATAGCCTCAACCTCATACTGGCCTCTCTCGAAAACACCCACGATTTCACCTCTGTACATGACCATGATTCTGTCGCTTAACGACATCAGCTCTTCAAGTTCCTCCGAAACCAGTAGAACAGCAACCCCTTGCTCAGACCTTTTCACCAGTTCTTGGTGAATAAACTCGGTAGAGGCGATATCAAGTCCTCGTGTGGGATACGCTGCGAGGATGACCTTTAGCTGGGGAAGGGTTCCAAGCTCTCTGGCTAACACAAGCCTCTGAATGTTGCCGCCTGACAGGTTGGCGGCCTTGTTCTGTATAGATGGTGTGACTATGTTGAAGTCTTTGACAAGGTGATGGGCATGTTTCGTCACGTTTTTCCAGTTTATCAACAAGCCGTTCGAGAATTCTTTCGCCCTGTACGCTTTGAGCAGGATGTTCTCCGCCACCGTCATGTCTGGAGCCGAATACCTCAACGCCTCAGCCGGTATGTAACCGACGCCTAGGTTGATTATCTCTGATGGATGGCGGTTTGTTATGTCGACGGAGTTTAGAAGAACCTTGCCCGAGACTATTTTTCTCAGCCTTGCGACGGCTTCCAGTAGCTCCTGCTGCCCGTTCCCCGAAACCCCTGCCACACCAAGAATCTCACCCTCATACAGTTTAAACGAGACGTTCCTGACTGCTTCAAGACCTTTGTCGTTTAGCACCAAAAGGTTTGAAACCTCGAGCACCGGCTTTTTCCTCGTTAGAACCCTTTTTGTCTGAACTTTCAGCAAGGGCCTGCCTATCATAAGGTTGACCAGCTCCTCGATGTTCGTTTCCTTGGTGAGCTTGGTTGCTATCGTCTTTCCGCGGCGCATCACGGTCACCCTGTCGCTAACAGCCATGACTTCATCGAGCTTGTGGGTTATCAGCCCTATGCCCAGCCCTTCCGAAGCCATCTTCCGAAGAATTTGGAAAAGGATGACGGTCTCCTGAGGTGTTAGGACGGATGTGGGCTCGTCGAGGATGATTATCTGGGCTTTCCTGTAGAGCGCCTTGAGTATCTCAACTTGTTGCTTCTCGCCCGCCGACAGCTGCCAAACCTTGGCCTCAGGCGATATCTTCCAGCCATAGCTAGCTATCATATGCGACAGCTCTCTGTTGATTTTACGAGTGTTGAGCACAAGCCCAGCTTCTTTCAGTCCAAGAACGACGTTTTCAGCTACAGTGTGAACTGGAATTAGCTTGAACTGCTGGTGAACCATTCCTATGCCCAGCTTGATGGCGTCTCTTGGGCTTCTGATGTCTACCTTCTTCCCCCTAACTTTTATCTCTCCCTCGTCTGCACTGTAAATGCCATAAAGAATGTTCATCAACGTCGTTTTGCCTGCACCGTTCTCGCCCAGAAGCGCGTGAACCTCCCCCCGTCTCAATGTGAAGCTTGCGTTGTCGTTGGCTAGCACGTTTGGGAAACGTTTGACGATGCCTCTCATCTCGACTAAGAATTCATCGCCCATCATCCTGCTCTCATCAGGCTACCGTAAAGGATAAAAAATTTATGGGTGTTTAAACCGTTAGCCTCGGGGCAGTTCGCTCTGGATGTGCTCGACGAACCAGTTCATGTTCCAGAGCATGTCCCAGTCGGCGCGTTCGGAGCCTTTGATCCTGATCTCTCCCTTCTGGTCTTTGATGGGCTCTCCGAGGTTTCCCTCGACGCTGAAAGGCTCAAACAGAAGCTCCTTCATCTCCTCGTATCTTTTCTTTATCTCAGTCTGCCACTC
>JAWBJZ010000021.1:14567-28320 GCA_038832005.1 Candidatus Caldarchaeum sp.
ACTCGCTCGGAATAGCTGGATGAAGCTTGCCTAACTGCAGCGTTCCATCCACTTGCCCAGCGGTGCTCTGCTCCACAGGCCGCCTCCATCTGTAAGGCATGTAATCGCCAATCCTTGTCCAGATGTCCACAGACCTCCACGTGTTTGTGGCAACCATCCTGTAAAACTCAAGATATATCGGACCCCAGTTGACGATCTGTCCCGTGAGGTGAGAGTTCGGACCATACTGGCTCATGTCGCCGTAGTGGCTGAAGCTCCAAACCCTCTTGCCCTTCTGCGTTGTGTACTCTTCCGCAACCTGCAGTGTTGTAGGCGAGTCTTCGGTGAAGGCTAATACATCCGCGTTCGATTCCTCGATTAGGGCGGTTGCTGCCTGCCGTGTCTTACCCGGGTCAAACCAGCTGAAAAGCCAGTTTACGTATGCTTTTATGTTTTTCCCTGTCCGTTTCTTATAGGAATAGTTCGCGCCCAGCACGAAAGCATTGATATGTCTGACGACCTCAGGTATCGGATGTGCTGCGACATAACCTACAACGCCCGTTTGTGTAACCGCGCCGGCTGCAAGCCCGTTAAGATAGTAGAGCTGGTAAAACTCTGCGAAGGCGCTGCTCATGTTCTGAGGCGCGTTTCCCGCCGCACCGCTTCTGTATCCTGAAATGTGTACAAAATATCTGTCTCGATGCTTGGCAGCTGCTTCCGCTGTTGGGTCCATGTAGCCGAAGCTAGTGGTTATGACTAGGTCTGCTCCTTGGTTTACGAGAGACTCTATAGCGCCAAACGCCTGGGCTTCCGGAACGCTCTCAATGTACGGGCTGTCTACGTTCTTGAATATGGAGTCAGCCCATTTTCTTCCCAGGTCATGGGCATATGTCCATCCGAAGTCGCCCACAGGCCCGACGTATATGTAGCCTACCTTCAACCTCTTCGCGGGAGCTGTGGCCGTGACCGTTCTTGTGACGGCTGGACCCGTAACGGTCACCGTGCCTGCAGGCGCTGTCACCGTCCTAGTGACAGCTGGAGGTGCTTGGGATGCTCCTGCGAAATATCCTGCGAGACCGCCGACGACCGCAGCAGCAGCGACTGAGCCCGCGGCGACGCCCGAGGAAACAGCTAGAAACTTTCGCCGGGAAATCCGGGCTTTTTCCTTCATCAAATAATATGATACTCTGTGAGGTATATATGTTTATGCTAATCGACGACGATGTCAACAAATTGGAATGTGACGGTGTCTAGTAATCCTTTGTCGGTTATCCTTAGCTCGGGGATTACGCTCAGGCTGAGCAGCGAAATCGTCATGAAAGGTGAAACCCATTCGCATCCAAGCCTGCGCCAGACGTTGTAGGTTCTGTTGAGTTTTTCTGCAACGGAAACAGCCGGCTCGGTCGACATAAGCCCTGCCAGCGGAAGCTCAACCTTGGCCAAGACCTTTCCGTCTGCAACTGTAACTATTCCACCGTTTATGCGGGCGTTTTCATTAGCCGCCAAAGCCATGTCCTTTTCATCGTAACCTAGGACGAGTAGGTTGTGGCTGTCGTGAGCGACTGTAGACGAAACAGCGCCTTTTCTGAAGCCAAAGCCTTTCGTAAACCCTATCCCCATCCCGCCTGTTTTTCCATGCCTCTCAACTACCGCTGTTTTCAGAATACTTCTGTCAGGGTCGGACAGTATGTTGCCTCCCTTAACCTCGAGCCTTTCTATGCGATGTTTTGTGATTACACTTCCCTCGATGGCTTGGATAACTCTCACCCTCACCTCCTCCCCCTCACGGCTGTCGTGTATCTTGAAGTCTTCTGGCGTAAGCTGTCTTGGCAGCTTAACGCTTTTCATGAACCTTTCGGGGTAGTTGAACTCGGGCAGCTCCTTAACCATTTTACCGTTTTCAGCAACAAGCTCACCGTTTGCGAAAACGGCTTCGACCCTGAACTTCGTGAGGTCTGAGACGACCAGTATGTCCGCAAGCCTTGCCGGCGCGATGCTGCCCAGCTCGTAGGAAAGCCTGTATCTCTCAGCAGGGTTGAGCGTGCACATCTGGATAGCTGTTAGAGGGTCAACGCCTTCCTCAACCGCCCTTCTGAGACTGTGGTCTACGTGACCATCCCTGAGAATTGATGCGGGCTCCTTGTCATCCGTGCAGAGGCATATGTGACGGGGGTCTATTCCCGTCTCGGTGTAAGCTTTTATCGTCTCCTTGACGTCAAGCCATGCGCTCCCCTCCCTGAGATAAACATACATCCCGTTCCTCAGCCGTTCCAGCGTCTGCCTCTTCGTGACGCTTTCATGTGTAGAAGTTATTCCAGCAGCAGCATAGGCTGCAAGCTCTCTTCCAAGAAGACCTGAGTCATGGCCTTCAACGAGCTTCCCCGCCTTGAGCGTCTCAGCTATCTCTGCGTGAACGTTTTCGTCGGCGGCTAAAACCCCGGGGAAATTCATCATCTCCCCCAAAGCAATCACCTCGTCAAGCTTCATGGCCTCTGCAACGTCTCCGGGGCCGATTACCGCTCCCGCTGTCTCAAAACCTGGTGCAGCTGGAACGCATGAGGGATATGTGATGAAGACTTTGAGAGGCAGGTTCCTCGACTCCTCAATCATCAGCTTGACGCCGTCAAGCCCGAAAACATTCCCTATCTCATGAGGGTCTATGAAAACAGCAGTGGTTCCATGCGGAAGAACGATTCTAGCGAACTCTGTCACGCTTATCATAGAACTTTCTATGTGGACGTGAGGGTCCAAGAGGCCGGGAACAACGTATTTTCCCTCAGCGTCGTAAACTACGGTATCGGGCCCTATGCAGGGGCTTGAGTCGCCCACCAAAGCAATACGTCCAAGTTTAACGACAACATCCACGTTCTCCAACAGCTCGCGTGTATGGACGTTGACTACATTCCCCCCTTTAACCACAAGGTCGGCTTTCTCCAATCCAAGCGCGGTCCTCACCAAGTTTTTAGTTACCTCGTAAAGCTTTGAACGCACCATCGCTCTTCCGTATGTGTGTTTGCCGTAGATATAACCTTAGACGTTTTACGCAAACAATAAATAATCACTCCCCCAATAACATCGAGCGTAGATGAATATTCGGTGGGGTTTGTATCTGCAGGACATGCATGTAAGAGACATGGTTCGTTACGCGCAGCTTGCTGAACAGCACGGATTTGAGTCGGCTTGGGTTGCGGAGTCGAGGCTGGCGAGAGACGCGCTCACACCCGTGACAGCGATTGCGACAGTCACTTCGAAGCTGAAGATTGGCGCCGGTGTGATAAACACTTGGACACGTAACGCCGCCTTGATCGCCCAAACTTTCGCCACCATGGACGAGCTTTCCGACGGACGTGTGATGCTTGGGCTGGGAGCCTGGTGGGACCCTTTGGCTTGGAAAGTTGGAATAGAGAGAAGAGAGCCGCTCACATGCATGCGAGAATACGTTGAAGTAATACGCAGGCTGTTCAGGATGGAGGAAGTAACGTTTGAGGGAAAATTCGTGAAGATGAGAGGTGTGCGTTTAGACGTTTTGCACGGTGCTGGTGAAAAGCCGAGAAACATCCCCATATACATAGGTGCCACGGGGTGGAAGATGATGGAGCTTGCAGGCGAGATAGCGGACGGCGTTCTCCTCAACTACCTTGTCTCGCCAAAATACAACGACACAGCTTTAGAGCACATCAGGAAAGGCGCGGCCAAGGCTGGGAGGAGGCTCGAAGTTATTGACAGGCCTCAGCTCGTTGCATGCTCGATGGATGAGGACGTCGACAAGGCCGTGAAGCTTGCGAAAAAACATGTGACGATGACGTTGGGCCAGCAGCCGCACATCATGAAAGCCAGCGGGGTGAGCGAAGACCTGATTCAGGAGGTTCAGAGGATTATGGGTGGATGGCCTGCCAAGCCCGGCGGGATCGAGAAAGCCGCCGAGATTGTCCCCGACAGCGTCGTCAGAATGATAACCGCCTCGGGGACTGCAACAGACGTCGTGAACAAGGTCAAGGAGTACATGGAGCATGGCTGCACCTCGCCGCTGCTGCTGCCTTTGAGCGGAAACGTCGAATACGTGATTGAAAGCATAGCAAGGGTGTAGGGTTTTGGGGTCTGAAGCTGTTTTGCTCAAAGGCGGCGTGGTTGTCACTATGGATTCTTCAAGACGCGTCATTCAAGATGGCGCTGTAGCCTTCGAAGATGGGAAAATTACCTTTGTTGGAAAGTCGCAGGACGTCGAGAGAACAAGCAGGTTCGACAAGGTTTTGGATGTTCGCGGAAGGTTCGTCATGCCCGGCCTTGTCTGCGCCCACACCCACCTCTACGGCATAGCTCTCAGAGGGGCTTCTCTAAAGATAAAACCAACTTCGGATTTTCTTGAAAACCTGCAGAGGATTTGGTGGCCTTTGGACGAGAACATGAACAACGACGACGCGTATGCCACGGCTTTAGCGGCCTGCATGGAGATGGCTCTCAACGGCACCACAGCCTTCGCAGACACATACTCCGCCCCCGCCAGGCCAGAAAACTCTCTCGACGCCATAGCGAAGGCGGTGAATGAGGTAGGGGTTAGAGGCGTGGTCTCGTTCGAGGCTACGGAGAGACGCAGCGTGGACGAGGGCAGGAGAGGTCTTGAGGAAAACATCCGTTTCCTTGCGAGTGGCGGCAGCGGTCTGGCCAAAGGCATGATAAGCCTACACGCCTCCTTCACGGTAAGCGACGACTTGATAGCACGGGGTGTTGAGGCTGCAAAGAAACACAACGCACCAATCACGATACATGTCTCAGAAGGACCCAACGACCTATACCACAACATCGAGAGATACGGCAAGAGGACGGTGGAGAGGCTTCATGACCTGGGGCTTTTGGGAGAGAACGCCGTGCTAGCCCACTGCGTCCATCTCAATTCACGTGAAATCAGCCTTCTCGCCTCGACGGGGACTCGTGTGGCTCACAACCCGATGAGCAACATGCTCAACGCGGTAGGCGTAATGAAGCTTCCCGAGATGCTAGAGGCGGGGGTGAGCGTGGGGCTTGGGAACGACGGATACGTTTTCGACGGCTTCGAAAACATGAGGGCAGCCTTTTTGATACACAGGGTTGATAGACGAAACCCCTCTATCATCTCGCCTGAAAAAGTGGTTGAGATGGCAACCGTTGTCGCGGCCAAAGCCTATGGCTTGAACGAAATCGGCTCGCTGGAGGTTGGCAAGAAGGCCGACGTAATAGTATTGAAACCCGAGGTTACCGCTACACCCTTGAACCGCAACGTCTACGGATACTTGGTCAACGGCATCAGAGGAGCAGATGTGGAGCACGTCTTCGTAAACGGCAGGCAGGTGATAGAAGGCAGGAAATTCAAAACGGTGGACAAAGAACAAGCCGAACAGAAAATCCTGAAAACAATCGAGAGGCTTTGGGACAGGCTGGGCGAGAGCCCTTCGGAAGCGGTAGAACCTCTGAGGGTAGTGAGATGATGGAGCTAGGCTACCTGCGTCTTCCACGGATACAAGTCCACGTAGCCAAAACAGTCGAGGAGGCGTTGAAGCTGCTTGAGCAGGATGGTGAGCAGGGAATTTTGGCGGGAGGCACCTACACGGTATCCGCCCTCGCTGAAGGAAAAACCAAGCTCAGGAAGTTTGTTGACATTTCGAGAATCAGAGAGCTTGCCAAGCTCCGTGAAGAAAACGGTAAGGCTGTTGTAGGAGCGTTAGTTACCCACGCGGAGCTGAGCAAACTACTCGGCCACAGAATTCCAGCCTTGAAAACCTTTTGGAAAACCTACTCCGCACCAACCGTCGCCAACCTCGCCACAGTAGGGGGAAGCGTCATGCTGCGGAAATCGTCTGAAGACCTCATATCTATACTGCTGGTGTTGGATGCCGAGCTCCGCTTCCAAACGTCCGACGGAGAAAGCCGGGTTAAGCTATGCGATTTCATGGTGGAGAAAGCATCGTCGAAGAAGTTGTTGACGGCGGTCTCCTTCGAGCAGAGTGGCAGCTGTTATTTTGAAAAGCTTTGGCTCGGCGTTTCACGAATACCTATAGTGTCGGTGGCGTTGAACGTTAGGGTGGAGCAGAGGGTTGAGTTGGCGAGGGTCGCCGTATCCCACAAGGATGGAAACATCCCGAACCGTGTCTACGCCGTCGAGCGTTTCCTCGAAGGACGTGTGTTGGACGACAGCACGGTGGAGAAAGCTGTGCATCAGCTCAGCCAGAGCATCAACCCATTGTCCGACATCATAGCGCCGGCATGGTACAGGCGGGAGGCTGCTGCCGTCCTGTTCAAACGATTGCTCAAGCAAGCGGCTGGGTGATTGACATGCGGGTGGGACTGAAGGTCAACGGCGTCAACTACTCGCTGGATGTCGAAGCCAACGAGAGGCTAAGCGACGTGCTGAGGACTCGGCTCGGGTTTATGGGGGTTAAGGAGGGCTGCGGCGTCGGCGACTGCGGCCTCTGCGTGGTGTTGATGGACGATAAACCGATAAACTCATGCCTTGTTTTAGCCTACCAGGCCGACGGACGTGAAATACAGACGGTGGAGTCGTTAAGCGTGGCTGGCAAGCTTCACCCGCTTCAGAAAGCTTTCATAGACGTTGGGGCTGTACAGTGCGGTTTCTGCATCCCAGCCGCTCTCATGGTTCTCAAACACCTGCTCGACACCAATCCCTCCGCCAGCTCAGAAGAAGTGAGACATGCGTTGAGAAGCGTTCTCTGCAGATGCGGAAGCTACCTTAGGTTTTTAGAGGCTTTTGAAGCGGTGAGAAAAAGGTGAGCGAGGAAATAATACAGCGGTTTAGAGAGATCTTGCAGGCCCGTGAGTTTCTGGTCGTAGGTAAGAAGGTGGCCCGAGTTGACGCGCTGGACGCCGTCCTAGGAAAACCGGTTTACACAGCGGACCTCATAGCTGAAAAACCCTTGTTTGTGAAAGCTGTAAGGTCGAAGCTTCCACACGCCTACGTCAAGGGAATCGACTTCAGCAAAGTTGAGAAAAAACAGTCTGTGAGGAAAATAATAACCCACCGGGACATCCCGGGAGTTAACGATGCGGGAAGCCTCATACCCGACAGACCCCTCCTCGCCGTCGACAAAGTCAGACACATTGGCGAGGCCGTCGCGTTGATAGTGGGAGACACTGTAGAGGATGCTGAGGAGGCTGCGGAGCTTGTGGACGTCTACTACGAGCCTCTGCCCGTTGTGTCGAACCCGAGAGAAGCCGTCAAGCCGGACGCTCCCCGCGTCCAAGACAGAGACAACGTTGTCACACACTTCAAGATAAGGAAGGGCGATGTTGAAAAAGGCTTCCGAGAATCGGACACGGTCATCGAAAGAACGTACAAAACTCCCTTCATCACAGGTCTGCCGCTCGAGACGGAGATAGCCTACGCATACCCCGACGGCGACGGAAGAATAACATGCATATCTTCGATGCAAAACCTTTACGATGTCTATAATAAGGTTTTGAAGATACTCGGTCTTCCCGCAGAGAGGCTGAGAGTTGTCCAAGCAGCGACGGGCGGAGGGTTTGGCCCAAAATCCGATGAAACACCCATAGACGTAGCAGCCTACGCATGTCTGGCGACGTACTTTACAGGAAAGCCTGCCTTGTCCGCCTTCACGCGGAGCGAAGCCATGACCGTCCAATGCAAAAGACACGCTTTCGAGATAACAAACATGGTTGGCGCATCCCGTAACGGAAGGCTCTTGGCTTGGAAGTCAACGTTGTTTGAAGATACGGGGGCGTACATCTCGAAAGGACACTTGGTCATCGGCAGGGCTACCTTCCACTGCACGGGGCCCTACGAGGTTCCCAATGTTTGGGCTGACGGCTTCTGCGTGCTGACAAACAACACCATGGCGGGTTCGACAAGAGGCTTTGGAGCACCACAAGCCCATTATGCGGCAGAGATGACGATGAACGAGCTGGCTGAAGAGTTAGGGCTGTCACCGCTCGAAATCCGTGAGCTGAACATGCTGAGGTCAGGCTCCCTGACGGCCACCAGCCAGAAGATAGAGGACGATGGCCTGCTTCAATGCTACCGACGTGCCGTCGAATCTTCGGAGTGGGAGAGGAAGATACGCGTATTTCAGGAATTCAACAAAAACGGCTCCAGCTATAGGAAAGGAATTGGAATAGCGCTGCTTTACCACGGCAACACTTTGGGGCCTGAGGGGGATGACTTTGCAACTGTTTTGACGAGAGTTGAAAGAGACGGGCGTGTTTTTGTGCAGACGGGGTTGACCGAGTTCGGAACCGGCGCGCTGACGTCGCTTGTGTTAGTGACAGCCGAAACCTTGGGCCTGCCGCCTCGTATGATACAGCTTGAGAGGCCTGACACCGCCGCTGTACCGAACTCGGGGCCGACCGTTGCTTCGAGGACGACGGTCATAGGTGGAAAAGCTGCGTTGGACGCGGCGCTGAAGATAAGGGCAGCTGTAGCCTCGGTCGCTGCAAGACTTTTGAAAACAGATGCGGCAAAGCTTGATTTCAGAGAGGGCTTCATTTGGAGCAGCTCAGGCATATCGCTGGCCTGGGAGGAAGCTGTCCGACAATGCTACGAGGAAGGCGTAGAGCTCAAAGCTTTAGGCCATTACATAGCGCCTCCGACAAGGTGGGACCCGGAAACGGGGCAGGGTGCTCCATACAACCAATACACCTACGGCGCCCTCGTCGCGGAGGTGACGGTGGACATGGAGACGGGGTTCGTCAAGGTTGACAGGATGACCGCAGCCTACGACGTCGGCAGAGCCATAAACCCGCTCGGCCTCATCGCCGTCTACGAGGGCGGAAGCATCATGGGGCTCGGCTATGCATTGCTCGAGGAGATAGTCCACGACGACGGCGTTGTCCTAAACCCGAACCTTCACACGTTCATAATCCCCACAGCGACGGAGGCGCCGGATAAAATCGACAGCATAATCGTCGAAGTTCCCGGGCCGATGGGTGTCTTCGGAGCGAAGGCCATGGGTGAGATACCTGTAGTTCTTCCTGCGGCTGCGATAGCAGGGGCTGTTGCCAACGCTACAGGCGTTTACATCAGGGAGCTGCCGCTAAGGCCTGACCGTGTGCTTGCAGCTCTGAGACAGCGAAAGGAAACATAACTCTTTAAACCACGACTTTGCTTTAACGCCATGACGCTGGCTGAACTGTACGGAAGAGACCTGATATCCTCACAGGACTGGAGCGTCGAGGAGATAGAGGCCACCATGGAGCTTGCGCGAAGCCTTAAGATACGTAAAGCTGCGGGCGACGTCCCCGAACTTTTCAAAAACAGGACAATGTTCATGCTTTTCTACAACACGTCTACGAGGACGAGGGCAAGTTTCGAGGCGGCGGCAACGATGCTTGGCGGCCACGCACAGTTCATAGACTTCGCCACAACACGGGGAGCGGAGGGCGAGTCTGTCAAAGACATAGCTAAAATGTACGAAAGGCTCGGGCATGTTCTTGGAGTGCGGATTCTCGAATCGGCTGTCGACTATGTTTACGGAAGAGGCAACGCTGTTGTCAGAGAGTATGCGGAGCATGCTCGAATCCCGGTCATAAACATGGCCGACGACATGTACCATCCCAGCCAAGCCGTCACAGACCTTTACACGTTGCGGGAGAAGCTTGGAAGGGTTGAGAAAAAGAAGTATGTGCTGATGTGGGCGTACAGCGACAAAGTTAGAAGCTGGGGAAGCATACAGGACGAGCTGCTGATAGCAACAAGGTTCGGCATGGACGTGGTGCTAACGTACCCCCCCGGGTTCGACATAGACGCAAAAATCGTCGAACAAGCACGCAGAAACGTGGAAGAAAGCGGTGGAAGCCTCGAGATATCCCACGACTACAAACAGGCTTTGAGGGATGCCGACGCGGTTTTTCCACGTAGCTGGGCCAGCCATGAATGCGTAATGACGGGTATGAACAGGTTTGGCCGCGAAAGGGAGGTAGAGTTACATTCCAGGTACAAGGACTGGCGGCTGACTAAAGCGCTGACAGACCTGATGTCTAAGCACGGCGTCGTGACCCATGTTTTGCCTGTTTTCAGAGGGCAGGAGGCTGACGACGATGTTATGGATGGTCCTCGCAGCGTTATCTACGACCAGGCTGAAAACCTGCTGTACGTGAGGGCTGCGATTCTTGCGTTGGTTGCGGGAAGGGTTTAAGGGGGTACTACGTGTGTTCCCGCCCTTCCCTCAATAGCTTCCTTGAGCTGCGACAGCTCTGCGACGATGGCCTCTTTTCCGCCTGCTTCAACAAACCTTATGCACGCCAGAACCTTCGGCAACATGCTTCCAGAACCGAAATGACCCTGCTCCAAGTATTTCTTCATTTCCCGTGCTGATACTTTTTCAAGCCTTCTCTGAGATGGCTTTCCGAAGTCTAGGTAGGCGCCGTCAACATCCGTCAGTATGATGAACCTGCTGGCTTGGATGAGCTCCGCAAGCTTCTCGCCAGCCAAGTCTTTGTCGATGACCGCCTCAACTCCCGAAGCCCTTCCGTCTTCCTCGATGATAGGGATTCCACCGCCTCCGCTGGCAACCACTATGAACCCAGCGTCAACCAAAGTTCTTATCGCACGACGCTCAGCGATTATCTTTGGATCTGGCGACGGCACCACCCTACGCCATCCACCACGAGCCTTGTCCTCAGCAAAAACATACTCTGGATGCTCAGCTTTTATCTTCTCCATCTCCTCCTTACTGTAGAAAGGTCCGATAGGCTTGGTTGGGTTTTTGAACGCCGGGTCGTCTTTGTCAACGATAACACGCGTAACCACCGTTATCACGTATTTGTCTATTCCACGTCTTTTGAGCTCGTTGCGTAGGTTTTGCTGTATGACGTAGCCGATGAAACCCTGTGTTTCAGCGCCGCACGCATCCATCGGGAAAGCGGGAATGCCGTGCATTTTCAGGCCAGCGTCATGCCGGAGCAGCGTAGCACCTACCTGAGGACCGTTGCCGTGCGTTATAACAAGCTTGTAGCCCTTCTCAACCAAGTCAGCGAGATAAACCGCCGTCGTAGCCACGTTCCTGTACTGCTCCTCGAAAGAGCCTTTGTCTCCACGTCTTAGTAACGCGTTGCCTCCCAGAGCAACAACTAATAGCTCCTCATCTGCCATGCCTCGTTTGCACAGGCCCTTCATAAAAACCTCAGAAGCTGTCCAATCTCAGGGTTTATTAGAGGCAGCTCTGTCGCCGGAGCTGCTTTCTCTGGCTCCTTCAACCCAGAGCCTGTTACGAGTATGACGACGTGGTCGCTTGGGTCGAGAAGGCCTTGGTCCAAAAGCTTCTTGGCTGCAGCCACGCCCACCGCGCCCGACGGCTCGGCGAAGACACCTTCAAGACCTGCTAACTTCCTCACGGAATCCCTTATCTCCTCTTCCTCAACAGCCTCAGCCCATCCGCCTGTTTTCCGAACGGCTTCCATCGCTGCGTCGCCATCCCATGGAAACGGGTCGAGCAAGCCTGACGCAATAGACCTAGGCTGTTTCTCCGCTGTTATTTCATCAAATCTTTTACCGTTTTTAACAGCTCTTACCAGCGGCTGGTTGCCCGAGGGCTGGACAGGGATTATCTTGGGATAACTGTCTATGAGACCGAGCTGCAACAGGTCGACCAAGCCTTTCCAAATCCCTGTGGCCAGGCAGCCCGAACCGGTGGGTATTAGCACCGCGTCGGGAACGCTCCAGCCCATCTGCTCGACAATCTCGTAGGCTATCGTTTTAGGGCCCTCGACCTGGTATGGGTTGAAGGGGCCGAAGCTCGGACAGGGATACCACCCAAGGTTTTTGACAGCCTGCAGCATAAGGTCCACAGTCGGGTCTCTACCCTCCACAACCTGCCTTACGCGGAAAACCCTCGCTCCATAAAGAATTAGCTGAGACGCCTTACCTATAGCCACGTCTTCGGGAACGAGGGCATGGCATCGGAGTCCGAGAGAGGCGCTGTAAGCCGCCAGCGATGATGCGGCGTTGCCGCTGGAAGCAATCACAACCTCTCTCCTGCCCATCTCGACCGCCTTGGCGGCGCCCACCGACATCGCCCTGTCTTTGAACGAAGCTGTTGGATTCCGTGTTTCATCCTTCAGGAAAAGATGTTTGAAGCCAAGTCGTTCGCCTAGCCTTGAGGCTTTGACAAGGGGTGTGTCACCCTCCAGCAAAGGTGATGCAAACTTTCTGTCGGCTGGCATCAGCTCCCAGTAACGCCAAACGCCGTTCGGAGGCCGCTTCGAAACTTGTTGGCGGGAAAAGCTTTCAGAAACTTTTGCGTAGTTGTATACGATGTCAAGCCTTCCGTAATCCTCTTTGCCGCACATCAACGGGTTCTGCGCATAGTCGTAGGTTTGTCCACAGCGGGAGCACACCATTTTTTCGATAAACATGCGTGCCTCATCAGATTTTCGTTATGTTAAACTTGCACGCTTTAGCTCCCATAGCTGAACATTCGGTCTCGATGGTTCTGAAGCTTGTGTTGAAGATCGTCTCTGCTATTCCGTTAAGAACCCCTGACAGGAAAAAGCAGTGCGGAGAGTCTTCTCCCATCAGCCCATCGCAGAAAACACAGCTGTTCATCACAACCTCAACAGTGCCTGTTGTAGCCAAGTTGTTCGTTACTTGTGGAACTCCCCAGCCGGCTTTTAAAGCCGAAAGAGCGAGGGACCTGATTTGTTCGTCAGCCGACCTTGATATGACCGCGGCCCTCCTGCCTAGGGCCATCCCATATCTCATACCGATGTTCCACATTAACGCGTTGGCGGCAGGCTTCGACATCGACTCTGCGAGAAGTCTGACCATTTCCCTAAAAGTCTTCGCCGAGAGCATAAACACCCTGCCGCCGAACACATCGTCATAGACGAAGCCTTCCACGCCAGTCATGCATGCTAGCTTCCGTTTTGAGGGCATATATAAGATTAAACAGAAAGGTTTTGGACGAAGGCTAACGTATTATCTCCAGCTTATTCAGGAATCTTGACCTCATGTCAGCGGTGTATGGGTCTAGTGGGTGCTCCCGCTCCGGTATTGATGTTTTTTTCCCGGGTCCGAAAACCTCTGTTGAGAGGTAGCGGTTTCCTGAGTCGTTTATCACTGTGACTATCGTTCCAAGCTCGGGATGCTTTCTCGCAACTTTGATGGCTGCCAAAACGTTACAGCCTGAGGATATTCCGCAGAAAAGTCCTTCAAACCTCGCCAGCCTACGTGTCATCTCTATGGCTTCGTCGGATGAAACGGTAACGACGCCGTCGACGACGCTGAGGTCTAGGTTTCGCGGGATAAACCCATCTCCTATGCCTTCTATCTTATGCGAGCCCCATCTTCCGTCGGCTATTACTGCGGCTTCGCTTGGCTCTGCTGTGTAAACTTTCACCGAGGGTTTTTTGTTTTTGAGAAACCTGCCGACACCCGATACAGTTCCACCAGAACCCTGCGACATGACGAAACACTCCACCTTTCCGTCTGTCTGCTCCCATATCTCAGGGCCTGTAGTCTTTATGTGTGCTTGGATGTTGTCGGGGTTTGTGAACTGGTTGGGGAACCAGTATTTCCCAGGGTTGGAAGCCATCATCGACTCGGCCTTTTTCAAGCTCAAGTCAACGTCGCTTTCTCCTCCAGGGGTGAAGACGAGCTCTCCCCCGAACGCCTTTATCAGCTGCTTCCTCTCCTCGCTCATCCCCTCAGGCATGACTATTGTGACTTTGTAGCCTAGATGCGTTCCTACAAAGCTGCATGCTATGCCTGCGTTCCCCGTCGACACCTCAAGTATCTCCATGTTAGGCTTTAGGTCGCCTCTCTCGATGGCTT
>JAWBJZ010000022.1:0-4507 GCA_038832005.1 Candidatus Caldarchaeum sp.
GACTTGATCACGTTGGACTGGAGGCCCGTTCCGCTTCGTGAAGGCATCTATCTGGACGGTGAAATAGTTTACAGCAACAGGGAGAGAAAAACCGTCGCCGAGTATGACTACAATCCAGCAATCTCCATAGCTCTCCAGACAGTCGTGGACGGAGGCCAGGTCATCATTTTCACCAACACGAGGAAGAAGGCTGAACAGCTTGCCGAGAAGGCGGCTACAGCCCTCAGCAATAACAACCTTTTGAACGGCGAAGACAAAGCATATCTCTCGGAAGCTGCAGCCGACCTTCTGCAATCCACCGAATCCTCCAGCTTCACCGAAAGGGTTGCATCGCTCATGAAAGCGGGGGCTTGCTACCATCACGCAGGCCTTGCCGCAGCGCATAGGAGAGCTGTGGAGAAGGCTTTCAGAGAGCGTCATCTCAAGATACTATGCGCTACTCCAACGCTTGCCGCTGGAGTCAACCTGCCAGCGCGTGTGGTCATAATCCCTGAGCTGAGACGCTACGAGACAGGCGAGGGGTTGAAGAGCATCTCGGTGACGGATTACAAGCAGTTCTGCGGGAGGGCTGGCAGACCCGGCTACGACTCTTTCGGCGAGGCCATAACAATAGCGCGGAACAGGGACGAGTTCGATTTCGTGCTTGAGAAGTATGTTAAGGGCAAGCCTGAGAGGATTTGGTCCAAGCTTGGCAGTGAAAGGCATCTCAGGATTCAGGCGCTGGCGGTCGTGTCCAGCGAGGAAATCCACAACCTGGAAGGGTTGCGGAGCTTTTTCGCGAAAACCTTGCTTTATCACCAGTTTGGCGGAAGCTTTCTCGCAAAATCTCTCAACACCGTGGTCGAGTTTCTGTCTTCGAACGGGTTCATCCGTCAGGAGGAGGACAGGCTTGAGGCGACGAGGCTGGGCAGACGTGTTTCAGAGCTCTACATAGACCCTCTGACAGCTTTAACAATCCTGAAAACATGTTCAAAAAGGCCTAAAAATGTTGACGACCTTGGCCTGCTACAAGTTGTCTGCATGGCTCCAGAAGTACCCAGCATCCCGATGAAACGTGTGGAAGCATATAGGGTTCAAAGCTTCGTCAACGAAAACTATGAATCGTTTTTCGATGTGCCAGACCCTTCCGAAGACCAGGATGCCTACGACCTTTTCCTCGACTCGGTCAAGACCGCAATCGTCATGAAAGCTTGGATAGAGGAGATGGGCGAAGGCGAGCTTTACGATAGAATGGGGGTCGAACCCGGAGACCTCGCCGTCTTACGTGAGAGATGCAGCTGGATAGCGTATGCGGCCTCGCAGCTGATGGCGATAGACAAGAAGACAGCGCTGCAGCATGCTTTTGACATGCTTTCGGACAGAATAGCCCACGGGGTAAAGCCAGAACTCCTTCCCCTAACAGCGTTGAGAGGTGTTGGAAGAGTCAGGGCGCGAAACCTGTATAACTCAGGATATCGAACGCTCGAGGACCTTAGAAAAGCGTCCGCCGAAGAGCTGGCCAGGGTTACCAGCATCGGTGAGAAAACAGCCGCGCTGATCAAGAGCCAGCTCTGACGATTGTTTCAAACTCCTGAAGAGTTTTTTCCTGGTTTTTCTCGACGGAGCCTGGACGAATCCTTCTCGTTTTCTCCAAGCTCTCCATCCATCCCAACCCCTTCTTCTTCATGATGTAAGCAGCTAAAACCATTCCCGTTCTTCCGTAGCCAGCCATGCAGTGGATGAGGACCTTGTGCCCGTCTTCGACAAGCCGGTCAACTGTGTTGACGATTTTCAAAAGCTCGTGGGGGTCGGCTGGCATGTGGTCTTCCAACGGAAAGTGAAAGTATTTGATGCCCATGTTTTCGACGAGCCTTTTCGGTAGAGGTTTTTCGGTCAAGCTGACGATGGCCGAAACGCCTTTGCTGACCAGAAACCTGATGTGCCAGGGCTGGCTGGGCAGCCCGCTCGCCGCTATATTTTCCAAAACCTCGGAGAAGTTGGGCGGGCCTTCTGTAAACAATCCCTGAAGCCTTCGGAGGAACCCAGGCATATCCTACCTGCTTACAACCCTTTTAACAAGCTTATCTATCTTGTCCTCAATCTCAGCTCTCATGCTTGCAGCGCGCTCTGCGTCGACGTCTAGAACAAGGGCTTTGACGCGGTCGTAGCCAAGCCTGTTCACCAAAGCGTCAAACAATCGAATGCTCCCAACAAGCTCGTAATAATCTGAGTCAGTAGGCCTGACGACAAGGGGGCCTAGGATGTCTGCGAACTGTGCTAAAGACTCCTGCTCCTCCTCCTTGCCATCAGACGGCAACAGCGGTGGTGAGATTATTCTGTCGGCTGGAAGCTCAACGATGCTGCCTGCAACCTCGCCCTCTAACACTTCCACCCTTTCACTTTTCCACACGTCAAGCTTGAGCTTGTCCCGTTCGCCGAAGTATCCATGCCACCATTTGAGGCTCTCAACTATGAGCTTCTCCATTTCAGCCGCTATCTGCCTCCTTTCCCCAGCCACCTCCTCGTTAGACAAGACGAGAACTAGGGATTTCTTCGATTTTCTCTGCTGTGCTGCAACCTGCTGGGCGAGGACCTGCGGCTTTACCGCGGAGATGACAACATCCATGAAGACCTGGTTTCCATACTTGTCGTTTCCAAGGCTTATCCTGACGGAAAGCCTGTCCTTTCCCCTGAGCTTGTCCAGAATATATTCCCTAAGCCTCTCGTACATCACCATCGTGTAAATGAACTGGCCGAGCTTCGACTCGAACTCGTCGTATCCGTAGCTCATCTAAGGTGCCTTCTCGATGTATTTGAAAACTCCAACCTCTATCGAGTTATGGTGTATGTATGTGTATTCGTCTGAGACAGGCATCAGCGTGGACTCGCAGACAGGCAACCGAATTTCCTCTTCGACTTGCTCCTGAACCTGCTTCTGCATGGGTGCTGAATGAATGCGAAGCGTATATAAGCGTTTTCCAACATACGCTGTTTGATGCGTGTCAGCGTTTATTCTGCTTAAATAGCTGGGGCAAGCATGAATCATCGGCTTGAAGGTCGTTAAGGGTCCTGCGTCAAGCGAGCTTGCGGAAAAGCTTTCGCTGTTTCTCCACGTTCCCACGGTCGGAGTGGAGCATAAGCTCTTTCCAGACGGCGAGTCATACGTAAGGCTTGAGGAAGGGGTAGAGGGAGATGACGTAGTGTTGGTTCAAGGCCTGCACCCCCCTCAGGACACAAACTTGATCCGGCTGCTTCTGATGGCGGATTGTCTGAGGGACTTGGGCGCGGTCTCGGTGAAAGCCGTGGTTCCATACATGGCCTACGCTAGGCAAGACAAAAGGTTCAGGGAGAGTGAGGCGGTCAGCATACTCACGCTCCTCAAGCTCTTGAAAACGGTTGGCATAGACGAGGTTCTGACGGTGAACATACACTCGCCATGGATTTTGAACCGCTCCCCCGTCCCCGTCAAGAACATAGACGCCACAGGCCTTCTGGCCACCTACATCATGCAAGCCGGTGTTGAGAAGCCGTTGATTCTTGCGCCGGGCAAGAAAGGGTTGGAGATGGCTGCGGCGGCCGCGTCCGTCATGGAAACCGACTACGCACACATAGAAAGCCGAAGAGACCCAGTTACAGGCGTCGTCACAGTGTCAACAGACGTCAACCCGAGGGGCAGGGAAACAGTCGTGATAGACGACGTGATAAGCACAGGCCAGACGATGGTGAGGTGTGTGGAGATGCTGCGTAAATTGGGCGCCTCGAAGACGATAGTCGCATGCGTTCACGGCTTGTTCGTCGGCTCAGCCATTGAAAAAATCTCCGCTGCGGGAGCTGACCTGCTCATAACAACTGACACCGTTCCCAACCCATATGCTGTCGCGTCGGTGGCGGGCCTGATAGCCTCACACCTAGGTTAGAGATATGGATGTGTTGGGGAGGTCTTTTTTCCTTCTCTCAGGAGAAAACCCCCGGCTGTCGGCCGCGGAGCTTCAGCAGGTCTTAAACATCCTGAACAACACATCCAGCGTCGAGCTAATCAACTCCAGAATAGCCTCTGCGGATGTTCCACAGCGGCTTCACGGCGAAATAATCGAGCGCGCAGCCCTGACAAAAATGGCCGGACTCATTATAGCAGCTGGTTCCGTAGAGAGGTTGAAAAAAGACGAGATTGAGCTCGCGCCAGGCTGGGAAAACCTTGTCCCCGAAGATGTCAAAGGGTTTGGCGTTGATGTTGTGAAAATATCCGGGGCGTCGGTCAACTCGTTAGAGGTCGAGAAACGTTTCGCAGAACATATCCTATCATGCCTGCCGAGGCTTAAAGTCTCATTGGAGAAACCGGACATCGTCTTTATGCTTCTCATCTCGCCTACAACATATGTGGCCGGCATCCTCGGAGCAACGAAGCCTAAGCATTTTTTTCAGCCGCGGAGAGCTGGCAGGAAGCCGTTCAGGATACCGTCCGCGCTCCAGCCCAAACTCGCACGATGCCTCGTCAACCTCGCTGTTTCAAGCAGGGATTCAAGGGTTT
>JAWBJZ010000022.1:4517-8064 GCA_038832005.1 Candidatus Caldarchaeum sp.
GGACCCATTCGCAGGCTCGGGTGCCATCTTGGTTGAAGCAGGGCTTATGGGACATGAGGCGGTGGGGCTTGAGCTGAAAACATGGATATCGAACGGTATGGCGTTAAACATCAGACCCTTCTGCCCCTCCGTCTGCCATATAGTACAAGGCGATGCAAAAAGGCCGCCGTTTACCTCAGCCTTTGACGCAATCGCAACAGACCCTCCTTACGGCAGGTCCGCAACCCTAGGCGGCCATGCGCTGAAAGGCTTGCTGAAGAAATTCTTTGAAGCGGTAAGCGGTGCAGCTCGTGGAAAAGCTAGAATAGCCATGATAGTTCCTAGGGAGGAGTATGAAAATTTGTTGGAGGCGGCGGTTGAGTTTAAACCTCTCCAACACCATGATGTTTACGTACACAAGAGCTTGACGAGAAGGGTTGTGGTGCTGGGTCTTGAGTGAGATGAAGATATGCTTCCTGGGAACGGGCGGAGGCATGCCCTCGAAGAAGAGAGGAATGCCGTCAATAGCTGTGCGGCTCAAATCCTCACTCATACTCTTCGACTGTGGAGAAGGCACTCAGAGACAGCTCATACATGCTGGGCTTGGGATGAAGCCGAACCTCCACATCTTCATAACCCATCTTCACGGAGACCATGTCCTCGGACTCCCAGGCCTGTTGTTCACCCTTTCCATGAACGGAAGGTCTGAAGACGTCCATGTCAGCGGGCCGCCAGGCATCAACGGCTTTTTATCAACAGTCATGATACCTCAGCTCGGCCGGCTTACGTTCAATGTGAGGGTCAGCGAGATAAACCCTGGCGACACAATCAAAATAGATGAAGCAACCATCACATGCTTCAAAACAGAGCATACAACACTTTCTTACGGTTATGTTTTGCAGGAGAGCTCTAGGCCAGGCAGGATGCGTGAACAATTTCTAGACTCATTGGGCGTGCCTCGCGGCCCTCTATGGGGTATGCTTCAGAGAGGCAAGCCGATAACGTTTAACAACAGGGTGATAACGCCAGAGGAGGCGATGGACCCGCCCCGGCCTGGACGAAAGATCGTTTACACAGGCGACACACGTCCGTGTAAAAACGTGGTTGAAGCAGCTCGAAGCGCGGATGTGCTTATCCACGACTCAACTTTCGACAGCAGCCTTAGGAACAAAGCTTTAGAGGAGGGGCATTCAACGGCCTTTGAAGCCGCTGAAACGGCCCGTAATGCAGGCGTCAAGCGTCTGTACCTCTTCCACATAAGCCCTCGCTACGAAGATGTTGATGTGTTGCTGACCGAAGCTAGGAAAGTCTTTCGCGAAAGCTATTTGGCGGAGGACCTCGAGTGCTACGCCGTGCCTTTCACTCGGTAAGCCACCTTATTGTTTCCTGAATGTTGTCCGACTCTATGCTCACCTCTATAGGCCCTAAAGCCATGACCTCGCCTGCCTCGAAGAACGAGAGCTTCCCCACGTAAGCCGCTTGCTTGTTGAGATAGAAGGTGACGGTGTTTCCAGAAACGTTTTTCGACAACAGCATACGTGCAGTGTTTCTTATCTGGCGCGACCTGATGATCATGCGAAGCCTCTCCAACCCCTCGGGCGAGTCGGCGATCGCGGACACCACGCCGCCGCCTTTCTGCAACGAGACTTTTGGAAAAATGTTCAACACTGCTTGGGCTACCTTATCTGCGTTCTCGGTTGGGTTGACGGCTGCAGTGACTCTGACTGCTAATTTCAAAGCTGTGTCTTGAGCGATGAGAGCGTCATCATGACGTTCAAAGTGTTTTCAAAAAGCTCCGTCTGGGTTATGCGTCCGATTATCTTCCCCTGCTCCACGACGAACAGCCTGCGTATTCCCTTCTCAGCCATTTTCGCCATAGCCTCACCGAGCGGCGCCTCCGGTGAAATCGTCTCGATGGGAGAGGACATTATCCCGCCCACAGCAGTGGTCAAAGCACGTCCCTTGGACAAACATCGTCTGATGATGTCCCTTTCGGTTACGACGCCGACGGGCAGTTTGTTGCGGGTCACCACCAGAGACCAAACGTTGTTGTCCATCATGGCCTTTATGGCGTCCATGACCGATGCATTCTCATCAATTTCGACGACTTTCCTGTCCATAACATCCCTAACCCGTAAGGTGACAGGCATCTAAACCACGTTATTACCGCTTCTTAGTCTCTTTTAAACCTTCAACGTCGTGTGGACGGCCGTTCCGAAGACGGTTGCGTAAACTTGCCTAGGCTAAGCAATACGCGGCCGCGCCGTTGTTTAGATTGCTTGTAAGGAGCTTTGCAGGCTTAGTGCCGCTGCGTACATGTCTGAAACAACATCGTCTTAATATATCGAATCAACGCAGTTGCAGCAGATGCTGGATAACACCTTTGTAGTCGTCTGGGAGGGTGTGGACGGGTCGGGAAAGACAACCCTCATGAGGCAGACGGCCTCAAGGCTGGCCAGCCTTGGACATACTGTTGAAACGTACAAAACACCAAGCCAGACGCCCACAGGTGTTTTCGCGAAAGAATACGGAAACAGGCCTTCGACAGACCCTCTTACGCGCATGCTACTGTTCCTAGCCAACACGGCGGACGACAGCTCTGTCCTCAAAAGAATAGCTTTTGAGAAAAGTCCTGACTACATTTTCATAGACAGGTATTACATATGCTCTCTTGTTTATGGTTTTGCGCTTGTTTCTAAGCGGTTCGGAAATCCTTTGGACAAGCAAGCTTTCTTGCAGTTTTTTAGGCTTGTGGAGAAGATAGGGTCCGAAGTTTTCGTTAAACCAGACCTCATCGTTTTGGTGGAAGTCGACAGCGAGACTAGGAGGCGGCGGGCCTTCCAGAAGGAAGCAGGCTCCGACCAGGTTTTCGAGAGAGATGATGAGCTTCAAGCGCTTGTACAACAATACTATGGTTTTTTAGAAGGGGAGCTGGGAGACACTTTTGTTAGGGTTTTAAACGAGGACAGCATGCTGGAAACGGTTGCAAAAAACTTGGCAAACAAAATATCCGCGATGAAGGGGTGGTGAGCAGATGGTTAGAGCTTTCATAGCAGTTGATGTGGTTGACGAGAATGTTGTCAGGCAGGTGGTTAGTGTGCAGAACGAACTCTCACGCTTTGGCGGCAACGGGTTAAAGCATGTAGAGCCAGAAAACCTCCATCTCACTCTACGTTTTCTGGGAGAAATAGACGATGCAGGGGTCGAAATCGCTTCAGAAGCCCTCAGAAAAGTCCAAGCATCGCCTTTCACGATAACCTTCTCAGGGCTAGGATACTTTCCCGGAGGGGGGAGGGTCAACGTCATCTGGGTCGGCGTCACTGAGGGCGCGGACAAGCTTGAAGACATACACAGCCAGCTGGAGAAGAACCTAGCGAACATGAGGCTTGAGAAAGAGAGGTTTTCCCCTCATCTAACGATTTGCCGTGTAAAATTCGTCAAAGACCGGAACGGACTGCTGTCTGTTATAAGTAAGAATTCGAAGACGTTTTTCGGCAGCCAGAGGGTTGAACGAATAGCCCTGAAGAAAAGTGTGCTAACATCGTCGGGGCCGATCTACTCGGATATA
>JAWBJZ010000022.1:8074-26057 GCA_038832005.1 Candidatus Caldarchaeum sp.
TATAATGGTGCGAAAGCTTTGACGTATGTTGAAGAGCTGCTTGAGAGCGTAGCACAGCGGTTGAGGCCGTCGCCAGAAACGTTAGAGAAAGCCAAGCTGTACGCCGAGAAGCTTGTCAAAAGCGTCGAAGAGTTGTTCGGGCCTGGCACCGCCTCTGTTGAAGGTAGCTTTGCGAGAGGAACGATGGTGAGGTCGAGGGAGGAGGTTGATATCTTCATCCATTTCAAACCTGAGACACCTGTTGAGAGGGCTGCGGAAGATGTGCTGAAGAGAGGCACGGAGCTCGTCAAAAACCTAGGCGGAACTGTCCGTCTGCGTTACGCAAGCCATCCGTATGTCGAAGGCTTTCTGGAGGGGTTGAGGGTGAACCTGGTGCCATGCTACGACACAGAGTATGGGAAATGGATAACTCCCGTCGACAGGACGCCATATCACACACGCTATGTGAAGAGCGTTCTCGATGAAAGGATGGCTGACGAGGTTCGTCTGCTGAAAGCGTTTTTGATGAACGACGGGCTTTACGGCGCGGAGATAAGGAACAAAGGGTTCAGCGGCTACGTCTGCGAACTGCTAATCATAAGGTTCGGCTCCTTCCTACAGCTTGTAAGGCAAGCCTCCGGATGGAAGCCGCCGGTTGTCCTCGACGGCGAAAAACCAATGTCCCCAGCCTCGGCAATAACCCTCCTCGACCCTGTCGACAAAACGAGGAATGCCGCAGCAGCCGTCTCGCTAACAACTCTCTCAAAACTCATCATGAAGTCGAAACTTTTTTTAAAAGAGCCGTCGGACAGTTACTTTCTTAGCCGAACCTCGTTTAAGCCAAGCGTTGAGGGCAGGTGTTTTCTGGCCGTTGTCCTCGACGTTCCAGAGCGGCCGCCTGACGTGCTGTGGGGGGAGCTGACCAAAACTCTCGAGGGCTTGGCCAAAGCGCTTTCGGGCTACGGTTTCAAACCGTTGAGAACTGACCGCTGGTTCGAGGATGGGAAAGGGCTGCTCATCTTCGAGCTCGAGTCGCTCAGCCTACCGCAGGTCTACCTCCACACGGGCCCTCCAGTCTGGAGCATGAACGCAGTCGAATTCATTGACGAACAGGCTCGGAAACAAGACCTGGCCGCTTATCCATGGGTTGAGGGAGAACGGCTGTGCTCGCTGCGCAGAAGAAGGTTCACAAACGCCGCCGACTTTGTGAAACACCTAATCGACGGAGATCTTGCCTCATTCTCAAAAAACCTTCGCCCCTTCCTGAAAAAATCGAAAATATACACGAATCTGGACGAGGTGTATTCCGCGATGTCGGAAGAAGGCCGCATCTTCTTGGACGATTTTGTGAGAACATGTCCCAACTTCATAGCGCAGTATCATTCGTTGGGCTAGAACGGTTGTCGGGCAGCCGCTTCGAACTCGGCATGCTCGCCTACCCGTCAAAAGACATCAACCTTATAGTCGCGAGAATCTCGTCAATGAAACAGCTTGGCATAACGGAACTTAGCGTAAGAGAGGTCACCGGTAGGCTTGAGCTGTTTGTTCTGGGAAAAGGAGTAAGGGGGGTTGTTGTGCTAGGCCTGATGGACGGCTTGAAAGTAGCCGTCAAACTCATGAGAACAGACTCCGCCGTCAAGAGCATGCGGAAAGAAGCGGACATGCACCGTGTAGCCAACAGCATCAACATAGGCCCAAAGCTAATCGGCTGGACGGATGAGATGATAGTGCTGGAGTATGTGGAGGGAGTTAAGCTGGGCGAGCTTTTGTTAAACCCGCAGCCCGACATGCTCAGAACCGTTGCTGCAAACATCTTAGACCAATGCCATACAATGGACGCCAACGGTTTTGACCACGGCCAGCTAACGGACTCATCAGACCACGTGATCGTAAGCCAGCCCTGCAAACCACGCATAATAGACTTCAGCCATTCTTCAACGACCAGAAAACCATCCAACGTAACCTCATTCGTCTCATACCTGACACGGGCGCGCAGGCATTATAACGACCCGCATCTGATAGAACACCTGAGGACCTATAAGCAGAGCTTTTCGAGGAAAAATTTCGAGAGAGTGAAACAAACGGTTTTAACGATGTTCGAGTAAGCGAAACTTTTTAGATATGCTCACACATCTTCGAACATGCTTGACAACGAGGTTTTGACGGCGTTGAAAAATGTGTTAGGCAGTGATAGGGTGCTGACGGATGAGGAGACTCTGGAGAAGTATTCCAAGGACATGGGAGGATTTTCCAGAAAACCGTCCGCGATTGTTGTCGCGGAAAAAGTGGAAGACGTTAGCAAGCTGTTGAAGTTTTGTAACGAGAGGAAAATCCCCGTCACCGCATGGGGTGCCGGCACAAGCCTCACAGGAGCAGTCGTCACAGACAGCGTAATCCTAGACCTCTCAAGGCTCAACAGGATACTGAAGATAGACACTGTAAACTACTATGTCCACGTAGAAGCTGGAGTGGTTCTGGAACAGCTTAACAACGAGCTGGCAGAGCATGGTTTCTTCTTTCCACCGGACCCGGCCAGCAGCTTCATCTGTACGGTGGGCGGTGCGGTGGCGGAGGGTGCGGGAGGGCTGCGATGCGTAAAATATGGCACTGTTAAGGACTGGGTTCTCGCCCTCAAGGTTGTACTTGCCAACGGGGATGTTGTTGTCTTCGGCGAGCCTCTGGCGAAGAACAGGGCCGGCTACAACCTTGCTCAGCTGATGGTTGGAAGCGAGGGGACGCTCGGGGTCATAGTTGAGGCTTGGTTGAAGATAGCACCTGTCCCGGACGTGCCGTTGAGAAGGGTTTACGCGGTGTTTAACAGCTGGCAGGATGCTGGAAACACTATAGTGGAGATTAGAAAGAGGAGGATTGTGCCCCGCATGCTCGAGTTCTTCGACAGAATCGGAATAGACGCAGCGAACAAAATGCATGGAACAAGCCTGCCCGCTGGTGAGGCCATGCTCCTCATAGACGTTGAAGAGTTTAAGGGAAACGAGCTTTCGAAGCTGTTGCTGATTCTCAAAGAAAACAACGCCCAAATCATTAAAGTGGCGGAGTCGGATGAGGAGGCTGAGCTGCTGCTGCAGATAAGGGCCACGATGTACTTGGCGTTGAACATGGTCTCCAAGGCGAGGATGGTAGAGGATGTCTGCGTACCCATCGACAAAATAGTCGAGTACCTGATGAAGGTGAGGGAAATCTCGCAGAAACACGGCTTGACCATATCAATGAACGGCCACGCAGGCGACGGAAACATCCACCCAATCATACTCTACGACCCTGACAACCCGGAGGAGGTTGCGAGGGTCCAGAATGCTGTGGAGGAGCTTGTCCGCTACTCGATACAGGTTGGAGGCACCATAACCGGCGAGCATGGCGTCGGCATCCAGAAGATGCGCGAGCTACTCATGCAGCTCGAAGCCCACAACGGGAAAGAAGTGCCTCAACTCATGAAGAAGCTTAAAAACGTCTTCGACCCGAACAAGATACTAAACCCAGGCAAGTACGTGGACTTTCCATGAAGACGATAGCGGTTGACGTGGGAGCTACTTACATAAGGTTCGGACTTGTGCAGAACGGAGCCATCCTCAGGAGATTAATCTACCGTACACCGGCGTCGAAAAACGGGCTTGCAACCATCTTCGGCCAAGCGTTCAAAATCCTGCATCAGACTGGGGCTACAACCAAGACGGCTGTGGGAATAGCCTCTATAGGACCTCTGTCGGTTCGGAGAGGCGTTATACAGCGACCACCTAACTTGGGATTGGCTGAGGTAAACCTCCGCGAAATTGTAGAACGTTTCCACCGCGCCGAGCCAGTGATTCTCAACGATTGTACCGCGGCCGCGCTCGCTGAGAAGACTTACGGACCGCATCGTGGATGCGACAACCTAGTATATGTGACCATTAGCACGGGAATAGGCGGCGGAGCTGTTGTAGACGGGAACCTGCTGCAGGGGAAGGACGGCAACGCCGTTGAAATCGGCCACCTCGTCGTTGAATATACAAGCCGGGTGAGATGCGGCTGCGGCGGTAGAGGACATTGGGAGGCGCTTTGCTCGGGAAAGGGTTTGCCTAACCTAGCTTCAGAGGTTTACGGTAGGAAGCTTTGGCAAGACTCACGGCAAATATTCTCCGCGGCAAAGCATGGAGACAAGCGCGCTGTTCTAGTTATCAGGAAGATGACCGAGCTGAACGCGGCTGGTTTTGCAAGCGTCATCAACGCTTTCGACCCCGAGATTGTTGTAGTGGGCGGAGGGGTGGCGTTAAGCCATCCACGCGAGACAGTCGTGAACGCCGTTAAACACATGAAAAAATACCAAACGCTAAGAGCCAAGGTTGTTTTGACTTCTCTAGGGCCCGACTCACCACTTCTGGGCGCCGGAGCCGCTGCCGCGGGAAGACATGAAAACTAATATATCTTCGGACAGCGTTTCTCAGCCATGAAAGCGTTTGTCCTGGGGACTGTTGGGACGCGGAGCGGCCTAACCGAGACGCTGTCCGCCGTCAGGTCGGACAAAAGCGTGGAAGAATCATACCTCATATGGGGGCCTTACGACATAATATCGAAGGTAAACGCTGAAACTCTCCCACACCTCAACAGGATTCTCGACCAGATGAGAGAACACGGCGTTATAGACACAAACACGTTGATTGTTAACGAGGGAGGGCTTTCGTTCGAAAAAGAAAACTGTTCGACGAAACGGAAGTGCGCATACATATTCATCAAGATGAAAAGGCCTTCAGCTCCGAAGCTGTGGGAGAAATATCTGATGGCGATAGATGAGATCCTCGAAGGCCATGAGCTTTTTGGCATGTGGGATGTGGTTGTGAGCGTCGCCGAGGAGGCGAGGGAGGATTTTTTCAAAAGGGTTTTCAAAAGGCTATGGCTGCTGACAGAGGTTAACATGACTTCAACGCACACGATGTTCACGGTCAAGGAGTAGAAGTAGAAGGGTTAGAGTTATTAGCTATTGGTGGGTCATATTTTTCCACGTTGGCTGACTTGCGAGAGTTCATGCGCAGAGTGCCTCAATGCGTAACCGTGGTGACCACATTCTATGATGGCGCGCCCCACGGAATGACTGTCAGCTCTTTTACTTCCGTCTCCCTCGAGCCACCGCTTGTAACAATAGCCTTAGAAAAAACCGCCGCAACGTGCCGTATGGTGCTTAAGTCTAGGAGGTTTGCGGTAAACCTTCTCAGCCAAAACCAGCCCCAGATATCCGACGTATTTGCCTACGCAAACCATCATGAGAGATTTCTGAAAATACGCTACAGGGTTGAGAGGAATGTCTACCCCGTGCTGGACGGTGTGATTGGTGTTTTGATGTGTGTGGTGGACGATGTGCATGAGGCGGGCGACCATCTTGTCGTGGTGGGTAGAGTTGAAGCGGCTGAAGTTTACTCTGACGAGCCTCCGCTCGTCTACCTGCAGAGACAATACCACACCGTTAAATCCATCAAGGGGTGAGCCTGAACTTGTCCCTGGGAAACAGAATTACCTCCCTGATGTTTGTGCGTCTTGTCAGAACCATCATAAGTCTCTCGAAACCCAGCCCCCATCCCGCGTGAACGGGCATCCCGTAGTTGAAGACCTTCAGATGGTCTTCGAAACTCGCTGAATCAAGCCCTTTCTCCTCCAGCCTTCTACTCAGCAGCTTGGGGTCGGAGATTCGCGTCCCGCCTGACGCAAGCTCAAGCCACTGGTACATCAGGTCGAATGACTCGGAAACCGCTGGGTTGTCTGCTGACGGCTGTATGTAGAAGGGCTTTAACTCGGTTGGAAACCCTGTGATGAAGTAGTAGCCGTGGAAATGTTTCGCGAGCGCTCTGAGATGGGGTGTTCCAAAGTCCTCCCCCCACCTCAACTCAATCCCGTCATTCTTCAGCATTTCAACGGCTTGGTCGTAGGTCAGCCGAGTGAACGGAGTTTTAGGAACCCTTAAAGCCACTCCCAGCTCATTCAGCTCCTTTTGGTTATTCTCTATAACATGCCTGTACACGTGCACAATCGCTTCCTCGAGGGTCTGCATCACATCATCCATGTCTGCGAAAGCCTGCTCAATATCCACTGAGGTGAACTCGCTTATGTGCCGTCTCGTATGAGACTCTTCAGCCCTGAAAAACGGCCCTATCTCAAAAACCCGCTCGAAAACCGTGGTCAGCTGCTCTTTGTAGAGCTGGGGGCTTTGAGCCAAGTAAGCTTTTCTGTCAAAATATTTGACCTCAAAAAGCTCCGCGCCCCCCTCAGTTGCGGTCGCTATAATCTTTGGTGTTCTGACCTCGATAAAGCCTTTGGCTGTGAAGTAGTCGCGTAAAGCTTTGAGGACTGAGCTGCCTATGATAAAGATGTTTTTGACGTCAGGTTTGCGTAGGTCGAGAATTCTGTGCCGTAGCCTAACATCTAGGCTTGCTGAAACTTTCCCTGTGGGGTCGAATTCAAGCTTCGGCACGGCCTTCGACAGTATCTCCAGTTTTTCACCCAAAACCTCAACACCCAGACGTGATTTAGGCTGCTTGACAACCACGCCGTGTACGAAGACCGTCGACTCGTTCGGCAGGTCGTTCAAGGCTTTAAGCGTGCTTTCGTCGACTTCATCCCTTCGGAAAACTACCTGACAAACACCGGTGACATCCCTTAGCAGAATGAAGACGAGCTTACCTAGGTCGCGGACTTCATGAACCCAGCCGAAAAGGTTGACATGTTTTCCGTCAACCTCTGGAGTAATATCGCATGTTTTGACGCGTCTCGACAAAGCTTCCTTCAACCTTTTTTCTAACATTCTACCACCTGCCAAACCTCACCGCAGACGTCCTCCCCTTCCGTTGCAGCTCGAAGCTGACCGAAACCCCCGTCAACTGTTTGATGAAATCACTCAGCACTTGAAGTGGTGTTTTAAGCACCCTGTCATCCTCGACCACGGCCTTTATCTCGGTTGTCTGGTCGGGGAGCCAAACCTTGTTAATGGCGATTAGCCGGGCGGGCGTGACAAGGCTCTGAAGAAACATGTTGAAGTCTCTATGCTCTTCTATTAGCTTAACTGTCGGGCCGAATTTCTCGGACAAACTCTTCTTCAGCTGTGCTAGCAGCTGTTGCGGCAGACCTGATAAGTCTTTTTCCTTGAACACAACAAAGAGATGGTCGTCTATCCTTAGGCTGCGGACATAATGGAGATGGGCAAGCTGAGCATATTGTTTCTCCAGTTCGACGAAGAAACGCATGATATCTAAATCTAGGGTGGTGAGCTCGCCTCGAGTTATCTTACTCTCGCATTTGGGGCAGAGAACTCCCGTCTTCAGGTCGAAGGTACACACCGGAAACTCCAATGCATGCACCTAGCAGCCATTAGGATCTCCTCAAGACTGTCCAATAACTATTTCTATGGTGCTGACGTTGAGTGTCCTGTTCTGCTCGTCGGTTATCTGCTCTGTTCCGAGCCTGATGTCCTTGATGACAAGGTTTGCGAGGAACCTGTTCTTCACTATTTGGACCACGTCAACTGCTCTGCTTATGGCTCTGCCTCTGGCCTTGACGACGATGTCCTTAGAACCTGTCTGGAAACCTGTTAGACACGCCAGCACGTAGCTCATAACCGGTTTTTTGCCGACAAGAACCGTTGGAACTATCTGTTTTTCTGACAATCCTTCCACCTCTACTTCTTGCTATCGCCTTCTAATCGCCACCATGCGCAATAAATAGTTATTTGCGGGACATTAGGGGCTCTAAACCCAAGACCTCCCCGCGACAAAGGCGGGTTTAAGCCCTCATCCAAAAAGCGTACGAAAATTTGGCGGAACCCGTGCGGTGAGACTAGCTGCAATCCGTTTGACGAACCAAGGCTTAAACTTTTTATGATTGTAGACGCTCGGTTCGCCATGGTTAAGGGGCTTGGGTTCGTGGCGTTTTTCGTGCTAATGCTTGCCGTAGCCTGTATGCCTCTTCCTTCAGCCCAAGCATTAAAACCACTTCAACAAGACGAATACAAGGTGCTTCCGATAGATGGCGAGCTGGTCGTAAACGTCTTTTTCTACGACTTGAATCTAGAATTATTTGAAGCGAGAAGCCTACGGGACCTGCTTGACCTGGTGATTCAAACAGGCATTATAAGGCCTACAGTCAAGTCTCAGCTCCACGCCTATGGTTCTAAAGAGTTTGTGCCGTTTAAGTTTGACGTAAAACTCAGGTTCATAGTTCCATCGGAAAATGTTCAGCAGGAGTTTCGAAACCTTCTGCGTTCAGCCGTGTCACGCACCCCTTACCAAGTGTCGCAAAAAGCCATAGAGTATGCAATGGCTTATGGCATGCCTTTGGCTTGGGTGGACCAAACCATAAGAGCAAGAGATGCGCTGCGAACATTTTCGCTGTTGACTGAAAAATATTATCCTGAGGTGGCGGGCAAGTACGCTATCTTCTTCTTCTGCGGAACTCCTGCGATGGGAGGTGACAGGCCCGCCGTCTACTACACTTTCGGACAGTCCCCCGATTCAGGAGCATATCTAGCCGATTTTGGTATAAACATCTTCGGCGGAACTTGGTGGGGCAGATATTACTACGTAGACCTCTGCTCATACCCGCCATCCAGATTCTATAAAAACTTCAAACCAATCTTCGAACTCTCAACAGCCACTGAAAAAGTTACCTATCTTGCAACACTCATCGACACGATTCTCGACATGGAGTTTGTCAAATCTCTTATCTACAGACCGAGGTATAAAATTCAGACACTCTTCGACATCATAGTGATAGACGCAACAGTTGCTGGCGTGGGATACGACGTAATAGTTAGATATTTTGACCCAGAGATGCTCGCTAAAGCCTTCAGAACGCTGATGCCCTATAACTTTTTCACGGTAAGGCTTAAGGAAGTCGAGTTGAAGGACATTCCAGAACTGCGCCAGGCTATAACACACACAGCGGACGGAATTATCCTCAACCCGCTGAAGGCCTACGAGGTGTTGGAGAGGAGTGGGGTAATAGATAAGACTGTCAGCGGTTCTGTTGACTACATCCCCGGTATAATATTGTTTACAACAACGACTTCTTGGGTGGAAAGTCTAGGAACCCTTGGCATAACTATACCAAGGCCGGACAGGCCCGACCTGCCTCTCGCCGCAACTGGAGCAATATTTCACGAAGTTCTGATTAAAGAAGGGTTGACTCCGACGGTAATCCATGAGTTGGGACATACGCTCGGTCTCAGGCATCCGCATGACGACTTCGACGAATACAGAGATACTAGAAGTAGTCTTTTTGGCTTCACCTATTTCACGGAGACCATCATGAGCTACAGCAATTCGTGGATAGGCGGGTTGAATCGTGAACAGATTTTCGCAGACCTATATCCTCTTAGGACTTTCTGGAGCATATTCGACCTTGACAACATCGACAGGGCGGTTGTAGCTCTCATGCTTCAGGAATATGAGATGAATTATCCAGAAATCGTCAGTGAGCTTCAACGCGTTGGGTTACAGGTACGCGACGTTCCTGAAATCTCCGAGGCTTTGGAGCTGGCTAAACAATTGGCTCGAAAAGCCGTTGAAGAGTTCAAGAACCACAACTACTTCAACCGAGCGGAGTTTAAGGGCTTGGGAGCGCAGTACGTTTCAGCCCTAGACTACGCTTTCATGGCCTCACTGCTTACAGGCAACCTCAAAAAATATTACGTGCCGGCGGTTGTTTACGAGACAAAGCGGCTGGGAGCCCAAGCCGCAAACCTAAGGCAGACATTATCAGATCTCAAGGCGGAGGTTGAAAAGGTTAGAAAATCCATAGAGGAAAACCAAAAGCTGTTGTCTCAAAGAAAAGCTGAGCTGGAAAAACTGTTGCAGGAAAATGAAGCCCTAAACGCCGAGCTGCAGAGGGCCCAGCAGGATGTTGCTCAAGTTCAAAAGTTAAAAGAAGAAGTGACCCGGTTAGACAGCGAGCTACGGCGGGTTCAGACCTCGGTCAAACAGTCTGAGGACGAGCTTGCCGCTGTCACTAGGCAAAACAACGTCTTAGCCGGCGTGGTTGCCGTTGAAGCGGTTGGAGCGGCAGCCGTTGTTTTCTGGATTAGAAAGAAAGCACGTCGCAAGACCCATCCGCCGCCCCCGCCTCCTCCGCCTCCACTCCCACCTACCTCCTCCTAACAAACATAATAAACACGACCGCGCCTACCATTACTACAACAATCAAGCCAGTCAGCACGGAGCCAAACGGTTTAACGCTGTTAACAGCCGCAGACAGTTCCTCAAGCCTTCTGCTCTCGCTAGAGATTTTCTGGCTGAGTTCCTCCTTTTGAGACTGCAGCCGACTCAGCTGGGCTCTCTCAGCCGAGAGCGACTGCAGTCTATTCTTCAAATCTTCACCTTTTTCACGAGCGCTCTTCAACAGATTCTCGATGTTTCTCAATTCTGATTCTGTCTGCGAGCTCTCCTTCTTCAACCTGTTCAGCGAATCTGTCAAGCTCGAAATCTCTGCTTTAAGAGCTTGCAGCTGTGGCTTGAGTCTAGCGTCATGCAACGCCACTCCAGCCAAGTATATCTTCGAAAGGTCGGTTAAAGCATAAGCCATGAAAGCGTAGTCGAATGAGGTTTCAAGCTGGGCTGCTAGGCCTTTGAAGCTGAATCGGTCGAAGTAGTTGTGGATCTTGAATAATTCGACAGATTTTCTGGCATACTGCTTGGAAAGCTCTAGCGCGTTTTTCAGTTCTTGAAGGTCGTCAAGGTTTAGCTCAAGCTGGCCGACGACTTTCGTTATGTTCTCATAGTTTGTTTCGTATGAGGACAAGAGTATGGAAATCACTGCCCTATCTATCGCATCTAAATCGAAGATGCTCCAGTATGTTTTTATCGGATAATAGTTCTCTTTTATCGGCCGACGTTTAGCCGCCTCAACCCAGGTTGTAGAGTAGGACATAAATGTCTCAATACCGTCGGTGTATATCCTACGGTAAACATGTTGGCCGATTATTTCATTGAAGTCATCATGTGGATGACGTAAGCCCAAGACGTGTCCGATTTCATGGGCTACAGTTACAGCCATCCCCTCGTAAAACAATGAGTAGTATGAGGCACCGGCGACAGCAACGCCGCCATAACGGGGGTCAATCAAGTCAGGCAGCGCAACTCCGAGCGCCGTATCGCCATCAACTCCCACTTCGGTGTCGTAGTCGGTGACTACCACGATGCTCGGAACATAAACGAATCCCTGGCCGCCCTCCTCCAAGATATTGTTCGTCTTCAACAGCCGATAAGCTTTTTCGGCGTCAAAAACCGCTATTCTCCTATCCTTGTCAACTGTGATAATCTGCTTAAAGCCTGGAATTTTATCTGCAGTGATGTACCTAACTTTAAAGGTGTATAAGTTGTAAGGGGTCAGGGTGACTAGTGATTGCTCCGTCATCTCCAAGTCAAAGGCTTGTAACAGATTGTCAAAATTCAATCCAGCATTAGTGGCGTCAACCACTATAATGTCAACAAGTAACTGGAGGTTATACCTTGGATAATATATATTCGACTTCACGAACTGGAGGTCTATTATTTCGTCGACATATTGCGTCAGAAGGTTAAGCCTCTCAGAGGCGCTGCTCAGGTTTTGTATCGGCGGATAGTCGTCGTACTGCGATTGAGCACACAGGTCGACAAACACATATCTTCCATACCATGGCCCGCCGTACATGTTGAGGAATAACTCTCCGCCGGGTTTTCCGGTTTCCGGAAGCTGTCCGAAGGTGTGGTAGCTCGCAAGAGTTCCTAACGCTCGAGCTCCACAGATGAAGTAAATAACGTGTCTGTCCAGTATGTCGGGAGCGTATTTCCTGCTCAAGTCAACAAGCATCTTGAGCGCGGCTGGCGCATGAATCGAGCTTAGGTCAGAGTCTAAACCCCATAGTTGAAGAAGCTCTCTCGGAGCTGGTTGGTTAAGGCTCCGCAGCATAAGCCTGAACTCGTCTAACGCGGCCAGCCTAAACTCTCTGGCGGCTAGCCAAACCTCGAACTCGAACGGTGCATACTGGGGTTGCGAGTCCGACCAAAGTGTTGAACGTGCTGTACCCCTAACGCCTTTAGCAATCATTTTAACCAGTTCGTTAAGGTTTCTAGCACCAAACCAAGCAGGGTCCACATCTAGGAACACAAGCTCCACATCCAACCGTCCCTTGATGGGAAGAACCTTGTAGTCTTCCTGGGCTAAACCAGTTCGTGGAACCGATGCTACCGCGAACAATATCGCCATGAGAATGGTAAACGTCTTCATTTTCGTTAAGCAGGAGTACGGCGAAATAAATACTTTCGGCAAACTCAACGCATGCCGCAAACTCCGCCACTGCCTAAAACTGTTACAAACACGCGGAGCCTCCAACGTATGATAAAAGGGTTTTTTCGGCCTTCCTTGAACAGTCCGAGGAAACTGCGGTTTTATGAAGTTTTTACCCGGGTATGTCATCACCTCGGCAGATATCATTTATGACAGCCTCAGCTATTGAAACAATATTTAAATTGGTTCTCAGTATTCAACCCACGGAAATGCCGATCAGAGACCCAGCTTTGCTGCAGCTCGCCCAGAGCCGACGCTTACTCGTCAAAATATGCCGAGATTGCGGAGCCAGGAACGCCAAAACCGCTGTAAAATGCAGGAAATGCAGGAGCTACAACCTCAGGTGGAAGAGAAGGGAGATAAAGAGGTAGACACGGGCCGGTGGTCTAGCCTGGTAGGACGCTGCCCTTACGAGGCAGAGGTCGGCGGTTCAAGTCCGCCCCGGCCCAGCTGGGAACAAAGTATTGTTTTCTCTTTACAGGTATCCCATGACCGCTAGGCTTGGATACCTGTTTATGAACTCTGCGACAAGAGGTTTGTAGGTGTAGGGCCCCCGGCTGCTTCTCGGAAGTGTTTTAACGTTCATCAGTTTTTGAAAGGCTTCAACCTCGCTACCATAGACGCGTATTAGGTAAACTGACTCCTCCAGCTCGGTGTTTTTGACGAAGATGAAGGGAAGGTGAAGCTGGTCGAGTATTTCGGACGGCAGTTCCTCGCCTATCTTCTTCACCTCTTGAGGGTCGAAGTGGTGCAACCCTCCTCCGACCGTTTCGACGCTGTAAACCCCTGAGCTGACAATCTCCCTGTATCTAATCACTCTTCTCGGCACCGATTCGTTCACGGTCTTGAGTATGTTGGACAGGAAGCTGTCTATCCTTTCCAACATGCCACCGTTAGATAGCATTCGCTTTAATTTTATAAGTTTAATTGGTCGCTGTTGGTTTCGATGGGCGGAGAAGATGAGTGTCGAACAGTTCATAGACCTCTTGTATGGTAGCGCCTACTGGCTGATAGCCGCCGGGTTTATCGTCGTTGCTTTGTATGCGGTTTACAGCCGCATGAGCAGGTAGAGATGAGTTTCAGAGGGTCCGCTGAGGCGTCGTTCGTCCAACACCTTTTCAGAAACTACTACGAAAAACATTACAACAACCCCTTCATCCCCACACAGTTTGACAGACGCGAGTTCGGGTACATGCTTTTCGGCCAGAAAATCATGGTGCGACACCTCTCTTTCAGAAGCTTTGAAGAGCTGAAGAAGACGCTGGCGAGGGAGGCGCCTTTGCATGTTTACCGTTCGGCTGCCGTTTACCAGTATCCGCAGGCTCCGATGGAGGAGAAGGGATGGTCGGGCGCCGAGCTGATATTCGACATTGACGCCGACCATCTGGAAACCAGCTGCAAACAGGTGCACGACTACTGCCTATGCTGGGGTTGTGGAACGGTTTTAGAAAGCAAGGCAAGCAAGTGTCCGAAATGCGGAGGCGGAGATGTCGCTGAGGTGAACATGGTTTGCGAGGAGTGTCTGAACAAGACGAAGAAGGAGTTGGAAAAGCTCATAGACTTTCTATCGGTGGATTTCGGCGTCGAACCTTCTGAGATGGTTATCAGCTTTTCAGGCAACAGGGGATATCATCTTGCGGTTTGCAGCGACCAAATCATGCAGCTTGACAGAGCTGCGAGGCTTGAGGTGGTTGAATACATCACCGGCGCCCACATCGAGCTGCGGCTTCACGGTTTCTCCCTCACGTCGGCCGACAGGTCTGGACCCGGCTTCGAAGACTGGGGATGGGGCGGTAGGATTTCGAGAAGCTGCCGTTCTCTGCTGGAAAGGCTGTCCGCCCGCGACGAGGAGGTAAGGAGAAAACTCTCGGAGCGTTTGAAGCCGAAGGATTTAGACAATTTGGCCGAGGTCGCACGCTACTGGCGGGACTCTCCCCGCTGGGACCTGCTTAAGACCGGCAAGCGGTCTCCGTATTTGGAGACTTTGATAAACTTTGCGGTGGCGGAGTCTGCATCGCATGTGGACACGGTGGTTACCACGGATGTGCACAGGTTGTTGAGGCTCGCCGATACGTTGAACGGCAAGACCGGGCTGAAAGCATGCACAGTTAGGCTTGAGGATTTGCCGTGCTTCAACCCGTTGAGGGACGGCGTCGTCCTCGACGGCGAACAGAGCGTTGAGGTAAGGGTTTTTCCCACCCCCTCGTTCAAGCTTGGAGAAGAGTCTTACGGCCCTTACGGCAACGAGGTGGTCAAGCTGCCTGTTTACGCGGCGGCATACCTTTTGTGCAGGGGTTTAGCCATGCTGGCCAAGCGTTGAAGCAGGAGTCATGGTTTAAAGCATGGAGATAGGATTTTGGTTTGGATGGAAACGGTTTATGAGACTTTGCTCGGGATCTGGAACAAGGAGAGAGCTAGCGAGGAGCTGACCAGCATTCCTGAAAAGCTTTTAGAAGATTTGGCGGAATACTTTTCCTACTTGAGAAGGCAGATAAGGCTGAGCGATAGAAGCTCGTTGAACACGCGTGTTAGGTCTGCGGAGCTTGAGATGCTTCAGAGGCTTTTGGAGTCGCTGCTGAGAATCCGTATGCGTAAGATCGTTGCGATGGCTTTTCAGCAGCCCTCTGTTGAAAACGTTCTTCCCTTTGAGAAAAAAACCTTCAACGTAATTCAGCGGGTGATGTCTCAGCATGAGGACATGATTAGGAGTGGTTTGAATGACCCGCGGATGCTTCAGCGAGAGATAGAGCGGAGGTATGAGGTCGTCATCTTTCTCAAGGATTTTCCAAGGTTTGTCGGAGAAGACTTGAGCAGCTACGGGCCGTTCAAGGCGGGTGATGTGGCAGCAATCTACTCGGGTAACGTTCCGGCGCTCGCAAGGAAGAACGTCGTAAAGCCTGTCAAGCTAATCTAGCTGGTATAGTTCATCGCCTTCGGCTGAGAGGAAAAGCCTGCCTAAAATGATTTTCCGAACGCCTTCATCCTTTGAGGAGACTATTTTCACAACACCTTTTTCCGCGTCGTAGCCGCAGAACAGGCCTATTCCGAGATATTGTTCAGCCATGTCATACAGGTAGGCGACGAGCCCTATTCTCCTTTTGCACAAGGCGTTTCCACCGCTTTCATCGAGCATGTTTAAGGCGGTGCTGGCTGTTTTGACAGCTTCCATGAAAAACTCGTAGGTGGATGAGTGAGCGCGGCCTAGCGTCTTCAGCTGAACCCACGATGTCGGTATCATCTTTAAGGAGGGTTGTCCTAGAAACTTCCTGAAGACCCATTCCCTTATCTTCTTCCTGTCCGTAAAGTCGCGTTTTTTTACGTGTTTGGATGCGGCGAGCGGTTTTAGGGGGATGCCGGCTGGGTCCAGCTGTTCCTTCAGGGTTTGGGCTTCGTCTCCGAGGATGATGGCTCTGGTGCATGCCAGCGTTTTCAGGATGATGGTTTTGTGGGCTATCGCCGCCGGCCCCTCAACCCATCCGTCCATGTCGATTACCGCCGGGGTTTTTTTATCGGCTGTTTGAGAGAGCTCATGGACGGAGTCGGCGACGAGCGAGGCGGTGCTGGCTGCCGAGGTGGAGCCTACAGGCTTCTGCCAGAAGGGCTTCAGCTCGGAAAGGTCGTGGACAGGTTTGTTCGCCAGCGCGGCACCTATGACAGTGGGTGGCGTGAAATAGGTTTGGCCTGGGTCGAGGCTGACTACATAGCATCTGCCATATTTTTTCACGAGCGTGTTGACCGCTGTTGTTGCGAAGGCTGTTTTCCCTGTGTCCACTCCCCCTAGGACGGCTGTGACGTCTCTTTCGGTTAGCTCGTTGATGTTTTCAAGCCATGTGTGTATTGTTTCGTCTGTGTCCACAATGTTTGCGGCTGCTTCCTCTCCGAGGCTTAGCTGGATGGTTGTGTTTGTTTCGGCTTGGATGGGATAGCGGCGCCACGGGCGTAGGAGGTAGGTCTTGCGTGGCGTGAGAAGGCAGTTGTAGATGTTCGCCGTTCCGTTGAGGACTGTGATGGTTGCTGGCCCGTCCACCAACAATGTTTTCCCTGCTGGAATCTCCATCGTCTCAGCCTTTCCTGACATGTCTTCGGAGCAGCAGGGCGGCAGCGGCTTCATCCCATCCCTTCGCAAGCTTTGAAGTGTCTTTCTCCGACACGCTGTGGATTATTTCGGGGTTTATCGCCGAGGGTTTGGAGAGAAGCGTTTCGATGAGTTTTTCACGGAACTCGGGGGCGCCTGAGCCTATTATGACAGCGTGCTCGGCGTTGGGGTGGTTTTTGAAGAATTCGGAGACGTTGGCCGTTAGATGTTCGCAGTCTGTGTAGGATTCCATTCGGAGCAGTAGGTTGTCTGCGAGGAAGGCGGCGCCCATCGTTTTCCCCGGGTCTACAGCGACCACTGCTCTCTTGATTTTATCCTTCATGTAAGCGGCTTCGATGGCTTTGTCTACTATGGCTGTGGGGCTTGTGTATTCGTCGGCGTAAACGGGTTTTCCATACTTTATCTCCCTGTACTCTCCTTTCTTCATGACCACGGCTTTTGCGGCCAACGGTATGTCCCGTGGGTTTGTGACGTGGTCTGCTTTTAAACCCCTTCTCGCGGCTTCTTCCACAACGTTCCGTGCGAGCCTGACGTCCCTGGTTAGGACGGCTATTCTCAACTGTTTGCCGTGGAAGGGGATGGGAACCGGCATCTCAATCGGGTTTAAATCCCTGGGATATGTTAAGTTTTCTCTGACGGCGGATGGGTAGGAAGAGGAGGAAAATAATTAAGAAGACGCCGAAGCCGTTCCCTAACATCTTCTCATGCCCGTTGTGCGGTGCGATGGCCGTTACGGTGCAGCATGAGAAAGGCGGGGAGACTGCGCTGGTTTCCTGCGGGAACTGCAGGGCTTCCGCCGAGGTTCCCTGGTATCCTGCCTACAGCACGGTTGACGCTTACACCAAATGGTATGACAGGGTTTTGAGGGGAGAGCGTGCTGTTGAAGCTGGGCAGGGTTGAACGGTATCTTGTCTCCAAGCTGGAGGCGGGTGAAAGGCTTCACATCACGTTGATAGACCCTGTAAATGTTACGGTCGACCATGCGGGAGACTTGGCGCAGCATGTGGAGAAACTGGGCTCCGACGCCATCATGGTTGGCGGCTCGACTGTCCATACTCAGGAGCAGCTCGACACCTATGTCCAGAAGATTAAGAGCATGACGAAGCTGCCTGTCATAATTTTTCCCAACAACGTTCAGTCGATTTCCCGCTACGCCGACGCCATCTGGTTTATGAGTTTGCTGAACAGCGTTGACTGGTACTATATTGTGGGGGCGCAGCTTCAGGGTGCTTTGACTGTGAAGGCTTTCGGCTTGGAGGCCATCCCCATGGGCTACGTGGTTTTCGGCCATGAAAGCACTGTGGCGGCGATGGGCCGTGTTCTGCCCCTGTCGCCAAGCCACCGTGAAGTAGCTGTATGCTATGGGTTGGCCGCCCAGTATCTCGGCATGCGTTTCCTTTATCTCGAAGCCGGCTCCGGGTCGGCGGCGCCGCTTCCGCCATCAACCATAAAAGCCGTGAAACAGTCCGTCGAAATCCCCGTGATCGTCGGCGGTGGAATCAAGACCTCTGAAGACGCGGCAATGGTCGCGGAGGCCGGAGCAGACATCATAGTTACGGGAACCGCCGTGGAAAGGAGCTTGGACAGACTTCCAGCTATAATAAAGAGCAT
>JAWBJZ010000023.1:0-25023 GCA_038832005.1 Candidatus Caldarchaeum sp.
AAACCTGGCTTTCTCAACCCAACGCCAGTTAAGGTTTTGCTCAAGTTTTCTCCAGCTTGCATAAAGCTCCCTTCTGTCGAGTGAGTTAAACCGCATCCTGAGACATGTGGCTTTTTCGCCGTGAAGCCTCCGGTATACTTTCAGTATCTCGTAGCCTATCAGCTCGCCCTCCGAGTCGTTGTCCGTGGCAACCACGAGCACGCCACCGTCGTTGAAGAGCCTAACGAGGTTTTCGAAGGTTTTTGTGTCAGAGATTTTGTCAACCACGTTTCTAAGCTTGATTATTTCAAGGGGATGCTTCAACCCCCATTCATATCCTTCAGGTAGGTCGGCCTCCATCAAATGACCTCGGACAGAAGACACCACGGCGTTGGCCTTGGCTGCGGCGATTACGCTTTTGATAGCGCGTGCTACACTGGCTTTCTCAGCTATAACTATGAATCTTTCACCGTTCATCTTCTCCAACCATTCCCAGGAATCTTTTCATGGCTGTGTCTCTTCTGAATTCCGTGATGGATTGAACCGCTACTACCTTTCTTTCTGCGGGCAGGTCAGCGATATAAAGCACGCATCTTTTGTGCTTCAGCTTCTCGCCTTTATTGACAACGTTGGGTGCTATTGCTGGGGCTGAGACGATGAAGCTTCCGGACCTGCCTGTAATGATGGTGTGTCTACGGTCGCCGAGCTTGACGTAGGTGATTTCCAGGCCGTCGACCTCGAAAAACCTCGCGGGCTGCAGGTCTTTAGCCATGCTGAAGTCCTGAAACTGATAGTGGTCGTCTATTTTGACGGCCAGGCCTTTCACCGGTGAGCCGACGAAAGCCCATTCAGGCGGCTGCCTCATCCTAACCACCAGCTCCTCGCCCCCAGTGGTCGAAACCGTGAACATGTATAGAACACCATCTCTACAAGCCTTTGTGGAGACGTTCGAGATGTATCCGACGACCTGCCTGCCAGCCGCCACAGCCATCCAACGCCACATAGCTTTTCGCCATCTATTTATGAATAGCAGGCAAAGCGAGCACACGGTTATCCAGACCTGCAAAATCCTAAATAATGGAAAGCTCAACACGTTTCAGGAGCTTTCACAGCCCCGGTAGCGCAGGCTGGGAGCGCGCCCGGCTGAAGACCGGGGTGTCGCCGGTTCAAGTCCGGCCCGGGGCATGTGACAGACGATGCTTTGGAGATAACCGTAGACATGTATGTCGTTTCGCCACGGTTTAGGCTGGCTGTTTACCTGGCCTCCAGCCTCCCCTCTATCAGGCTGACTATTTCGTCGACGTTTGGAAAACGGCGCTCTTGATGCCTTGAAAAAACCTTTGCCCCATCGATGTAAACCTCGAAGGTTCCCCCGTCAGAGGTGTCCAGCGTCACCGAGAAGTTTTTGTTAAGCCTCTGTCCATAACGGCTTAACAGTTCTTTAGCAAGCTCCATGGCTTTGGGTAGGTGGCCGCATGGAACACAATAAGTGATTTTTACGTTCATGTATCGACGGGAAAAACAGCGGAATTTAGCGTTTTCTTTAAATACGCAGAACGGGAACGTTCCGTCTCAGAACCATGCCATCGAGCCTGTCAGAAGTTTTTCCCCGACATACCTACCTCTAACAGGTATGTTGTAGCCGCATCTTGGGCATTTGCCGTCGTCAAGCTTGTAGTAAACGACTCTGCAACACCTTCTTGATATCAGGAGTTTATTGCAGCGTGGGCAGCGTGTATCTTCAAAGCCCTCATACCCCACGTTTCCTACGTAAACATATTCGATGCCCATGTTAATCGCCTTCCGTCTAACTTCAAGCAGCTTTATGACAGGCGTCTCAGGCTCGCGCCACACATGGGCGGGAAAGTATCGGTTTATGTGGAGCGGTGTGCTCGCTCCCAGCGTGTCCAAGTGTTTGCCCAGTATCCAGTCAACACACTCCTCGTCGTCGTTAAAGCCAGTTACAATCAGGTAAACCATCTCAACGTGCCCGCCAAGGTCGATGATGGTTCTACAGTTTCTGAAAACTTTTGAATGGTCTATTGAGGCTATGGCGCGACGGGATTTAGGGCAGCCTTTTATGTCCACGCTGAACCCATCCGCCCCAGCCTCGACCAGCTTCTTCACAGCATCGTCAGTGAAGTAGCCGTTCGTCACAACCGTGCCATACAATCCCATGCGTCGTCCAAGCTCAAACACATCCAGAAGGTAGTCGAAGAGGACTGCGGGCTCGTTGAAGCTTGCGCAGAGACCTTCGTCATTCTGTCTGACGGCTTCTTCGACAAGCCTTTCAGGCGGTGTCTTCGGATGGGCTGAAGATGGTTTTGAAAAGCTTAGATGATGGTTCTGACACCAAGGGCAGTAGAAGTTGCATCCGAAGCCTGAAAACGTGAGGGCTGTGCTGTTGGGCCAGTAGTGGAACAGGGGCTTAATCTCTATCGGCCTACTTTCGACAGCGCTGACAACTCCATAACCTGTGTGAAAAAGCTCACCGTCTAGGTTGAGATAGCCGCCGCAGGGCCCAGCCTTTCCAGGCCCCAACATGCATCTCCTCTCGCAGACTAAACACTCAACTTCCCCGTCCAGCTTTCGCCACAGCCTCGCAACCCTCATCCAAAAAATAAATCATCAAAAACTGTTTTAAGGTTTTGGCGGCTGTATCTGTCGAAACAGTAATCTACGACCTTCTACCCCGGTTTTTCATGGATTATAGATGGTTCCTTGTTGTGCTGCTTACGCTGGCTGTATGGGGTGTCTGGGGTGTTGTGACAAGGTTGGCGGCAGCCTCCATGGGTTGGCGTGACACCACAGCGGTGGCCGCCTTAGGCCATATGGCTATCGCCGTCACATACATAGTCCTCTCCCGCGCAACCATAACACCTCAAGGGTCTGCGTGGTTTCTTGCCCTGCTGGCCGGAGGCCTAGGTTTTCTAGGCGCTCTGTTCTTCTACATAGCGCTTGAGCTGAATCCATCCTCCATAGTTGTTGTAGCAACGTCTCTATACCCGCTTGTGACCCTGACATTATCCATGCTGTTTCTCGGAGAAACTCTTAACATACGCCAGGCTGCTGGCGTGGCTTGCGCCGTAATAGCCCTCATCCTAATCTCCAGCCGCTGAAATAAACCTGTTTCTCCACTGTTCAGCAAACCAGTACAGCCCTGAAGGTCTTTGTTCTACTTTCTAGACTTAATTTGTAGAGCAGCTAATTCTGCCGCATGGTGAGGATGATGGAGAAACAATCCCTCGCTTTTCTGGCTGTTTCGACAGCTCTGGCGGTGCTCGCCGTCTCATTGACCGCAGTTGTTCTATCCGAGAACAGACTTATGCAAAACGAGAACATAACAACAACCGGCGAGGACGTGCTAACCGTAACAGGCTATGCGCAGGTTACAGTTACACCCGACCAGCTGACTATCTTGTTCACGGTTGAGGAAAGAGCGCCTACTCCGGCGGAAGCTTTGGCACGTCTCACAACAGCTTCGCAGAACGTTGTGTCAACCCTTCTGAAGCAAGGGTTGAAGCCTGAAGAGGTGAAGACGGTGGGGCTGAACATATATCCTGAGTATGTTTACAGGGAGGGGCAGCCGCCTCAGATAGTTGGGTACATAGCCTCCTACACGATTGAAGCTAAGACGGGGAAGATTGGTGAAGCGGGGTCTTTGATTGAAGCAGCCGTAAACGCTGGAGCAGACTATGTGAGCGGTTTGTATTTCAGCCTTTCGACGGAGAGACAACGCGAGGTTTACAGACAGCTGCTTTCTGCCGCGGTCTCCGACGCTGAGATCAAGGCCAACGCCATCCTCACACCCCTCGGCCTTAAAACAGTGAGGGTGAAGTCTGTCTCCGTCTCAGAGTCGATGCCGACGCCTGTAGCCAGGGCTGCTCCCGTCCAGAGCGAGGCTGGCGGACCGCCCATAATGCCCGGTACAGCGACCGTCAGCGTCTCGGTAAACATAGTGTATGCTATAGGCCCCCGCTAGACACAACCTTCAACTACGTTTTTTTCTTGGTTTTTCACCGGGTTTTCGATGGGTAGGTTTTTCTACGTCGTCCAAGGGGCTGGAGCTGGCTTTCTCTTCGGAACAGCTTCAATTTTCGTCCGCTTCCTCTACTCGATGGACGCCTTCTCGATAGCTTTCTTCAGAGTTTTGGTCGCAGGGCTGCTGATTAGCTCGGCTGGGTTGATCATCCGTCGCCGCAACCTACTCCAGCAGATGCTGAGGTTTTTCACCGTTCTCCCTTTCCTAGGCATACTTCTCGGCCTGCACTTCATCTTCTTCATCTCAGCCATCAAAACCACCGCTGTTGTAAACGCGACAACCTTGGTGAACACCACCCCCGCAATCGCGTTGACCATCGGCTGGGCACTGGGGTGGATAAAGCCCTCAATCCTCAACCTTTTCGGCCTCCTCCTCACGATTGCCGGGGCTGTTTCTATGACCGCCGGAGAGTTCTCGCTCAACCCGCAGAACGTTTTGGGAGATTTCTACGCGGTCCTAGGCGCTTTAGCGTGGGCCCTCTACTTAGTTGTAGGGAAAAGGGTTCGGGAGGGGGCTGAAATAGTTGTGGTCATGGGCCCGATATATCTCTGGACGGCTCTTGCAACAGGTGTTACGGGTTTGTTGTCGGGAGGCTTGACGCAGCCCCGACCTGAGGAGCTGTATCCCCTCACAGCCTTAGCGATACTACCCACAGTGCTTGGACACTCGCTTCAGTTCTCTTCCCTGAAAGGCCTCCACCCCTACGAGGCCTCCGCCTTGGCTTTGCTCGAACCCGTCGTCGCAACCATTCTCGCAGCCGTCGTCTTGTCAGAGGTTGTGGAGCCTGGGTTTTACTTGAGCGCTGCCGTAGTGATAGCTGGAATTTATCTTGTCATGAGGTAGTCGAGAACCGCTTTGGCGGCTGCTGCATCCTGCACCGCTAAGCCGACGCTCTTGAACATTGTTATCTCACGGTTGTTCTCTCTGCCGGGCTTCAATCCTGCTACTATCTCCCCTATCTCTGCATGGATGTGTTGGAATGAGATGAGACCCATCTCTATCGGCTTGAGCACGTCGCCCGCCTCCTCTTTGACTGCTTCACGCGAGTCAACCACCAGCTTGGACTTCGCCGTGAGCTTCGGGTCTATCTCAACCATCTCCGGTGTGTAGCCTCCGATGGCGGAGATATGTGTTCCTTCCCTCACCCATTCCTCCATCACCACAGGTGTTTTAGAGGTTGTCACAGTTATCACGATGTCGGAGTCTTTAACCATCTCCATGCAAGACCCGGCTGTTTTGACCTCTATCCCCTCCCTCCCCATCTGCTCGCTGAAAGACCTCATACGGCTGGCGTCTATGTCGAAGGCGGTAAACTTCATTCCGGGAAACATGTCGTGCATAACGCGGACCTGCCATCCGGCTTGGTACCCGCATCCAACCACGCCAACTTTTGAGGCGTCGCTCCTCGCCAGATATTTTACCGACACAGCTGTGGCGGCTGCGGTTCTAAGCCCTGTCAAAGCCCTTGCCTCAGCCACGAGCTTCGCCACCCCTGTCTCCGCGTCGAGAACAAGCACGGTGGCGTTGATCGTTGGAAGACCCTTCTCCAGGTTTCCCGGATAGACCGTCACAAGCTTTAGGCTGAAAATGTCCATCGACGGAATGTAGCAGGGCATCATCAATATGTCGCCGCCTTTCTCCCTCGCCTGTATACGCGACCTCACCGGCATAACAACCTTGCCCAGGCTGTAAAGCCTGTAAGCCTCCTCAACCGCCTCAACAACCCTCCTAGGCTCAGCAATCTTCACAACATCCTCGTCAGTCAAGTATTTCATGACAGAGGTTTCACGTAAAGATGCAGGTTTAAGCCTTTCTCCAGCCTATCCATGAATCAGGCTTAATAACTGTCACTGAGGCGTGTAGGCGGGCATGGTCATACTGCTGGCTGCAGCGCTTCTGTTGTTCTCAATCCCCTTAACGCCTCATCTAACCTTCCACAGCGAGTTGCAAGAGGTGGTCATTTACCATGCCGGCGGACAATCCATCATACAGTCGATAGTGGGCGATGGTTTTCTGGACGCGTCAGTCGGAGACATTGCAACAGCCAGGCTTACCGTGCAGCAGGTTGAGCTGTTAAAGAAAGCAGGGGCAAGCGTTTACAGGCCGCGTCTCTTCAAACCCCTGCTTGACGTGAGCACGGTTGACATAGGCGTACATGCTTTGACAAATCTAACCGGGGTCAACGCAGGGGCCGTGGACGGCAAAGGTGTGTTGATCGCGTTCATCGACACAGGCATAGACTACACCCACCCAGCCTTCAAGTCAAAAGACGGGGGCAACCGGATACTTTACATATGGGACCAGACGGTTGAAGGTAGGCATCCTGAAGGCTTTGGATACGGCCATGAATGCCTTCCGTCGGAGGTGCTGGAACACTCGTGCCCCGAGAGGGACGTCGTCGGACATGGCACTGCGGTAGCGTCGATAGCCGCTGGCGGCGTCTACGGTGAATGGAGCTTGCGCGGGGTTGCTCCGGGCGCGGAGCTCATCGTGGTGAAGAGCGGCAGGCCTGCTTGCGGTGGAAGCCGATGGTTCTTCGACGAGAAAGGGTTGATAGACGGCATCACATACGCGGTGCAGAAAGCTCGTCTTCTGAACCGTAGGCTTGTCGTGGTTCTGAGCCTCGGCACAGACATCGGCGGCCATGATGGAAACACGCCCTTGGAGAAAGCTCTCGACAAATGGGCTGACGAAGGAGTGGTCTTCGTCGTGGCTGCAGGCAACTCCGCATCCGACGGCAGGCATGTTACAGGCACGCTGACAGAGGGCAAAAACACCACGTTAACATGGACAATACCCCCTGACACATTTCAGGCAAGCCTGTCACTGGTTCTCAGCCCGGAAGACAGCGTAACGCTGTACATCACGTCCCCCGACGGAGCCACGTCACCTCTCAGCCTAAACCAGACAAACTTCGTCGGAGGGTTTGTCGTAGAAGCTTCGTTATGGAAGCGTCAGATTCTTCAAGAGGTTTTGCTCGACATATCCTCATCCCGAAGGCTTGATGGAATTTGGCGTCTTACAGTCTCGGCGAACAAGGTCCGTTCGGGAGGCTGGCATGCATGGGTTGAGGCAAACACCTGCAGCAGCGAGTCGGAGGCATTCTCAGCCGGCCTCGACTACAGCATAAGCCAAGCATCCACCGTGACGATTCCCGGGACGGCTAAGAAAGTTTTGACAGTCGGCGCATACACCACGCGGACTGAGTGGACGGCGAGCGGAAGAAGATGGCGTGTGACGGGAGAGGTGGGAGGTCTCGAATACTACAGCGGAAGAGGTCCCACCGTCGACGGAAGGACAAAGCCAGACCTCGTGGCTCCGGGAGGGGTTATAGTCGCCGCAGGCTCCCGCGACGCAGTTAACAGGGCTCTCAGCCCCGGCGAGTTGATGACGGTGAGCAGGGGTACGAGCATGTCAACCCCCCATGCGGCGGGAGTTGCGGCGCTGGTTCTCCAGCTCTCACCCCACCTGCCTGTGGAGGAGGTGCTCAACGTGTTGAGAAGGAATTCGAAGGTGGATGAGAAAACGGGACCCATACCGTCGTCAGGCTCCAACTCATGGGGTTGGGGTAAGCTCAACGCGGACATAGCTTACGCCGCAAACGTAACCGTCGTAGGCAGGGCTTTGGAAGCTAAACCCGACATCTACCTTGACGGCGCAAAATTGTTGACGTTGTCCCAGAACACCTCGGTAAGCGTCCTGCTCCTCCGAAAAATCGTTTACAACGTTTCGCTCAGCCTCCCGCCAGCCAGCCGCGACATGCGGTTTAGAGCTGAGCCCATGCATTTGACAATAGAAAAACAGCAGGATAACATGTTGTTCAGGGTTTACGCCGAATACAAGCTGTCAATCCACCATCCCAATGGCTCTCTGCTAAAGGAGTGGTGGGGTCTGGAGAACAGCCTGGCGAATCTGGAGGAGGTTTTGAAAGACGTTCCGCTGGACGGCCTCATATCGGGCTACAGCTTGGACAGCGGGGATAGGGTGTTGGAGAAAACGCTACGCCTCTCCACCCCCATGAGGATAACGTTGATTCTGTCCCGCAAGGAGTCGCCGGACATACTGATGCCCCTAACAGGCGTTTTGATTACGGCAATCCTTTCCATAGCTTTCGCAATTCTGCTGAGGAACATGAGACAACGAAGGTTAGGCGCAGGCCATCTGCCCTAGCTGCCGGGGCACAAGACCTTCGACAACGCTGCATCTACCTCTGTCGTCGACGTCTCCTATCACAAACAACGGATGATAGTTTTCAGGCGGTATTTTCGACGGAAGAGGATGTCCTGCGAAAGCCAGGTCGAGAATCACATAACACGCCACAACTTCAACATTACATTTGCCCAACAGGTCTACCGCAGCGTTCAACGTTCTGGAAGACCTTCTGATGTCATCCACCAGCAAAACCCTCTTAAACGTTGACGCTACAGCTCTGTCCAAGTAGAGAGTAACCATCCTATCCTCCGTCACCGATTTCTCATCCACCGACAACGGCTCTTCAAAGACAACCTTGCCAGCTTTGTGTATCGAGAAGTATGGTTTGCCCAGCTCGTACGACAGGGCTATGCCGTATTTGGCTCCAGAGGTTTCTATCGATGCTATTGCGTCAAACACGTAGTTTCTTCGAGCGACGTCGTCGGCGATGGCTTTGGCCAGCGCTTGAAAGACCTTGGGGTCGTGCAGTATGTTTAGCCATGCAACGCGTAGAATTTTTTGGCCGCCGATTTTCTTCACCTGTATCGAGGAACCTGTCTTGATGCCGTTTAAAAGAGAGGCCAACAGCTGTTGATGGGTGTTTACATCCATATCGAGTTGGCCTGAGACCGGTTAATTAACCATTCGCTCAGCATTCGAAAACGCTGGCTTCTCCACGTTAATCCGGGAGGCCAACAAAGCCGCTGCAAACGGCAGTGCCGAGAGAAATGTGAAAACAGTGCTGTATCCGAGAAGGTCTATCAAAACCCCTACGAGTGGGACGGTCAGGTTGGCCAGCCCCAGAGTGACGCCGTACATCAACGCGGACGCCATGCCGACGTTGTTGGGCAGAAGGTCGTGGGAAGCTGCCACAAGCAGTGGGTGGACAGCAAGTATCACAAACCCCAGCAGAAACAACGCGATGATTATGTATGTCGTCGGCGTGAACACTAATGCGAGAAGTAGGATGCCTGAGAAGAGAAGGTAGATGGCGGCCACACGCGTCTTCCCAAACTTGACCGACAGCAGGCCAGAGGACAGCATGCCTCCCGCTCCAGCGATAAGCATGACTGTCAAGAGGCTGCCCGCATGTGCAACGGCATAACCCCGCGAAGCAAGGTAGAGAGGTAGGTAGGTTATCAGGCTTGTGATCGCGACGCCGCGGAGGATTGCGGCTGCGAGAAGCATGAAGAGATGTTTTAAACCTGCAGACCTGAAGGCGGCGCCCATTTTCTGCACCGTGTTGTTGATGTTTTCGTTCTTTATCCGAGATGAAGCGATGGCCATGGCTAAAGGTGGAAAAACCAGCAGCAACGTGCCGTTCAACCCCATGGCCGAAACAGCTAAGCTGCAAACCAAAGAGCCGAGGGCCAGGCCGATGTCACCGCCAATCATGAAGACGGAAACCGTCATAGACCTTTTTTGAGACGCTGAGCTGAGCGAGGTTGCTACCGGATGGAAAAAAGCCGAGCCAACCCCGCCCAGAACAGCCGCTGAAAAAATCGCCCAGTAGGTTGGCAGAAATCCGATCGACGCTATCGCGAACCCGCCGGCCGCCAGTCCCAGAGGCATCATGACCACGGATTGCTTCCTGTCGTAAAAAGCTCCCACAGCGATTTGGAGAAACGAAGCGGAGATCATGTAGGCTGCCGGTATCAGTCCAAGCGCCGCGGTTGACAGGTTGTGCTGCTGCGCGAGCAGTGGCAGCAGCGGCGGCAGAGCGGTGTAAAGCATGTCGTTGGACATGTGGCTGAAAGACAACGTCAGCAGCCTACCCTTCATTGACCACGCCCTTCGAAGAGCAGGTATATAACTGCTAACACACCTAACATGGCGTCACGAACTGGCATGGTTGAGGTAAGATTTTGCGGTGTGCGGTTCTGTTAGATCTCTTTTCGAAGGGATGGGTTTTACGACCATGTTTATCGCCGGCGCCCGCCTGCCTCCCTACTCGTGAAAACGATGCATCATCCTTAAACGGTCTAGAAACCCGTTAAAGCCATGGAGGAAGAGGCTTTTGTCGAGGACCTTCCTCGAATGTTTCCGCAGGATTACTGGCTGGAGAAAAGCGAGAAGGGTGTTTTTCCCGAGGAGTTTTGGCAAGAATGTGGAAGACGAAGGCTTCCGGGCTTTCTGATACCCGAGGAGTATGGAGGGCTTGGAGGAAAACTTGAAGAGCTTGTCAACGTCGTGGTCTTCCTCGCGTCACATGGTTTCGGAACAGCGTTATACCCTGTTCTGAGCAACAACATGTCGGCTCTCGTGCTGCTGAACGCTGGACCACAGCGTTTGAGGGATGAGATTCTTCCAAGGCTTGCTTCAGGCGAATACATGATGGGTTTAGCCATAACGGAGAGGGAGTCGGGCTCAGACGTTCTTTCGATATCGACCTCTGCCACGAAGTCTGGTGAGGGGTACAGAGTCAACGGCGAGAAAATGTTCGTCAACAACATAGGCCGAGCAACCCACATGCTTCTGGCGGCTAGGACGACGCCAGCTGAGAAGGTTGTCAAAAGAAGCGACGGAATAACACTTTTCGTACTGGGGTTGAGGTTGGAGGGGCTGAGCTTCAACGTTCTGGAGAAGATGGGTACGAACTATTTCAAAACAGGCGTTATGAAGCTGGCTGACGTTTTCATAGACGGGGACATGGTTGTTGGCATGGTTGACAAGGGGTGGAAGGCTTTGACGTTTGCTTTGAACCCCGACAGGATAGTTTACGCCGCTATCGGAGCTGGCTCAGCACTCTACGCCGTCAAAACAGCCGCAGCCTACGCCACTGACAGAAAGGTGTTCGGAAAACCGATTGGAAGTTATCAGGGGATACAGCTGCCTCTCGCCGCAAACTACGCGGAGGCCGAGGCGGCCCGTCTACTCTGTGTCGAGGCGGCACAGGCTTTCGACAGGGGTGAAAGGTCGGATGTGCTGGCGTGTGCCGCCAAATACTTCGCCAGCGAAACTGCTTTCAAGGCTCTCGGCCATGCTATGCAGGTTTTAGGCGGCTACGGCTATCTGAAGGCAAGGCATGTGGAGAGGGTGTTCAGAGACGTTATGCTTCTCAAGTCGGGGCCAATAACTCAGGAGCTTGCTCTCGCCTATGTTGCGGAAAGGGGTTTGTCGCTTCCGAGGTCTTACTGAAACTCAACCCAGCGGCCCACACCCTGTTTCTCAGCCCTGCTGAACACCTCGACGGCGAAAAACAGGTCTATGGCCGCGAACCCCACCGACTTGAGCAAAGTTATCATCTCACCATGATCTCTAACCATCCTGCCCGTTTTGACGATTTCATGGAGCTCGGTTACCCGACTGGTCTCTATCACGCCTTCCTTTACGGCTGCGATAAGGTCCCCAGCCTCCTTCAACACAGCTTCCCTCAAGTCTGCCGCGATTATCTTCGCCCTCTGGAACGTCGTGAGGTCAAGCTCTCGTCTCGTGGGCAGAGCCCCCATGCTTGTGACGTGAACGTTGCTGTCGAGCCATTCGCCTGAGAAGACAGGCTCAGCCGAGTTTGTGGCCGCTATCACAGCATCAGCTTTCAAAACGGCATCACGAGGGGAGTTGACCGCCACAGCTTCGAGCCCAAGCTCCCTCTCAGCTCTCTCAGCCATCTTTTCCCTGCTGACTCTGTTTGGGCTGAAAACCTTCACAGACTCTATGTCTCTCACGGCTTTCATGGCTTCGAGCAGAGCCCATGCGACCCTGCCGCTTCCAACAATCCCGACAGCCTTGACACCGCTCCTCGCCATGTAATTGGCTCCGACACCGCCGATAGCGCCTGTACGCAGAGCCGTCAGATATACAGCGTCAACCAAACCTTTCAAAACCCCTGTCTCCACGTCGAAGTAGAGGATGACGCCGTTGGCTGTTTCTAAGCCATATCTGGCTGGGTTCTGTCTGTATTCGTTGATGACTTTGATGACGTAGCCTCTGTGGGGTAGGCTGAGGGCTGGCATGTTGAGCCATACCGCGTCCCTTTCAGGCAAGGGGATGACGGTTCGCTGCGGTGCTCGATATTTTTCAGGGCTGTAGTCTTTGAAAAAGGCTTCCGCTATGCTGACAGCGGTCTTCATGTCGAGCCATGCTTTCAGGTCACGGCCTGAGACAACAAGCACAGTTAAAGACCTCTCTGGTCAAAAACTCTCTTAGCCTTCCCAACCTCCTGCCGTGGAAGGCTCATGGGTTCTGCAAGCTCAACTTCCACGCTCGTCATCAACGTTTCTCGGAAGTCGTCCTCAAGCTTTTTCTTCAACTTGTTTATGTTAACGTGTTTAGAATCTTTGCCCAGCTCGGCTACGACCTTCAGCCTGTCGAGGCCGCCCACACGGGTGACGATGATTTGATACTCCATGCCCAGCTCGGGATGTTTGAGCAGGACGTTTTCTACAGCGCTGGGCCAGACAGCCACGCCTGCCACCTTTATCATGTCGTCAACCCTACCGCTTATGAAGCCAAGCCGCCTATGCGTGCGGCCGCAGTCGCATGAAACAGAATCATAAAGGTATGAAATGTCTCTACATCTATACCGGACGACGGGCGATGCCTCCTTCGTCAACGTTGTGAAAACAAGCTCTCCCTTCTCCTCAGGCTCCACTGGCTCCTCGGTCTTGGGGTCTATGACCTCGACGTAAAAATGGTCTTCCCAGAGATGGAGGCCGTCGTGGACATAGCAGTCGTTGGCGACGCCGGGGCCGCAAAGCTCCGTGAAACCGTAGATATCGTAAACATCCATGTCCCATGCGTCGGCAATCCTCCTCTTCATCTCGGCTGTCCACATCTCGGAGCCGAAAACACCCTTCCTTACCTTCGTTTCGCGGGCTGGGTCAACACCCATCTCATAAGCTGTCTCCGTCAACCGGAGAATGTAGGAGACGACGGCGCAAACCATCGTGGTTCCGAAATCGAGCATGTACTGTATCTGGCGTTTGCTGAAACCAGCGCCCGTGGGAATAATCATCGCACCGACTTTTCTCGCACCATAGAAGAAACCGAAACCACCCGTGAACATGCCGAAGCTTGGAGTTATCTGCAAGATGTCCGACTTCGTCAAACCAGACATGACTAAAGACCGTGCAGAAACCTCGCCCCAAACCTCTATGTCATTTTTTGTGTAAAACCCTAACGTGGGGACGCCTGTGGTCCCTGAGGTTGCGTGGACTTCGAGGAGCTCTGTCCGCGGAACGGCCAGCAGCCCGTATGGATACAGCGACCTCAGCTCATCCTTTGTGGTGAAAGGAAGCTTCCGCAGGTCTGCGGCCGTCTTGACATCTTCAGGTTTTACACCCGCCTCGTCAAACTTTTTCCTGTAGAAAGCGTTGTTCTCGTAAACGTGTTTAACCGTCCACCTAAGCCTCTGGTCACGTATATTTTCCAGCTCTCTACGAGACAATGTCTCAACAGATTTGTTGAAAAACAGGCCGTTTTTCATAGCTCCGTAAAAGCAGTCTCCGTTAATAATTTTTCCAACGGGATTTCATGCAAACTATAAAACGACCATAGTTTAACAATAATCGTCATGAGGCTGGTAACCTTTCACAACCCGTATCTCCAAAAACCTAGGGTGGGCATAGTTTACGGAGAATATGTCCTAGACGGAAGCAACGCATTCGCGGCGATTCTCAGGGATGAGGGAGAGGAAGACGCCGAAATCCTAGCCGAAGCCCTCTTTCCAAGCAACATGATAGGTTTTTTGAGGAGGGGGAGAAGGGCTTGGGATGCTGCTGAACGCGTGCTTTTCAAGGCAAGAAGCTTTGTAAACAACGAGTATGGTCAAGGGTATGCTTTCAAGCTTTCCGAAGTGAGGCTTTATGCCCCCGTACCCCGTCCTGGAAAGATAATCCACACCGCCGGAAACTTTCGAGAACATGCTGAGGAGGGCAAGAAAGCAAAATGGGAGTTTCCGATACCGCAGTGGATATCTTTTCTCAAGAGCCCGTCGTCTGTCATAGGTCCCTACGACAACATCGTCTACCCGAAGTTTACGAAGGAGCTGGACCACGAGCTTGAGATGGCCATGGTCATAGGGCGGCGGGGGAAGTACGTCCCGAAGGAGAGGGCTTACGAATACGTAGCTGGCTTCATGGTTTTCAACGACATCACCGCAAGGGATATTCAGCGGCAGGAAATGAAGAACGGCCTGCTCAACTTCGGCAAAAACCTCGACACCTTCGCACCCATGGGGCCCTATCTCGTGACAAAGGATGAAGTCAGCGACCCGCATAACCTCAAGATGGAGCTGCGGGTAAACGGCGAGGTACGGCAGTCTGGAAACACCAACAGGCTGTCCGTAACACTTCAGGAGATAATAGAGCATTACTCGTGGGTGATGCTCGAGCCCGGCGACGTGTTGACGACGGGAACGATATCTGGAGTGGCTGCGTTCAGGGAAAACCCTGAAAAATACTACCTCAAACCCGGCGATGTCGTTGAGTCAGAGATAGAAAACTTGGGTGTGATGAGGAACAGGGTTGTGGCGGAGTGAAGAAGGCTTGAGCAGGGAACGTTGGAAAAGCGATAAACATTGGGTCAGCCCTTACAACTTTGCCGACAGCGTCACCCGCCATTTCAATTTCCCAGACAGGATTGAGATACATGACGTAACTTTGCGCGACGGAGAGCAAACACCCGGAGTGGTTCTTAAGGCTGAGGAGAAACTGGCCATCGCGAGGGCTTTAGACGAGGTTGGCGTCCACAGAATAGAGGCAGGCATGCCCGTCGTCTCGAAAGAAGACTTCGACGCAGTCAAGCAGATAGCGAACGAAGGGTTGAGGGCGAAGGTCTTCGCGTTCGCAAGGCTGGTGAAGGAGGACATAGACGCGGCTGTTGACGCCGACGTGGCGGGCATCGTCACCGAGGGGCCGGTAGGTGTTCCAAAGCTCATGCAGTTTGGATGGAAGGTTGAGGACGTTGTAGCAAAAGCTCTCGAGCATGTTGACTATGCGAAGGAGCATGGGTTGTACACGGTTTTCTTCGGCGTCGACGGAACCAGGGCCGAGCTCGATTTCCTCAAGCATGTTTACAGCAGGGTTGTTCGGGAAGCCAAGGCCGACGCCGTCGCGGTTGTGGACACGTTTGGCTGCGCAACCCCCGAGGGGTTCGGATATCTCGTGGGGGAAATCGTCGAAACCGTGCCTGTTCCAGTGGAGGTCCACTGCCACAACGACTTTGGAATGGGCACCGCGGTCAGCATAGCAGGCCTGTCCGCGGGCGCCAGCGTAGTCCATGTCTCAGTCAACGGCATCGGCGAGAGAGCGGGTAACGCAAGCCTCGAGGAAGTGGCTCTAAGCCTCGAGCTGCTCTACGGCAGAAGGCTTGGGTTGAAATACGAAAAGCTTGTTGAACTCTCCAAGCTTGTGGAAAGATTGACTCGGTTCAGCCTCGCAGCCAACAAGCCTGTCGTCGGAGACAGAGTGTTCACGAGAGAGTCGGGCATAGCTGTCGCAGGCTGGATAAAGTATCATCTCGGTTCCGAGGCCTTCCTGCCCGAGCTTGTGGGCAACAGGCATGACGTTCTCGTGGGCAAGAAAAGCGGCCGCCATTCCGTCGAGTGGAAGCTCAGCCGACTCGGCGTCAACGCAACACCCGAGGAAATCCAGCTCCTGCTGGATAGAATCAAGCAGAAATCTCTGGAGAAGAAAGGGCCTTTAACCGATGAGGAGCTTCTGGCATGTCTTCAGGCCGTGAGACAGCGGTAGAGCTTGTACAGGTCTTAAACCCCTCGGGAGAAATCGTCGGAGAACCAGACCCGACGCTGACCAACGACCTTCTACTAACAATGATGAAGGACATGGTCAAGGCCCGTCTGTTCGACGAATGGATGCTGAAAATACATCCGCTCGGAAAAGCGTCCAGGTATGCGCCGTGCGAGGGCCAGGAGGCTTCGATGGTGGGCAGCGCACACAGCGTCAGTGAAAACGACTGGCTCTTCCCAACCTACCGCGAGTACCCGGTTGCTTTGGCGCGGGGCGTGCCGTTGACAGACATAATGCATAGAATGTTCGCCAACAGCAAAGACCCGTTGAAAGGCCATGAGATAACGCTGTACGGCGACCGAAGGTATAGGATAGTTGTGGGGGCTGGAGCTGTTTCACTTATGGCCCCTGTAGCGGTGGGAATGGCGATGGCTGCCAGCATAAGGCATGAGAAAGACGTTTTCATGCTCTACATAGGCGAAGGAGCGACATCCAAGGCCGACTTCCACGAAGCAATAAACTGGGCTGGTGTTTTCAAAACGCCAGTTGTCTTCTTCTGCCAAAACAACCAGTGGGCAATCTCAACACCTTTCGAAAGACAGACAGCAGCGCCAAACATAGCTGTGAAAGCCAAGGCCTACGGCATAGCTGGCGTCAGGGTTGACGGCAACGACGTCATGGCCGTCTACACAGCCTGCAGAAACGCCGTCGAGAGAGCGAGGGCTGGCGAAGGCCCCAGCTTGGTAGAGACGGTGACGTATAGGATGGGGCCGCATACGACGGCCGACGACCCTTCCAGATACAGGTCGGAGGAGGAAGTGGCTAGGTGGCGTGAGCTTGACCCGTTGATAAGGCTGAGGAGATACATGACGAGAAACCGGCTGTGGAGCGATGAGATGGAGAGGAGCTTGGTTGATGAGTTCAGAGCCGAGCTCAGGAAAGCTACTGAGGAGGCGTTCCAAACCCCTCCGCTAACGCCCTCAGCCATTTTTGAAGATGTTTATGCCGCGCCACCGTGGCATCTGGAAGAAGAGATGGAAGAGCTGGTTTGAGCCTCAAGCCTTGGACGGTAACCCTCGCCAGAATTAGCTGGCTAAAACCACATGAACAGTCCATCCCTCCGCTGACGAACAGGCTGGCTGAGGAAATCAGAAGCACGGGAAGAATAATTCATCCAATAATCGTTGACGCCGGGACAGGGTTGGTCGTGGACGGAACGCACAGAGTTGAAGCTGCGGTAAAGCTCGGCCTCAAATTTCTGCCGGCATACCTAGTCGATTACAACTCTGACAACGTGGTTTTGGAGAGCTGGGGTAGAGTTGTGAAGAAACAAGCAGATAAAAGGACTGTTGTTCAGAAGGCGTTGCAGGCTGGCTTCAAAATCTCACCAGCCGGCATGGATGTGAGTGAGTTTACGGTAAAGCTGGTCTGGCCCGACGGCGCGATAACAAACCTGACGCTCGACGAGAAGAACGCTCGGAGGGTTTACGAAGCTGTTTCCAAGCTTGAACATGTTTTACGTGAGCTTGAGATATCCTACGTTGTCGAACGAGACGTCGCACCGGCTGTCGCAGCCGGACAATATTCCATGGGCTACCTCGTCAGAAAGCTCAGCAAAAACGAGGTTCTGTCGCTGGTCAAGTCAGGCGTCAGGCTTCCTCCAAAGTCAACCCGCCACATAGTTGACCGAAGGCCGCTCTACGTTTTCTTCCCCCTCAACGTTCTTTACGGCGAAGATGCTCCAGCCATGTTCGATGAATGGATTAGGGCTGGAAACTGGGTGGAGCTGCCTCAGAATCTTGTGCTCGACAGGCGGTATGAGGAGAGGGTTGTTGTCTACTTCCGAGAAGACCTTCGAAGCCTTTATCCGGAAAAGCTGTTGGACCTGTTGAAGACCGTCAAGGCTTGAGCGTTTCGATGATTTTCTGAGCCAGCATCATTCCAGCGGCTTGCTGAGCCTCATGGGTCTGCGCTCCCACGTGAGGTGTGACGACAACGTTGTCCAGCTCGAGCAGCTTGCTTCCAAAAGGCGGTTCTCTCTCGAACACGTCCAAACCGGCTCCAGCAAGCCTTCCCGTCGACAAAGCGTGGTAGAGCGCTTCCTCGTCGACAACCTCCCCTCTCGACGCGTTGACCAATATGGCCGACGGCTTCATCATCGCGATTTTTTCAGCGTTTATCAAATGATGCGTCTCAGGCGTTAGCGGAACATGCAGCGTGATGAAGTCCGACGACCTCAGCACCTCCTCCAGCGTCGTAAGCCTTGTTCCTGTTTTGGCTAAAACCTCTTCGGGGATGGGGATGATGTCGTAGGCGAGGATTTTCATGCCTACGGCATGAGCTATTTCCGCAACCCTTCTACCTATTCTTCCAAAGCCTACGACGCCGAGGGTCTTGCCCGCAAGCTCAACGCCCATCGCCTCACGCTTCGGCCATCTGCCAGCCCTCATCACCCTGTCACACCAAGCAATCTTACGTGCAACAGCTATCATCAAGCCTATGACAAGCTCTGCAACGCTGTTGGTGGGCGCTTCAGGAGTGTTCAAAACTTTGACACCATGCTTCGCCGCAGCCTCCACGTCAACGTTGTCCAACCCGACGCCAGCCCTTCCCACAACCTTCAATCCGGGAACACCCTTCTCGATAACCCTCGCCGTCACCTTAGTGCGGCTCCTGACTATCAGAACGCCGTAGCCCGATATCGTGTTCTCCAGCTCCGCCGCAGTGATGTCAGGCTTCAAGTCGACGGTGAAGCCCGCCTCCCTCAACATTTCAACGGACTTTTCGTCAATAGGGTCTGCGACCAGGACACGTAGCGTCACGGTTACAACCCTTTGAGCGCATATATAAGTCAGAAAACGGAGGCAAACAACACTTTTAATAGGGCGTTGCGGAAAGTTATTCGACATGCCTTTCAAGCGAAAGAGCAGGGGCAGGGCGAAAGGGGCTAAGGGTAAGGAGCCGACGGTTCAGTGCGACAACTGCGGCGCGTACGTGCCGCGCAGCAAAGTGCAGAGAGTCACACGCCGCGTCTCGCTCGTCAGCGGAGACTTGGCGAGAGAGCTTAAACAGGCGGGAGCCTATCTGGCTGAGAACATAGTGGTCAAAAACCTTTGCATCAGCTGCGCAATACACTACGGCGTCCTCAAGGTCAGGGCCAGAGACGAAAGAAAGCCAGAGCAGTTCATCTAAAAATCTAATTTATCTTGGGAACGGTTTATTAAAAAGACCAAAGACCTAGCGCTTAGGTGTAAACCATGACAACACGATACGAAAGAGCTAGGATGTCGTTAGTCAAGCTGCGGCTAGCTATGCTGGGAACATGGGCTCTGATAACCGCGTTAGCCTCGCTGCTTTTCATCGCCGTCCTATCCCTGCTGAGAGTTCCGCTGCTCAACCTCTACTCGATCATAGCGTTCGTCGTCTTCTTCCACGTCTTCCAATGGCTGATAGGACCGTACATTATAGGGGCTGTCTACCGTGTTAGGCCCGCGGCCGAGGCTGGGTTGGCGTGGGTTGAGGAAACGGTCAACAGGCTCAGCTCAGCCGTTGGGATGGAAAGACCGCCGAAAGCTTACGTCGCCGAAATCGATATACCTAACGCATTTGCATACGGAAGCCCGTTGACGGGGCCGATGGTAGCTGTCACACGAAGGCTTGTGGAAAGCCTTCCAAAAGAAGAGATTGAAGCCGTCATAGGACACGAGCTTGGACACATCAAACACAGGGACATCGTGTTCATGATGGCTGTGAGCATAATTCCCGCGATAATCTACTATCTCGGCTACACGTTGTTCGTCTCAGGTGCGTATGGTGGTCGGAGGGAAGGAACAGCATACGCGGCTCTGGTAGGAATAGTGTTGATGGTTTTCAGCTTCATCTTCAATCTCTTCGTCTTTTACATGAGCCGTCTCAGAGAATACTACGCCGACTACTTCGCCGCCAGAAACGTCAGGGAAGGCGCCAGAAACCTTCAGAGAGCGCTGGTTAGGATAATGATGCTTTCGGGAAGGCTGAGAAGAGATGAGGCAACGCATTACGAGCAGTTCAAAGCCTTCTTCATCGCCGACCCAGAGGTCGGCATTCAAGCCTTCGGCGACGTTGACATGCTGGTTGAACGCGTTAAGAACTCCAAGCCGAACACCGTTGCGGAGCTTTTCAGCACACATCCAGACCCTGCTAAGAGGCTTAAGGCCCTCGACAACTACGTTTTCAATACGCCCTAGCGTAGTAAACTACTTCCTGAGCGGGCTGTTGGCAGACTATGCAGGCTCCAGTGGGCACCTCTACTTCGTCGAACCTGCTTCCCCTCAACTCTCCGCCAGCCGCTTCCTTCAGCCGCATAGCGCACTCAGTGCTGCCGCACCAAGCAACCCTCGCAATCCGCCTCTCAGAGATTATGTTTTTCACCTCTTCGACGGTAGAGGCGTCGGAAATCATCTGCCTCATGATACGCCAGCTCTTGTCCGAAAGGTTCCTGTCAATTTCGTCGAGAAGCTTCACCAAATAGGTTTCAAGCCCCTCAACGTCGACTGAGTTCTTCTCAAGAGTATCCCGTCTGAAGACCGTAACCCTATTTTCCGCAACCTCGCGTGGACCGGCTTCGAGCCTCACGGGCACACCCATCTTCTCCCAGTAGTAGAACTTCTCACCGGGCGTGACGTCCTCCCTGTCGTCGAGCTTAACTCGCAGCCCTTTCAACCTTTCAGCCAAAGCACTGCAGTAACGGAGTATGGCTTCCTCTTGGCCCTTGAACACGATGGGCACAATAACAACTTGTATAGCCGCCACCGAAGACGGTAGGACAATACCTCTGTCGTCTCCATGCTGGCTTATTAGGGCTGCTAACACCCTGCTGTAACCAAAGCCGTAGCAAAGCTGGTGTGGGTTTTCCCGCCTGCCGTCCCTCGTCTCAAACTCAATCTCAAAAACCTTCGAAAAATTCTTCCCAAGGTTGTGAACCGTCCCCACCTGGTTCACTCTACCGTCGGGATTCCATGCGTCAAACGCTATCGAATATCTGGCTCCAGCGAACTTGTCGAAGTCAGGCCTTTTCAAGATGAGATAAGCTATGCCAAGCCTGTCCAACACTTTTTTGTAGATTTCAACGGCTTTCCTAACCTGCTGTTCAGCATCGGCCGCTGTTTCATGCACCGTGTGAGCCTCGTTCCAAGGTATCTCCCTCACCCTAAGCAAAGGCCTTGTCGCCTTCGTCTCATGCCTGTAAACCATGTTGCTTTGATGAACCATGAGCGGCAGGTCGGCGTGGCTTCTAATCCACAGCTTGAACATGGGATACATTATTGTCTCGGAAGTGGGGCGGACGATCAGCTTGACGTCCAAGGGCTTGCCTCCAGCGGATTCTATCACAAACACCTCGGGGCTGAAGCCTTTTATGTGCTGTGCTTCACGGCCGAAAAGCTCCTCCGTCGTGACAAGCGGGAAAACCATCTCCTTATGACCTGTGTCATTAAGCTCCTTCTCAAGCATCTCCCTAATCCTACGGATGATGAAAGCCCCGTTCTCCAAATAGACCGAAAAACCCTTCACAGGAAACCTGTCGTCAACTATCTTTGCCTCAAGCAAAAGGCTGTCGAACCACTCGCTAAAATTCCTGTACTTGTTGATCGCGGTAGCCGAGGACATCCCTCCAAACGCAGACGTTAAACAATATTTAATTGTTTATGTTTCTCTTCTTCCTAAGCCTTTGTTGCATTAGGGGCACCTGTCTCTGTTAATGTTGGCCAAGCAGTGTCTTCACGGTGAATCAGCCTCTTCTGTGTCAAATAACAAACTTGTTTACAATAAATATGGATATAAACTAGCGTGTTTAGTTAATGATGACTTGGGAATAAGTGGAATAAACAAATCGCAGCAAGCTGCCATGAAAGCTTGGGAAACCATACGTGCTAGACGGATTGCAGAAATGGTCGCAAAAAACCAGTCGTTGACCAGTTTCTTTGTCAAGGAAAAAAAGGTAAGGTTCGGTAGCTATGTCGTAAACCTGCCTCTAATAAAGCCGTCAAAGCTGACGAGGAAGGACGGTGTTGGTAAAGAATTGTCCGACGGCTGGGCGGTGAACTTCGCTGTTGGCTGTCTGTTCGGCTGCCGTTTCTGCTACGTTGACGCGATTCATAAACTCTATTCATCGGCGAGGGTTGGTGAAATTGTTCAAGCCGACTGGGGGTACTATTTTGCTGTGCCGTCTAATCTTGAAGAGGCTATAGAAGCCACTCCATGGCATAAATGGCGTGGCGAGGAGGTGTTGATGTCATCTACTCATGACCCATATCTTCCACCGCTTAAGACATATACCAGAAAAATACTGGAGAGAATGCTTAACAACGGCGTAAGAGTATGCATACAGACTAGGTCTCCGCTTGTTCTCGAAGACCTTGACCTGCTCAAAGCTTATCGTGAGCAGGTTCGTCTGCAGGTATCTGTCGCAACCCTGAACACAGAACTTGCTAAAATCATAGAGCCCCGAGTGGTAGCTCCTCACAGACGTCTCGAGATTCTCACAGAAGCCAAGAAAAACGGCATTAAAACAGGAATAATAGTTGCTCCGATACTCCCACCCTGCAGATTAAGACCTTCTGTAGAAGAAGATTTGAGGCAAATTTTCGAGAAACTGGCGGAGACGAGGCCTGACCATGTTTATGGCGAAAGCCTGCATGTGCGAGGAGTTAACATGACGTATCTGTCTGAGGCGTTGGGAGAAAGACTGACAGTAGACCCGTTGTTCGACAGATGGGTCGCAAAACTCTTCACAAAACTACTTCACAGATACAACCTGAAAGGCCGATACTGGGCAGGTCGATGAAGTTAATCAAGAGAGGCTTGTTCACCTGCAAACTGCTTTAAAATAGTTTCGAAAGTCTCCCTCTTTGTATCTTCAACCCTATCTTTCAATTTGTTCAATGCGTTCAACCATGGGTTATCTCCTTTTGTGGGCCTGACAGCAAAAATAATTTTATACCCAAAGCCTCCCAAACCTTTTACTGAGATGTCAAAAGTTTTTCGATTCAATCTTCTTATGTTTTCCAGATAGAGACCATATAACACTTCGGAATCGTCAACGTCGTAAACGTCCTTACCAAAAAAGGCGCTCAGTTTTTCACGGTTTTTTTCTTTATCGCCGAAAACACGTTTGACACCGCTGTCCATGTAGTTTATTATCAAATCACAAGGCAGGGCCGCTAAAACTTGAATTGTTGAAAAATTAGGCTCTAAACCATAAGGGTCGATAAAAATCAGTGAATGTTTACAATCTTTTAAAAGCCGCTCATATTGGAGTTTGTTCATATCATCACAAATCGCTTCATACGAACTTTTAAGAATATGACCACGTTTTGATAATTGTTCTAACAAACTTTTTAGCACATTTATTTTATCTGGATCTGCATCGATCAGGATGAACCTATCAAATCTCTTGTCCCCTTTTGGTATTAAGATGCTTAGCAAAGCAGAGCCTAAAAAATACTGCGGCTTGTCTTTCCCCACCTTTATCAATCCGCAGCCTGCAAAGGTATCTACATAGGCAACCGGTGAAAACCATTTTTTAATGATGTTTGTGTAAATTGGCAAATAATAAGCGTGTATAGCAAGCTTAAAAAGCGTCCAATAACCCCATTCTCCATCTCTGTCAACAACATTTTTAAGGCTGTTTGGAAGACCGGTATAAAGTTGCTCTGCAGTAACTTTCTTATTGCCTTTAAGCGACTCAAACCTTTTCAGCCACCACTCTCTTAGGTCGGACCTTCGGCCTGTCATAATTTTTACCCCAATGGTTTAAGTTTTTAAACTTTCAGCTGAAGCTTAATGGAGGGCTCGGTAAATGTATTTTTAGCGAACTAGATGTGCAAATTTGTGTTAGCGGGACCACAAGTTTGCTGTCGGTAAGCATGGAGGAAAGTCTTCCTGCCTGTAACAGATCTCCTCACTCTGTGACGTTTTAAAAGATAAAGGCTGAGAATCGTGTTCTTTTGTATGAATACCGAAAAAGGAAACCTACACTTATGTTAACCGGTGCGGTAGAAACTCACACGGATGACGTCAGGAAGCAAAATTCTCTAACATCCTCTCTTAACAGCTAATAACAGATCTCCAACGGCATGTTATACTCAACAGACCTTAGAAGACCGCTGACCAACAAACATGATCTTATTCTCTTTGCACTTTTCAGCCTCAAAATGGTTCACCATCAGACTTTTGCCTCCGGCTTAGCCAGCTTTTTTTCAAACTCTTTAAGGAGAAACAAGCTTACGTCGTCTTGTGTCCTTTCTCCCTGTCGGAAAGGCGTGTCGAGAGTGTAAGTCAGGTATCGTAGGTAAACGATGAAGTAGGTGATGACGCTGAACATGAGAAGCGTCTCAACCAAGCTTTGGCTCTTCACGAAGATGAGCATTAAAATCACTCCAAGCATCAAGACCTCGGACAAAATACGCGCAGAAGGAAGATAAACAGTCCTCTGCATATAGTAGATTCTCAGGATGTTCTTCAGAAGATTTTCACGACCATCCTTTACCCTAGATATTGCTACGGGGGCGGCGCCAACCTTTTCCATTTCGGCGATAGTGTCTGACAAACCTTCCACCGACTCGACGCAAGGTTCAAGGCCGCTGTATCCTCTCTTCTGCTCCACGCCTTCGATGAAAGACCTTAAAATCTTCAAAAGCCTCAGCCTAACCTGTTCAACGTCGAACTCAGGCTTGCTCATGTGTAACAGCCTGGCCTCAGTCCAGATTCTGTCTAAGACAGAACGTAGCTCGCCCGGCATCTTCTCCGCCTCCTTATAATCGCTTATCACGCCCGCCAGCACAAAACCCATCACGAAAATCGCGCCAGCCACAACGCTTCCAACCAACGGGTTGAACGTCATAAACTCCAGCCCAGCCATAAAAGCTAAGGCCTTCAGAACGATGGCCGGAACGGTTATCCTCAAAGCTTTTAGAGGAACAGTCGACCCCAGCAACATACGCCAACACCGGATACACAGTTTTAATAAGAATTTCGCGTTTACAGGGGGACTGTCAACTTAAGGTCTATGGCCGAGAGCCTTACCCTCAAATCCCTGGGTGATGCAGAGTTGGGGTAGGCCTCGGCCGTCTTATAGGTTTCTTT
>JAWBJZ010000024.1:0-24318 GCA_038832005.1 Candidatus Caldarchaeum sp.
AATAACAATTCCTGTGGTGATAGCTGGAGTCATACTGTCAACGCTGCATCAATCATCCCTTGGAGCGCTCTACACAATATCCCCCGAACACGTTCATCCGCTATGGTATTCTCCGCTTCTCCCTGTTCTTTTCTTCACATCTGCCGTAGCGGTCGCGCCCGCTATGATAATCTTCGAGTCGACGCTCAGCGCGAAGGCTACTAAAAGAGGCCTAGAGCATGGGCTTCTGAAATCCCTAGCGAAGGCCGCGCCAGCTATTCTGCTTGTGTATCTCGTGATGCGTTTTGCTGACATCGCTTACGGGGGTGCTTCAGCGTATATGCTTGACGGCGTTAGGGCCTTGTTTTTCTGGGGGGAGGTTGGGCTTGGCTTCATACTGCCGATGATACTGCTGGCTGTTCCACGGGTCAGGGAGTCTGCTTCAAGCCTGTTCATCGCCTCCCTCTTCATCATAGGCGGGGTTGTCGCAAACCGCGTCAACACCGTAACAACAGCCTGGATTGTTCCAGAGGGCGTTGTATACTTCCCCACATGGGCTGAGTTCGCCATCACCTTCATGATTCTCGCCGTGGGCATGCTGGCGTTTACCCTCGCCATCAAGCTCCTGCCAGTTTTCCCAGAGCGTGAGAAAATCAGGGTGGAGGCCGCCGTTTCGGTAAAGCGGGGTTGACGGCTGCGACATACTAAGGTATTTAAACCTCACTATTTTTAAGCCAGCCCAAACCTAATAAGCCGACATCAACCAGAACCTATGGTGTCGCATAAACGGATGCCCGACAAACACGACCTCGTCCTCTCCCGGCTTGTCCTAGATGTTCTGAAACCCCATAAACCCGACATAGTGGAGTTCGCCCAAGCCCTGACGGGGTTGAAGGGGGTTACGAGGGTCGACGTATCCATCTTGGAGGTTGACGCCGACACTGAGACGGTCAAGCTGACGGTGGAGGGAAATGGAATAGCCTACGAAGGCGTTGTCAACGCCGTAAAACAGCTCGGCGCAGCGGTCCACAGCGTAGACCAAGTCACCTTCTCCCCTCCAGCACCCCCGTCAAAAACCAGACAAGACCAAGCATCGTAAAACATCGGATAGTTTAGATGGAGACCACACAGGCAGAGAAACCCATAAATAAATAAACCGTATCAAAATCAACACGGTAGACAGCCCCGTCGTCTAGCGGCCAAGGATGCAGGGCTTTGGACCCTGCGACGTGGGTTCAAATCCCACCGGGGCTAGAAGATGTTAAATTCTACTTGTCATAATTTCTCGTGTAGTATTTCTGGTCAATTCGGTGAACTATGAGACACTGATGCTGAACTTCAAAAGCTTCATGTTCTGGACGTTATCGAAAGGCATGGCGTAAGGCCTATGACCAGCTTTCCGGCCCAAACGTTCGACAGCTCAGTATTGAATAAAAGCAAATGAGGATGTTTGTTGGTTTAGGGGTGGGATGGCTGTGAGGCAGGATTTCGCAGGTTGTAGAACAGTCGTTCTACTGCTTAGAAATAAGACCTAACCAAGCTCTCTTTTTCACATGGTCAAAGCGGCTGTGGGGAAGATAGCCCTGCCCGTGCTTCTGGCACTGCTAACCCTATCGATAATTTCTGTGGTGAACCAGCCGGCAACAGGGCCAAGCCAGCCGGAGACAAACACTTCCACGTTGAAAACGTTCACGTCCCTGCAGGAGCTGAGACGTTTCGTGTTGGAGGCGCAAAAACTTCATCCCAAGCACTGGCCTCCCCTCGACGTCATCCAACCCAGCGTAGGGGTTGCCGTCACATCGCTCGACCGAGCCTTCAACCCCACACAAACCCAGCCAGAGACACTTAGATACTCGAAGACAAACATACAGGTTCCCGGCGTCGACGAAGACGACATAGTCAAAACAGACGGCGCTTACATCTACCTCGCCCGAGGCCACAAAATAATCATAGTTAGAGCTTATCCGCCAGCTGAAGCGGGCCTACAGTCCACGGTCCATGCATCCGGCCACATAACCGGCCTGTATGTCAACCATGACAGGCTCGTAGTCATGTCAAGCTCCGGCTTCAAAATTATGCCTTTTGTAAGATGTGTAGGATGCTTCATTCCGCCAGTGGTGGCGGTTAACACGACTGTGCAGGTGTTTGACGTCTCAGACAGGGCAAACCCTGTGGAGATTAGGAAAGCTGCTGTGTCAGGCTGGCTTGTCGCCTCACGAATGGTGGACGCCTATGTTTACATCATCACGTCGGAGCCGGTCATGATTACGGCGGAGAGCCAAGACGGGGTGACGCTGCCCAGCTATTCCGTGGACGGCACTATCTACAGGGTGGAACCCACCATGATATACCACGACGACGTACCCGACCAAGCCTACACATACACCAACATACTGGCCGTCAACGTCAAAGACCAGAGGGAGGAAGTTGCGGTAACGACGGTAATGACGCCGGCCTCTGGAGCCGTCTACGTGTCGAAGCAAAACATCTACATAGCCTCGCCCAACTGGATGGACGGCGGTGAGACAACCTCCATACACCGCCTGAGGTTTAAAGGCCGGAACGTAACGCCCGAAGCAGCTGGAAACGTACCCGGCTACCTGCTCAACCAGTTCAGCTTAGACGAACACATGGAATACCTGAGGGTTGCAACCACATTCCTCGAAAGGCAGAGTAAAACCGTAAACGGACCCGCATCTCCAAGCAGGCCGGCTAGGACCGTTAACGGATTATACGTGCTGGACATGAGCCTACGAGTGGTAGGCAAAGTGGAGAACCTTGCACCCGGCGAGAGGATATACTCCGTCCGTTTTATGGGCGGGAAAGCTTACCTCGTGACATTCAAGAAGGTCGACCCGTTGTTTGTCGTGGAGCTTGAGAACCCGGTGGAGCCGCGTGTGCTCGGCCAGCTGAAGATACCTGGCTACTCCAGCTACCTCCACCCCTACGACGACACGCATCTCATCGGCTTGGGCAAGGATGCCAAGCCAGCGGAAGAAGGTGACTTCGCATGTTTTCAGGGGTTGAAGATATCCCTCTTCGACGTCAGCGACTACACAAACCCCAAGGAGCTGGACACGTTGATACTCGGCGACAGGGGAACAGAATCCGAGGCCCTGCACAACCATAAAGCATTCCTGTTCGACAGGGAGAGAAACCTTATGGTGATTCCGGTGCTGCTGGCGTTGGTGGACACAGCCGACTACGGTGGACGTCCGTCTCCCAACACGTTCGGCGAATACGTCTTCCAAGGAGCATACGCCTTCCGCATCTCTCCTGAAGATGGTGTGAAGGTGCTGGGCCGCATCACGCATCTCCCAGACAACCAAGACCTGCTGAAAAGCGGCGAATACTTCACGTCGCGATACGCTGTGAAGAGAACCCTCTTCATAGACGAAATACTCTACACAATATCAGACGGCAAAATCATGCTAAACAACATCGACACGCTGGAGAAAATAGCCGAAGTCAGGCTGCCCACAAGACAAACATCACCTCCCTCATATGCCTTTTTCAGCTCCGCAATATCGAACTTTTTCATCTTCAGAAACGCTCGAGTCACGCGTCCAATCTTTTCCTCATTTTTTGTTTTCATCATAGTGTCCAGTATTTCGGGAACTATCTGCCAAGAAACTCCAAACCTGTCTTTGAGCCAGCCGCATTGCTCTGCTTCTGGAACGGCTGAAAGCTTCTTCCAGAAATAGTCTATTTCGTTTTGGTGTTTACACTTCACGGTAAGCGATACCGCTTCGTTGAACTTGAAGTCGTGAACGCCCCCGGCGTTTAAGGCCGCCAGCCAAACACCAGCAAGTTTAAAATCACAGAACATAAGGTCTCCTTTCCTGTATGGTCCGGCGTCTTCTTGATAGCGTATTATTCTTCCTAATCTGGTGTTTTCAAAAACCGATAGATAGAATTTCACAGCTTCTTCCGCTTTCCCTCTCTCATCGGTGAATAACAGACAGGGAACGATTCTCGGCCTAGGTTCTTCCTCCGGGTTCGTTAGGTTTAACTGCCAGGAAACGCCGTATTTATCAATAACCCATCCAGACCGCCTGCTCCAAAAATATTCTTTGACAGGCATCAAGACCTCTCCGCCCTTACACAACTTTTCCCAGACATAATCTAGGGTTTGCCGGAGTGATGGGTCGAAGTTTGCGATGAACGAAATAGAGGGGTTGATTTTGAAAACGGGTCCCGCGCTTATAGCCATGAATTCAAAGTTCATGATGTTAAAGTGAACAATATCACAGTCAAAGGCGTATCTGGGATTACGCCTTTGTGGGTTATGCTTGAGTCGGGGAACACAGAAGTGTAGAATTCAGCAGCCTCCACAGCTTCTTTGTCGAACCATAGGTGGGGTACTATCTTTTGCATAATGTTTTTCAGCCTTCAGTAACTTTTTACAAGAGTATTAATCCTGTTACCGTGATTGTTTGAAAACGTGATGTGAGGTGTTCAATATCGATGCAGTTTGACATGGCTCTAACTTGGTTTATGTGACGTGTTTGGAGATTTTGACGTTGGCCAGCTTTCCGTAGGTGATGGCTACCGCCATCACGTCGAAGTCTCTCATTCCCATCTGCGCCGTTGCTGTGAAAAGTTCTTTGACGAGTGAGCCGAGCGGCGTTGGAACCTCTATGTCTCTGGCCACGTCCATGGCGAGCCTCAAATCCTTGACGGCCAAATCTACGGTTGCTACGGGATTCCATTCATCATCAATGATTTTCTGAGCCTTATACTCGGTGACATAGTTTTTGAAGACAGTGTTGTTGAAGACTTCTGTGAGTGTTTTGGGGCTGACTCCCAGCTTCGATGCAAGGGCAACGCATTCAGAAAAACCTGCCATCGTAATCCAGAGATGGAGGTTAAGTATCAGTTTGATGGCCATGCCGGCGCCTATGTCTCCGACATGCAGAATTTTCTGACTGGTTGTTTGAAGTATGGGTGATACTTTGTCTACGGATTCTTTTCTGCCCGCCGCCAGTATGGTGAGTCTGGCTTGTTCGGCGATGAACGCACCGCCTACGACGGGGGCCTCCATGAAGTCAGCGTCTCTAGCTCTGAATTTTTCAGCCATCCTGGACGTGACCAACGGGTGGTTTGTGCTCATGTCAATGACGATCTTTCCATGGCCTACGCCGTCCAGCACAGACATCCCCTTCATGTCGCCCGTGCCTGTTAACACATTTTCGGTAACAAGAGGGTCTGTCAGCATGCTGATAACTATGGGGCATCTCTGGGCGACGTCCTTCGGCGTGTCCACCACTTTAGCGCCCATCTTCTCCAGCTCCTGAGCCTTTGAACGTGTCCTGTTCCACACCACGAGAGGAAAGCCGCCTTTCAGTATGTTCTTGGATATACGGCTGCCCATCCGACCCAAACCTATGAAACCTACTTCCAGCAAGGCTGTTCAGCGATTCAGAAAGTCAGATGTTTTTAAACTTTCCACAAGCATGTTTGGCGACGGCTTCGACAAGGTCACGTGTTTGTTTCAAGTGAATGGCGAGCTTGTGATGAATGTGGTAAGCTTTGTTAGATGTCTGTGCCGGCTACTGTTTGGAAAACAAATGCTGGTTTTGTCAGTAGGTTAGGAGTTTTTGCATCTCGAATATTCTCATAGCTATTTTGATGGTGGCGTCGTCGACCATGACGCCGTCAACGGATATGGCTCCAAGCCCTTCCGCCACAGCTTTTTCATACGCCTCCACAATTTTCTTGGCTTTCTCAACCTCCTCCCTCGATGGTGTGTATATTCTGTTGCACAGCTCAATCTGGCTGGGGTGTATGGCCCATTTTCCCTCGAACCCGAGGCTCTTCGATATCCTAGCCGATTTCTCAAAACCCTGCATGTCGGTGTACAGTGCGTAAGGCCCGTCTATGGCTTGGAGGCCGGCGGCGGCTGACGCGTTCCTGATTGTGAACAGTGGATAGTACCATATATGGCCTGGATACTCTTCTACATGGCCGCCGATGACAAGGGATGAGATTCCAAGGCTGGCGGCGTAGTCTCCTGGGCCGAAGATGAATGATTCAAGCCGCTGGCTGCTGAAGGCTATTTCACCGCATCTCAGCAATCCTTCAGCCGTTTCGATGATGGCCTCGATTCCGATGGGCGTCTCTATCCCGTTCTCATCCTCCAACACCTTCAACACTTTATCAACCAGCTCTATGTCGTTTTTGCTGTTGACCTTGGGAACTATGACGCAGTCTATCTTAGGTCCCACGTTGCTGATTATGTGATGAAGGTCGTCATACCAGAACTTTGTTTCCACGGCGTTGATTCTGAATGCAACGGTTTTTCCCCTCGGCTTCTCAACGTCTTTGAGAACTTCCACGACGTTGCGGCGTGCTACGTCTTTGTGAGTGTCTGGGACGGATGCTTCAAGGTCGAAGAACACTTCGTCAGCGGCGGTCTCCAGCAACCCCTTCCGCATCATCTTAACGCTGACGGCAGGAGTGGCCAGCTCGCTTCTTCTCAACCTGCGTCGCGGCATATCAGGCGTCTGCGTCTCCGGGATTATTTATGGATTGGCAGAAGAGTTACCTGCTCCATTAAGCCTTAAGCATGGGAGTAAACCATTTCTACACACCTATGTCATCCGGCACACAGTTTTATCCGAGCGCGAACGGCACGCTCACACCCGAGTAGGAGGTCGCGCTTGCAAGATATAGACCGGCTATGGGCGTGCGGAGGTTGAAAGCGTAGGTTGAGATCTGTTCCGAAGTGTATGTTGAAGGTCTGGTTGACCAGCGGTTCAAACTTCGATGAGCGGTTAGGATGATCCTTGATTTAACAGCTGTTCAGTCACACATACAAGCAATGTTTATATCAGCTTAGAATAAGGCCCTGCCATGCAGGATATACCGGTGATAGATATTTTCTGCCACATATTTCCCGCAGGCTTCATGCAGTAGCTTGCGAAAAGATGTCCGCATCTGTCGTTTAAACAGTCGGGAACCGGCAGCGCTTTGAACATTTTCAACGACAAGTCGGGATACTGGGTGGCCTACTACATCCCAGACTCGGTTTTCGACACGCCGGAGAAACGTCTCGAAGACATGGACAGATATGGCGTGGATGTGCAGGTTTTGAGCGCGTCGCTGCCCGGTGCAGAACCTTCATCCCTTTCCGCAGCTCCTGAAGACCTGGTCAAAATCGCCAAGTTTCTAAACGACGCCATAGCTGGTGTGGTGAACAAGTATCCCGACAGGTTTGTAGGGGTTGCTGAGATACCTGTGACGTCTGAGGAGAGCGCGTTGGAAGAGTTTGACAGGGCTGTCAACGACTTGGGTATGAAGGCTGTTCAGCTATATACGCAGATGGGCGGCGTCCCCATAGACAGCGAGAGGTTTTATCCGCTGTTTGAGAGGGCGGTGAAATTCGACGTGCCGATACTGCTGCATCCTTCAAATCCTCCGCCGGCTCAGTCGAGAAACTATGAACTTGATTACTCGTTGATGCTTCTGTTCGGATGGCCGTATGAAACCACCCTTGCTCTGTCCAGATTAGTGCTGTCAGGAGTGCTGGACAAATTCCCCCGTCTGAAAATAGTATCCCATCATATGGGTGGGATGATAGCATACTTTGGAGGAAGGCTTCAGATTTACGAGAACCTTGCGGCGATGCGCGGCGTCAAATATCCCAAGCCTTTGCTCGAATACTTTAAGGCATTCTACGCCGACACGGTTTTGGGCGGTCATCTTCCAGCGGCGAAGTGTGGATACGAGGTTTTCGGACCCGACCACATCGTCTTCGCCACAGACTATCCGTTCGGCCCGGAGATTGGCAAAGCCTTCATACGGCAGGCCATAAACGTCGTCAAGGGGCTTAACATATCGGTGGATGAGCAGGAAAAAATATTCTACAAGAATGCGAAGAACATTCTCAACATACGTTAGTCGTGCGGTGTCTGCATACGCTGATATATGACTGCCGTGTCCGAAGCTCAGTTCTCAGGCGTCTTCAGAAAGCGCATGATGTGTTCAGTCGCGATTGCGTCACCGACATTCTGCGTGTTGTGACGAAGAACTGTTATTTCGAAACTCTTTTATAACCCGCGCGGCCCTTGGCTGCATGCAGAAAAGGGCGGCAGCCCAGCGGATTGTAACACCTCTTTCTTATGTCACGTTAACAGTACCCATTGCGGCTCTTATCATATCTCTCGTGACCATGGACATACGGCTGCTCATTTACACCCACGTTATAACGGGTGGGACTTGGACCGGGATAGACCTGTTTATGGGGCTTGTGATGACGCGTGTGATGAAGGGTCTTCCGCCGGAGGCCCGCACCGAGGTTGTGAAGCGTCTTGTTCCGCTTCTGCTGTTCTTCATGCCTGTGCTGGCTGGTGTGGCGATAACCTCGGGGATAACTCTAGCCCAGCTGTACAAAATCCTTGACTTCAAATTCCCTATGATCGTGATAGCTGCTGCGATAGTCGCTGTGCTCACTGTACAGGGCTATGGAGTCATAATGCCCAACGAGATAAGGATTTACAGGGAGCTGCAGAAGGAGACGCCGGACAGGGATAAGATAATGAGGCTGGGTCTCCGTAACTTCAGAGTAGCGGGAAGCCAAGCAATCTTCCAGATCGCCATCATCTACGTGATGGTTAACTTAAGGCTCGGAATACTCAACCCGTTCTAGAACGCTGTCCAGTTATTTGACATGATTGGTGGCGACGCAAAGCCGAACCAGTTTTTCCAAAACATCCAGCTTATCCACATTCATTATGACGTTCGCCAGTGTTCGGACATCTCCTTCCCTAACGACCAGCTGCAGGTTGTTCCTAAACTTGTTCATTATGTCTTCAGTGGTGGGGTTTTCTAAATCAGACCGATTAGCAGTGTATCGTCTTCCGTCAACAGTCACTATTTCTGCGATTTTTTCCTCGTTGGTTTCGGCTTTGACAAATCTTATCTTCTTCGTTAGGCTGGCCACATCTTTTGACAAGCCGTTCTTCACGTCGAAGTCCTTTATGCCGGCTGAGCCTTTCACGAGAACGGTGGCGACGCCGTACGGTAGGCTGAACATCGCATCATATCTTGTTTGTGGGTTAAGCTTTCTTTCTGCGGGCTGGCATATTATCGGTATCGCCAGCTCGCTCACATAGCAGGTTATCTCTCTCACCTCGTCAGGATGTATGTTGTGTTTCTTTTTCAGGGTTAGGGCTGCGTGCATGAACTCATGTATTAGATGGCAGTTGGGGAACAGCTTGAACGAGATGTTCATCACCTCCCATTTCTCACCAAGGTCTGCCACCACATTTTCGAGGCTCGGTGTTACACCTGCGTAGGCTGCGTAAACTCCTCTGCCGCCTTCGAGGATTGTGCGTGGGCCTGCGAGTCCTTGGGCTGCGAGGAGTGCGGCCATGATGCCTCCGTGTGCAGCCCAGCCTGCGTGGAGGGGTTTTATCCATGAGCCGTCGGACAGAAACTCCATCAACCCCGAGCTCATGCTTCCAGCTATTCCCATGGCTCCGGCCAGCTTGGCTTGGCTGTGCCCCATCAGTTTTCCAGCGGCCAGCGCACAACCCAGCACGCCGCACACAGATGTGGCGTGAAAACCTCTTTCATGGAACCTGCCTCTGACAGCCATCCCAATCCTGGAGCTCACCTCGTACGCTGCCACGAGAGCCGTCATAGCTTCGGCTCCAGAGACGTGCAGCGCCTCGCCAAGAGAGAGAACGATGGATACCAGCGGCGAGCTCAGATGCATGATTGAATCAAGATGTGTGTCGTCGTAGTCGAGCGCATGGGCCATGGAGCCGTTGGCTAACGCAGCTATTGGAGATGGAGCCCTGCAGCCATACCACAGAACGGTGCTTTCCCCCGAGCTGAACACTTTTTTCAAGGTATCTGCGATGCTTTGGACGCGGGGCTCGAGCGAACCTGCTGCAGAAACGCCGACGGTGTCTAACAGATGTAGCTTGGCTTTAGCCAACACTCTCTCCGGAATATCTTTGAGCCTCAGCGCCTCAACGTAGGATGCAAGCTCCTCGCTCATCGTGTTCATGGCGAACCTGAAAATCATCTGCGTGCTGATTTTAAAACATAGGTCTCCCATCGGAGACGGGCGGCTGGATGGACTTTTTCACGCAAGCTCGGGCCGCATATCATAGTTCGGGGCCGGATGGTATGCGGCGTAGAGCTTAAGATTGTTGAACCTTCGGCAATTATAGGAGCGAAACATTTTTACAACCCTAATCCTCAGCGGAATCATGCACAGCAGCTTCAGCTATGGTGTCGGCTTACAGACATATACCGGCGGCATGTGGGACGGCGGCCAGCCTACCTTGGAGGAGTTGGGCGGCTACGTGAAGCAGGCTGAGAAGCTCGGATACAGCGTCATCTGGCACACCGACAGGCTTCTGCCGACAGTCCCGCCAGGCTATAGCACGGCATGGTATGAGCCTCTGACCACGTTATCCGCCGTCATCCCATACATCAGGAAGGCTGGGATAGGCACGTCCGCGGTGGTGCTTCCCATGAAAAACCCTGTTCTGCTCGCCAAGCAGCTGGCCACGATGGATGTTCTGTCGGGTGGGAGGCTGCGGGTTGGAGTGGCCATGGGCTGGTCGCAGAAAGAATACGAAGCCACAGCCACGGATTTCAGACGCAGGTCCTCAATCTACGGCGAATACGTCAAGGTTCTCAGCATGCTGCTGACAGGCGAAAAGATAAGCTACCAAGGCAAATACCTCAGCATAAACGACGTTGAAATAAGGCCGCATCCGGTTCAAAAACCTAGGCCGCCGATTTACATGGGTGGAGGAGGGCCGTGGGTCGGGGTCGACGACGGTACACGTCAGAAGCTTGAGTTGAGGGTTTTCAACCGCATAGCCGAGAACGCAGACGGATGGATTGCGGGAGCCCGCACAGACCCGGATACGGCCGCGAGATACATACAGCTTCTGAGGAAGATTCTTGCCGAAAAAGGGAAAGACCCTGAGAAGTTCACGATACTCAATCAGAACTTTGTGTACGTTTACGGGGTGAGCGGCTCGCCTGAAGAGCTGAAGGCGAAGGTCAACAAGATTGTGCCCACACCCTTCGACATAGTCTCAAAGGTTTGGATTATCGGGGAGAAGGCGGATGTGGCGTCGAGGATAGATAAAATGGTGAAGGCCGGCGTCCAACACTTCATAGTATGGCCCGTCGGAAACCATCTTCCCACCATAGAGTTCCTAGCTGAAGAGATATTTCCGAAATACCTCAAATAAGCCTATGAATTTTGTCAAGGCGTGTTGGAAGGGCTGGGATACTGTTTGCACAACCTTGACGGCGAGCTCTTGACCGATAGAGTTGTGATATAGCACGGGCAGGAGATTCCTGAAGGATGTAAAAGAAGATCCCGATTCTTCACTTTACTAACCGGGTGGCGGCGTCCACGATTTTGTCGGCGGTCACCATGTATCTTCTCTCAAGCTCGGGCGACTGGGGTGCTGGCATCGGCGGGGAGTTGAGCCTTATTATGGGTGCTTCGAGATAGTCGAACGCGTATTCGCATACGTGGCTCGCCACCTCAGCCGACAAACCTCCTGTCTTGACACTGTCTTCAGCGACTATCAACCTGTTTGTCTTCCTGACCGACTGGATGATTGTTTGATAATCCATCGGCATTATTGTTCTCAGGTCTATGACCTCGGCTTTAACACCGTTTTCCGCAAGCCTCTCTGCCGCGACCATCGCCTCCGACACAACCCTTGAAACAGCTACAACCGTCACGTCGTCACCCTCTCTTTTCACGTCAGCCTTGCCTATGGGTATCAGATACTCTTCTTCAGGAACCGGGCCCCTGTACCCGTAATAGTTCCTGTTGACGTACAAAGCTCCAGACTCGATGAACAAGACTGGGTCGTCGTCTCTTATCGCCGACTTTATCAAACCCTTCGCATCCTTGGGCGTTGCAGGTGCCACAATCTTCAACCCCGGTGCTTGCATGAATGAGGCTGCGAGAAACTGGGTGTGCTGGCTGCCGTATGCACGGCCTAGGCTGTACTGTGTTCTGACCACTAGCGGCAGCTTTACCTGGCCTCCGCTCATGAAACGCATTTTCGAAGCATGTGTAACCAGCTGGTCGAACGCGATGCCTACGAAGTCGAAGAACATTATCTCCGCCACAGGCCTCAGACCGTTGAGGGCAGCCCCTATCGCAGCCCCTACGATGGCTATCTCCGAGATGGGCGTGTCCAAAACCCTCCTGGGCCCAAACTCCTTGAGAAGGTCTTTGGTCACTTTGTAGACGCCGCCCGAAGCCGCGACCTCTTCGCCGAAAACTATCACACGTTCATCCCGACGCATTTCTTCACGTATTCCCTCGTTCAACGCCTCGACGTAGGTCAGCTCTCTCACTGCCATGCCCTCCTCACTTAAACAGGGTTGGAATAAACGAGCGAAGGAAGCTTATCGTAGTCGTATGCTGGTGACTTCACCACTTCTTCGACGATGACGTCAAGCTGCCGCGCTACTTCTTCTTCAATCTTCTTCCTATCCTCGTCCTGCAGCATTCCCGCAGACTTCATCCTCTCCGCCAGCATGTTTATAGGGTCTCTCCGCAGCCATTCCTCAATCTCCTCCCTAGGCCTGTAGCCCGTGCCCAAGTCGTAGGCCCCATGTCCGACAAACCTGTATGTCCTGCATTCGATGAATGCTGGGCCGTTTCCCGCCCTTATCTTCTCCAAGGCTTTCAGCGTTGTCTCGTAAACTTCTATGACATCGCTGCCATGAGCTACGTATGATGGGATTCCGTAGGCAGCAGCCCTCGCCGCTATGCTCTCACCCGCAAACACAGACTTGATGGATGTGGTCATGGCGTAGAGGTTGTTCTCGCATACGAACAGGACTGGAAGCTTCCAGACAGCGGCCAAGTTCAGTGCTTCGTGGAACGCGCCGGTGTTGACGGCTCCGTCTCCGAAAAAGACTGCGGCGACGTTTCTGCTTCCCCTGTACTTGAACCCGAGCGCGGCTCCTACGGCGATGGGTATGCCGCTGCCCACGATGGCTGTTGCGAGCGGGATTCCCAGCTCTGCGGAAATTGGAGCATGCATCGAGCCTCCGAGACCTTTACACGTCCCCATCGCTTTGCCCAGTATCTCCGCCAACACCGATTTCATGGGAACGCCGCGAGCAAGTCCGTGACCGTGGCCTCTGTAAGTTGAGATAATCACATCGTCCTTTTCAAGAGCCTCGATGACGCCGACGGCCACGCCCTCCTGCCCAACGTACAGATGTGTGGGACCTTGAACAAATCCTTCACGGTACAGCTTCAAAACACGTTCCTCGAACATCCTTATCTCAATCATCTTCCGCAACATATCTAACAATTTGTTGCGTGGGATGAGAAGCTGCTGGCTAGAACTCATATGCGGCTGTGAGTTGCCACGAGACGTATTTAAAAATTGCGGACGCTAACTTGCTAGTTCCATCATCTCTCTGAATTGGACAGCGTGCTTCCAGCTGACAGGTTCATGTCCGCCGACGTCACATGCTTTTTCAAAATACTCGGCCAGCATATCTCTGAACCTGTCGTGAACACAGTTGTCTATTATCACTCTAGCCCTTTCGCGGGGCGACAACCCTCTCAAGTCGGCCCACCCGTTCTCCGTCACAAGGAAATCCACGTCATGCTCGGGAATGTCTACATGTGAGCAGATGGGAACTATTCTTGAAAGCTTTCCGTTTGACGTTGTGGATGGGAGAGCTAAAACTGTTAGATATGCGTTTCTGGTGAAGTCTCCGGAGCCTCCGACACCATTGTGTATGTTTCCGCCGATGTGTGTTATGTTGGCGTTCCCATAAATGTCCACCTCGATGGCCTGCTGGATGGAGATAAGACTCATACGTGATATCATCTCAGCCCTGTTTGTTATCTCATATGGTCTCAGCACCACGGAGTCTTTCAAGCTGGACAGTTCGCTGTAAACCATTTCGAGAAGCTTTTCCTGCCCTCTAAGAACGTAGATGCAGGAGGAGGATATCGCGCTCACTTTGCCGCCAACATGATGAACCCAGTCAACGCTCACAGCCTCCGACCACACCCTGAGACCGCTGAAGTCAATCCTGTCCAACAACGCGCTCGCCAGAGGTCCTGCTCCAGGCTGCAGCGTGTAAAAACGTGTTAAACTTTTTTCACCGACCGCAGCGCTGAGGACTTCCGTGATATGTCCCGCTATCTTGAGCTCGACGGGGCTGACCGCACCATAGCCTCCGGCACCGCTCTCCGGCTTGTCCGTCACTATTATTGCCGCCAGCTTGTTTGAAGGACATCTAACCACAGGCTCTCCCACCCTGTCGAGAACGTTTCTTATCGGAACCGGTTCACTATCCTTTGGAAGATAAATGTCATGTAAGCCGTACATCACGGGCTTGGAAAGGTTAACCTCAAGTACAACCTTGTCCGCGGCATCCACCATCGCAGGCACAGCGTCAACGGACAGCGAAGGTATAATGCCGTTCTCATCAACGCCAGTTGACTCTACGACAGCAACGTCAATCTTCTTAACATGCGGTATAACCCCAAACCTTATCCACCTGCTGTATTCGGAAAGCCAGTAGTCTGCAACAGAGATGGTTTCACGGTTAGCCATGTCACGTGATAGGCTTCCGGAAACCGCTGGATAGCGGCGGGCTACACGTATGGATGAGAGGCCTTCTTCGAAGACGGATGTTGTCGTCCCGCCTGTCAACACGGTCAAGTTAAAGTCTCGGCCGCTGCGTGAAATAGCTGCCGGAACTTCCTTGGCGAGCGCGACACCAGCCATTCCACCGAAAGCAACCACACCAAACTTAGGAATATGCTTTACAACTTTATCATGTTCGATTATCAGATGCTGTAAAGACGGCGGTATGCGCTGGTCAGTCATTAAAGTCTGCTCTCGACGAGACTTATTTGAATTTTTATCATTGCGTGTTCAAGCGTACTTTGGAGCTATTTCATTGGCTACGTACTCTAAAACGTCCAAGTCTCTCGTGACCGGTATTAGGTTGAAGTGTGTCAATCCTGCTGAGATATGTTCGTCTATCCGCTTGGCCAGCTCTGCTTTATCGCATACGAAATACTGTTTTTTCGTTTCGTCAAATGGCATAGCCAAAACCTGAGACACTTCTTGGGCGGCTTTGTGCTCACGGCCGTCGAGAAGATAGACATATTTGTGAGATATCATGGGGAAGCTGCTTTCATCCTTTTTCAAAGCCTTGAGATGTGTGCGCAATATCTCCACGCTTTTCCTGATGTATTCTACTGGCATGTATGTTGCTGCGTACCAGCCGTCACCCAGCTCTGCAGCTCTCTTTAGCAGCCTCTCAAACCGTTGAGGGTTGTTCAACGACCTACCTGCAGCTCCTATTATTATCGGTGGGTGGGGTTTCTGGATGGGCTTCGGCTCCAAACGTACGTCCTTAAACCTCCAGAACCTGCCATCCCAGCTGGCAGATTCCTCCGTCCACAGCAGCTTCATCACTTTTATGGCCTCCTCAAACCTCTTACCCCTCTCCTTCAAGCTAACCCCTACAAGCTCAAACTCTTTGTCAAGCCAGCCAATCGCAACACCAAGCATAAACCTGCCGTTAGAAAGAACATCCAGAGTTGCCGCCTCTTTCGCCAAGACCCCCGGGTTTCTCAACGGAAGTATCACTATGGCCGTCCCTATCTTCGCCTTCCTAACGGCCGCGGCTACTGCCGCCATCGTCACCAGCGGCTCGTACCAGCTTGTTGAGAGAAGAGGCGGAGCCATCACGAAATGTTCGGCATGCCAGATGGATGTGTACCCAAGCCTCTCAACCTCTCTGCAGTAGTCTGTCAACTCCTCTACAGACATGTATCCGCCTTTCCACGTTCCTCCACAGTAGTCTGGCAAAACCACTCCGAAGGTTGCCTTGTTTCTCACGGGCAGTTTGAAAACCCTAACATTATTTAAGCAATACCCTTGACTTCTTGAAATCCACGCTGGCCCATGATTTCAAGAGCTTGTGCGATGCTTGACTTTGGACTACGCCATGCAACCACCCTGCACGGAGCAGCTTCACAGCCCACAATAGGTATGGGGAAGGCCGTTATCCATACTTTCTTAACCCCGCTCAGAGGCGTCAGATTCAAGTTCTCCATAATCAGGATGTCGTTGGACAGCAGTATCTTGTGTATGGGATAATCGAACCCCTCTTTTCTCATGGGGTGAGGCATGTCCGGTGTAAGCGTGTCAACGCCCACCATGCTCACTTTTGCGTCACGCAGCCACCATGCCACATCCTCCGACAGGAAGGGATGATGGTTGTATTCAGGCTGTTTGAAGAGGCTGCCCCACCCTGTTTTGAAGAAAACCATAGAATTTTCCTCAACAAGGTCCTCGTACTCTGTGATGTCGCTGGGGGTTATGGGTTCGTTGGGCTGCTTCTTCACATCAATTATCACACATTCGCCCACAAACCTCGAGAGGTCATACTTCTCTATGGTCTTGCCTCTCTCGAAAAACTGTTTAGGTGTGTCGACGTGTGTTCCCGTGTGGGATGGCATGTAAATGTTTGTTATGTTGACGGAGTCGAGCATCAGATTGCTCGCGCTCTTTATCATAGGTGGGGTGAATATCTTGGGTATGTAGGGCATCCCGTCAAATATTGGCTGGGTCAGGTCGACGAATACGTCCGCGTTAGAATCATTTGTTTTGGACTTTTTAGTGAAGGCTTCCACCCTCCTCCTCAACTCGCGCACGGTAAGCGACTCCTCAACCACTTGGCGAAACAGCCTTTCCTGTACCGCCCTGTCGCGTATTTTCAACAACACTCTGGCGTGAAGCAACCCGAACTTGCTAGTATCGATACTACCGTTTTGGATTGCTTTTATGATGTTTGGGCTTAACGACAAAAGCTGCACGCGGTTGTAGATGTATTCCCGACGGACGCCGAGCAGCCGCCCGATTTCTTCATAGGTCCTGCCAAACTTAGCCTTCCAAATTTCGAATAGATTGGCTTCTTCAATCGGGTTCTTATCTTTTCTAAACATGTTTTCGACAGCGTTCTGCAGCAAAACCTCCTCATCGCTTAGCATTTCCACAATCGCGCTTATCTTGTTTAACCCGGCAAGCATTGCTGCTTCGAGACGTCGGCGGCCCCATACAAGGTCGTAGCACCCGTCCGCCGTAGGCCTCACTTTTATAGGCACGTCAACATCTCTACGGGCCTTGATGGATTTTGCAAGCTCCACGATTTCCCCCATGTCGCTTCTGGTGGGAAGCCAGTCGATGAGCCGCACCTTCTCTAACGGAATTTTCCTCACGTTTCTCAAACGAACGGGCATTCCTTTCTTTGACGCCATGCAATGCCATAGTATATAAGCGCATAGCTTATGTCCGTACCTTGTAAATCAAAGAGCTGGATGCAGCAGCAAGCATCTCAGATTTTGCATAAGATTTATATGCCTCACACAGGTAGAAAACAAATATGCCGGAAAAAAATAATGAAGGTGCTGGAGGCCGGAAAATCAGCAGAAGAAAGGCGATCAGCAGTACTGTAGCCGCTGGTGCAATAGTTGGTGTTGGTGTGGTAGCCGGGTTGGGTGGATATTTTGCAGGGTCGTCGTCAGGAGGCCGTGTTCAAACAATAACACAGAGGGAAATGGTGACGGTAGGCGGTCAAACGGTGACGGTTGGCGGTCAGACCGTTACAGTAACTAACACGGTGACACAGCCCACAACAGTCACGGCAACTGTTACAGGCGTCGCAGGAACACCGAAGCCAGTGGTTATCGGGTATACGCTCCCCAAGACGGGCGGGTTTGCGGCGAACGGCATAATTCACGACATAGCCGACGAGGTTGCTGTTAGGAGGATTAACGAGACCGGCGGTCTTCTAGGCAGGCCCGTTCAAAGGCTCGTTTATGACGACCGTTCCGACATCTCCCAGATACCGCCCCTCTATGAGCGGCTTATCACCCAGGACCGTGTAGACCTCATCGTCGGTCCCTATGCGACACCGTTCATAGCGGCAGCCATGCCTGTGGCTGAGAAGTACAGGAAAGTGTATATCTTCGACTCCTACACGCTGCCAAAACAGGCCAGATATGAGTTCGCGTTCTCAAGCTGGGCCACAGGTTACAACACAGATGTTGAATGGCCGACGTTGCTTTGGCCGGTTTGCTCACGACGTTGAACGGCTTGGGGCAGGGTGCGCTCAGCCTTTTCGCAGGCCACATAACCGACAGGATGGGTTACATCCGCGGCCTGACGCTCGGCATGCTCATAACCGCTGCAGCAAACCTAGTAATCTCCATAGGTGTCACGCCTGTCGAAGTCTTCATAGCCGCCATCTCCTCTGGTGTGGGAATATCGTTCTGGACGGCGGCAAGCTATCCACTGATGACAAAGGTTTTAGAAGGCAGGCTTAGCCTCAGCTCGGGGCTTATCGTAAGCGCCTTCGGCCTCGGCGCATTCACAGCCCCTACAGTCGCCGCCTACATACTGCACGCATACAACGGATGGCGCTATCCATTCATCTTTTTAGCCGTCAGCACAGTCATACTCATTCCCGTGTTGCTGGAATTGTTACGAGGCCTTAAAACCCGGCCGTCACGCGGAGAAGCCGGGCTCAGTAAAACGATATACTTTGGACTTTTCAGGTTCATCCCATCTATAGTCGGCCTGGCTTTCATGCAGTTTGCATACTTGGCTCTGTATGTTGCCTACCTCCGGCTGGCCCATGGGTTTGACCCTCAGGCCGCAGCCTTCGCCGTATCGCCGTATGGGCTTGGGATATTGTTAGGTGGAGTGTTAGGCTCTTATCTTAGCATGAGAGTTAGAGGGGTTGTGTTGGTTCTCATAACATCCATGCTGGCGATGTCCCACATGCTGTTCATTTTCAACACAGTGCCAAGCTTGTTGTCAGCATCCCTCACAAGCCTATTGCTAGGCGTGGTGCTGGGTGGAATCATGTTTCAAACTCTGATGGTCGAAACACAGCTTTCAGTTCCCAGCAATCTTCTGGCTTCAGCCACAGGTTTCTTCTATACGGTGCTTTCTTTCGCGTCAACATTGCCGGGATACATTTTAGGCATCATGGTCGGCTATCTGGGATGGCAGACAGCCGGCACAATCTTCTACATTATAACTGGCGCCCTAACATCATCAGGCGCTCTCATAGCCAACATTGTAAAGCAACAAAAGATGCATTAGCCTTCGAGAGCATAACCTCAGTTGTACAGAAGAAACTCTGCAGTAAGGTCGTATGGTCTTTACGGAACTTTTCATTTTCTAGACGAGTGGATTTTGAGATGCTTAACATGTGTTTCGACGTAACTCCATCCGACTTTTTCAAAACCATCAACTTTTCCGGAGCTAGCTGACGCGTCGTAGAGTTTGGCTTCCGTGTTTTCGGCGAGATGTGTGAGCAGTTTTTTAGCTATACTCAGCTTTTTCCTTTTACGAGTTGTTTCGTCGCTGGACAACTTCGCTGGCTTTGAGTATTTTCCTATTTCGCCGTCGAAATCCATGCCAGCCATGACGATGTTTCTGACGCCGAGCTCCTCGCACATGTAGACGGCTCTGTCACCGTCCGTGAACCCTCCGAAGTTTTCCAACACTCCCACGGGCTCTGTCTGCGTTGTTCCAACGACCGCTGGGAGATTGGGGATTAGGAGTTTTATCCTGTCGATGTTGTCGCCGTGGGCGTGGACTACGAGCAGGCTGCCTTTCTCAGCGGCTTCAACCAAGGCTTCATCGCCGCCGTCCAAATCCGTTACAACCACATCAGGCGTCACGTTTCTTTCTAAGAAGGCTTTGCAGGCACCGTCGGCGGCAACCGTCAGCACCAAGCCAGCGCCTACTTTTTCAAGGAATTCGTCGATGTCTTTCTCTAAGGATGGGCCTGCTCCAAAAACAACCGCCCAAGCATGTCTTTTGAAAACCATGGTCAGATGCTCTCTGCTAAGGTGTTTCTGCTTTATCATGTTTGAGAGGAGTTGTGCGGCTTCATAGTCTCTGGACCTATCTATACCTAGCTCCATGCAGATTTCTGCGTAAAGCTTCAGCCATTCTTCCAGCTTCAATTAAGGTTCTTCCTTAGTTTACCGAAGGTTGTGCGTAGGGTTGACTCGAGGTTGTGCTGATGTATGCTTTCTAGGGATTTAACCCTTATGATTACATGGTTTTCATCGGGTATTTGCGGAAACCTTCTGACAACCTTTTCAGCCACATGTCTGACGACGTCTTCCACAAACCTAGGGCTCTCTACAGCTTCGAGGACTAAGGCTGCTTCGTCATGTCTTTTGAGCAGCTCCAAAGTTCTGCTGCTGAAAGATTTTCGCAGCACTTCGAGAAGGTCTTCGAAAGCTATGCTGCCGTCGGTCTCTACGAGGACGCTGGCGTAGCACCTCTGCATGTGGGTTACGCCTGGTGTTGAGCCCCCGCCGTTAGCTTTGGCGTAGATTTCTTGGATGACTTGCTGTGCGCACGGACATGCTGTGATGCCCGTTGTCTTCACTCCGATGAAATTCCTGAGTATTACAGCTCCGTTGAAGCGTTTGGCGTAGGATTTGAGAATGATGTCAAAACTTTCCAGCGAGTCGTTCATACTTACGGGAGTTTTCTCCGCGTTGAAGAACTTCGCGTTCACGACTGAGTACGCTCTCGTAGAGTAGCTGTGGTTTTCCAGAAGCTTTCCAGCTATCAGGGAGGCCAGTTTGTGAAAGGTTGAGCCGTCAACCCTCAAAGCAGCCCATTTTACAGCTTCGACGGAGCGGGAGGCGTGAATGCCCCGCTGGCTTCCTGAAAGGTTCACAGCAGCCTTTATCCGCGGGATGGCTGCAAACCTCACACCGTTCAACTCTATCTCGCCCAACGGAATGTAAACATCGGACACGGCAACCCAGTCTATCCCCACAGAAAAGGGAGCCTCCTCAGACTGCACGTCTCTGGTTAGTGTCATTCGGCGACCCCCGTTTTCTGGACCTTATAAACATGCCTTCACGCCACACATCCCCAAATCTTTGGAAAAGCTAATTAGAAAATCCGGGGTTCACGGCCGCTGTATGTATTTATGTGACTGGCGGGGCAGTTTTATTGGATGCTGTTCCGCGAGCTTGTAGATTACTATGAAAGGCTTGAGGCGACTACTAAACGGCTTGAGATGACGGATATTCTCGCGGAGCTTCTTGTGAAAACCCCGGCCGACGTCATCGACAAGGTTGTTTACATGACTTTGGGCGAGCTTTATCCTGCGTACAGAGGGGTTGAGCTTGGTGTTGCGGAGAAGCTTGCTTTGAAGGCTGTGCGACAGGTTTCGGGGGCGGATGAGAAGACGGTGAACGAGCTTCTCTCACGCCACGGCGACGCAGGAACGGTCGCCATGCTTTTACTCAGGAACAAGGAGCAGATGACGCTCTTCGCCCAAGAACTGACCGTGGAGGATGTTTACGGCTCTCTTGAAAAAATTGCAAAGTCCACGGGTCCAGGCGCGGTTGACGTCAAGACAGCTATCCTGTCTGGGCTGCTGTCGCAGGCAACGCCTCTCGAGGCCAAACACATTCTGCGGATTGTGACGGGCAACATGAGGCTCGGGGTTGCGGACATGACGGTGCTCGACGCTTTGGCCAAAGCTTTCGGCGGCGACAGAAATGTTTACGAAAGGGCCTACAACCTGAGCTCCGACATAGGGCTTGTAGCCAAGACGGCGGCCAAGGAAGGGTTGGAAGGAGTAGCCCGCTTTAGCGTAAATGTAGGCATTCCCGTCAGATGCATGCTGGCCGAGAGGCTTTCATCAGCCGAGGAGATTCTTGAGAAAATGGATGGAAGCGGGTTTGCTGAATACAAGTATGACGGTGAAAGGATGCAGATACATAAGGCAGGTGTAAACGTGTGGGTCTTCTCACGCAGGCAGGAGAACATAACCCACCAGTATCCAGATGTTGTCGAAATGGTTAGGTCGCATGTGAAAGCGGGGGAAGCCATTCTAGAGTGCGAGGCGGTCCCGCTCGACCCTGAAACAGGGGAGATGCTGCCCTTCCAAGAGCTCATGCACCGCAAGAGAAAGAAGGAGATAGAGAAAGCCGTTGAAGAATATCCGGTGGCCCTCTACTTCTTCGACATACTCTACCTAGACGGCGAAGACCTCACCACGAAAACCTTCCTAGAGAGAAGGAAGACGCTCGAGAAGATTGTCGAAGAAGATGAGAGGATAAAGCTGAGTAAAGGCTTGCTGGCCGACTCGCCAGAAGAGATTGAGAAGATATTCGCCGAAGCCGTAGAGGACGGATGCGAAGGGGTTATCGTCAAGTCTGTCGCGGAAGACAGCGTCTACAGGGCTGGAGCCCGTGGATGGCAGTGGATTAAGTTCAAACGCGACTACCGCAGCGAGATGATAGACACCGTCGACTTGGTGGTCGTTGGTGCTTTCCACGGGAAGGGAAGGAGGAAAGGCCGTTTCGGAGCCTTGTTGATGGCCGCCTACGACCCGGGAAGAGACGTTTTCCAAACAGCCTGCAAGGTCGGCTCAGGCTTCAAGGACGAAGACTTGGAAAGGTTCACCGAAATGCTCAACCAGCTCAAGATACCTCATAAAAGCGCCCGCGTCGACTCGCTCATGCAGCCGGACATCTGGGTGGAGCCGCGGGTTGTCTTGGAGATAATAGGCGCGGAGGTTACCCTCAGCCCTGTTCACACATGCGCTCGTGATGTGTTGAAGGAGGGTTATGGTCTAGGCATAAGGTTTCCACGGTACACCGGCAGGCTTAGGGATGACAAGAAGCCCGAGGACGCAACAACCTCAGAAGAAATAATCGAGATGTACAGGCGGCAGCTGAAGAAGATAGAGGCTGAATAGCTATCTTTGTTTTCTGACGAACAGTATCGCCAGAACGCCGGCTAAAGCCACTATTATCAGCAGGTTGAACATAGCTGTCGTGGCGAGCGACGGTATCGTCATCACTTGTACCGTTGTTGGTGTGAGTTTGACAGAGTAGGCTGTTGCAGAGCTTTCGCCAGCGAACACGATGGTTGAAACAGCCCATGCAAACACGTATGCCGATGAAACAGAGATTCCAGACATCCAGCCTGTCAGCACAGCTCGAAGCGAGATGCTGGAACCTGGCTCAGTTTTTGTCTTCTGCATTCCGAAAACCTCCCAGACAGGGAGGACTGGGAAAAGTTTTGCAAACAGCAGGAGGATTAACGCAAGCCCTGCGAAAGAGCCTGCGGTGAGCAGAAGCTCCACATAGGTCGGTGTGTATTGGGGAATGGCTGACTGCACGGTTGGAAGCCTCATGTAGTTCATCAAGCCGGGCAGAACTATCAACACCCTCTTAACCCACATAGCGGGAAGCGTTACAGCAGCCATCGCCACAACAGTTTTGAAGGTTTTCAGCCTCGGTATGAGGAGGACGACGCTGGCGAGAACGAGGGAGGCGAGCACATACCATGTGAGCGGGCTGTACGGGCCTGTCCACGAAAACTCCGAAACCATGAAATCTTCGGAGGCGGCTGCATACCTGATCGTGAAAGTCTCAGCGAGGAAGAAGTAAAGATACCCCAGCAAGAAAACCAAAAGCATGTTGCCGAGGTTTACGAACGTTTTTTCCGGCATTACCCCGCTTAAGCCAAAACGCCATCTAACAATCGCTGAAACAATTATCACCAGCGATAGGCCTGACAGCAACGCTCCTATGATGAAGTATGGTCCCATCATCGCATCGTTCCAAGTCGGCACAGCCTTCATGCCGCCGAAAATCCATCCGGTAACCGTGTGCATCATCACAGCTATGGGGACCGTGACTAGTGCGAGGATTTTGAGACCCGACTCAAGCAGGTGGAGCTGGTCTTTGTCGCCTTTCCAGTCGTAGCGTAACAGCTTGTAGAGCCGCTGGAAACGGCTTTCGTTCTCCGACATTACGGCGACGTCGGGTATAAGGGCGACGTGGAGGTAGCCGAGGCCTGTGAGAAGGTAGAACAGCAGCACTATGACATCCCAGGCGACCGGCGACTGTATTCTTCCGAACAAGGGTATGTAGGTGAGGGCGCGGAACAGCTGGCCGACGTCGAACAAGATGTTGAGAGCGGCTATGACGAGGCTTCCGACGGTTATGACCTCAGCAATCCTCGTAACCGGCTTACCCCACTCAAAGTTCAGCAACCTCATGATGGAAGAGATGAAGGTTCCAGACATGCTGATGCTGATGAAGAAGACGAAGTTGGCCATGTAGATGCCCCAGGCCACTGGCCTGTTAAGCCCTGTGACTCCAAGCCCTTGAGTCAGCTGCTGGAGCCAAGCGTAAATGGCTAAGCCGATGATGACGAGCAGAACGCCGAGGGTTGCGTAGGCAGGTCTGCTGAACGAACCTGGCCTGTAGTATTTTTCGAC
>JAWBJZ010000025.1:0-23720 GCA_038832005.1 Candidatus Caldarchaeum sp.
TTTTTGAGAAAACTGTTTTCATGCAAACGGTTGAGAGGGTGCTTGATGAGATTGAACGCCGTATCATGGTTTGCCAGCGTCTCGTTCAAGAACTAAGGAACGCAGCTGGGCGACCAACCGTCTAAGCTCATCAAGCTCTTTCTCCAGCCTCTCCACCTTGTTTCTATCGCCTCCTACTGGTTCTTCATCGGAGAACAATGTGAGGGCCTTCTCCGCCTTAGACCACTCCTCAACCAACATTTTCCGCGACGGCTTGAAGTATGCGTGGACAACATCGCTCACATGCCCCATCCACAGCTCGATGCACAACGGGTTTACACCAGCCTCTTCCAACCGCGTTTTGAAGAACTTTCTGAGGCTGTAGGGGTGGATGACCCATCCTCTTCCGCTGGGGTCCCGATGGTCAAGGCCAACCCGTTTTCTCAGGTTGTCGAAGTCACGGTTGAAATTCCGTGGAATCTTCACGTAGTCGCCGAACATGTATTCTTCCTTTCTCTCCGCTATGTATTTTCTGAGCTCTTCGGCTATCTCCCGTGTCAGAAAAACCTCGCGTGGCTGAAACGTCTTCGCCGAAACAAACCTAACCGACGGCGGCGTGGCGTCGAAGTCAAAGTTCTCCGGCTTCAACCTAAAGGCTTCGGCAGGCCTCAACCCCGTGACGGCGAGAAAATGTAGTAGAACCCGCATCCGCCGGCTCTGAGCCGACAGAATCAGCTTCCGCAGCTCGTTCACTGTCGGCGGCCTGTCAACGCGGGAAACACGGTTTTTCGGAATCTGCGTCACAATTCTAAGCCGGCCCCAGTCAAGCCGAATCTTCGCAAACTTGAAAAACCTATTCAGCAGATATAGGTAGAAGTTCACGGTCTTCGGCGCCAAGCCCTCCCTCTTCAGGGCCTCTATAACACGCGTAACCGTCTCCACGACAAAATCTTCATCAACACGCGCCTTTTCAACAAACCTGTCAACATCACCACCACACCACAAACGCAACACCTTCAAAAAAGGCGCCCTCCGAGAGGCAGGCAAACTATCCAAGAACCGCCCCAACACCCCGCTCATTAAAAAACCATGACTGACTCGTCGGTTTATTGGTGAAATCTCCTGGTCAGACTCATCATCGCAACACCAATTTGAACATTGGGTCTCTTAAGCCTTTTGCATGCAGAAGCTGCAAGCCAATGCATCAAAGTATTTATAATGAGCATTAGCAGGAAACGATATAACCGACTATAGTCTTCTTCTTCAATCTTTCGAAGTGGAAACGGTCAAGCAATCTCTCATAACCCTCGCGCCCTAAACCTGTACACCGGTCATGTATCTAAGGGAGAGCAGCATCCCCGGCTTAACACAGCTCATTAAGGCATTCGATACAGCGACTAGATAACCGGCTAAGCCGGGCTGTGACAGGTTTTCACATGCTCCACAGACCGTCGGATATTGACGTCAATTTTTTCTTGACGGTTTTCCAGTCAGCATCTTCAGCCAGGCTATACTCTGTGGTTGTATGTTGGACCGCATAGCCGGTTTCGGCGAGGAAGTCTAGGTGTGAGAGAGTTTCAAGTATTGCAAGCCATTTGTCGAACGGCCCTAGGCTACTGTAGCTGCCTTTAGACCATTTTATCTCGTTGGCGACCTCTAAAGGAGTCTTCATACCTCTCCGCAATGCCTGAGCTGTTTGAGAAAGCCTTTCAAAATGATGTGAGAAAATCTCCTTCACACGGGGGCGGCAGTCCTTGAAAACAGCCCCATGCGAGGGCAGAATCAGGCTTACGTTAAGCCTCGCTACCCTGACGAGGCTCCTCAAATAATCTGAGAGAGGGTGATAGCCGTCTATCGGCACGTAGGCAACGTTTGAGGTATCGTCGCCCAATATCAGGTCTCCTGTGATTGCTGCTTCTTCGCCTACCAGAACGACGTGACCCGGTGTGTGGCCGGGAGTGTGCAAAACCCGCCAAGAGCCTAGCATCATGCCTTCGTAGGCAAAGGCATCCGGCTCGGGGAAAGTCTGTAGATAGCTTAAAGCCGCTTTCAAGGTTGAGAGCTCCTCTCCTTGAAAGATTCTTGACAGCCATGATTCGGCCTTAAGAGCCTGTCTAAGTGTATGAAGTTCCTTTTCGTGGAAGACCAGCTTTGCGGCTTTGTTTGCTTTGACTGCGGATGCGCCGCCCGAATGGTCTAAGTGGAGATGGGTCAAAACAGTCTTTGAGATCATGTATTTTTCAACTATGCGCAGTAGGTCGTTAACCGTTTTCCGATAGCCAGTGTCAACCAAATAGTAGCCGTCGATGTTCTCTAGTAAAAAGCATCTCACGGGTTTTTCAACGTCCATGTCGAGCTCTATTGCCTTAACTCCTGGGATGGGTTCCCAGACCTCAGTCAATCCAAGAAAACGTCTCAACGCATGATTTAACTCTCAAAACATGATGTTATTATAGAAGCTGGCTAGGTGTGAGGGTTCTTGCCTCGGAAGAAAACGTAGAAGATTCCGCAGAGGTAAAAGGGTAGGGAGAGAGAAACATTCTGCATTAAATACCCTCCAACGGTAGGCGTAGCAGCGTTTGGAACACTCCATGTAATCGCCATCACGCCCGACGAAGTCGCTCGTTCCTCAGGGTCGGTTAAACCTAAAATGAGCGATGTGACGAGCGGGTTAACCATGTTCATAAACAAGCCTCTCAAAACGACTAGAACTCCTGCTACGGCGTAACTTTCAGCGAGGGGGATCGAAACCAGCAATATTGTAGCAAGAGTCTGGGAATAAACTATTGTGCGAACTACTCCGAAGGATTCAGCCAGCCTTGGCGAAAAATATGGAGAGAACCAGCTGCGTCAAACCCATCTGAAACGTGAAAAAAGCTTGACCAGTTATGAGTAACTTAACATCTTTGCCAAGCCCTACGAAGTACGAGAATGTCTTTAGGGCTGTGTTTGTGAAGACAGTCATCGGTTGAATGTTTGAAAACAGCTAACTTGAGGGTGCAGAACGGTTCTGGATTTAAGAGTAGCCCCACTTTCAGCCATCTCTCAATCTTTTATGCCGGCGGTGGAGAAGATATTGGCAGGTTATGCCGGTCTTCAAGAACGAGGAGAAGCTCTCCCCCGAGTATGTTCCGGAAAAGCTGTTGTACAGGGAGGAGGAGCTCAGGCTTCTCAGCTCTTTCTTCTCCTCACTTCTAACCGACGACAGGCCTTTCCAAGTTAGGGTTTTCATTTCGGGTGCGGTGGGAACTGGGAAGACGAGCCTCGCAAAGCTTTTCGGCCATGGCATGGAGCGTGAAGCAAGGAAGGCGGGAAAGAAGGTCCGCTACGTTCATGTCAACTGTAGGATAAACAAGTCGCTTTACACTATCTTGAGGAAGGTTGTCGAGCAGTTGGGCGTCAGCCTTCCGAGAAGAGGTTATTCCGACGAGGAAATCCTCGAGATATTGTTGAAGTATCTGCGTTTGAACAGCGTCAGGCTGATTCTTTGCCTAGATGAGGTAGAAGCGCTCATCTCAGGGGAGGGCGGCACACCTATCTACCTGTTGACACGAAGCGGCGAGGACGTCCAGGAGGGTGGTCTCATCTCCGTCATCTTCATCTTCAGGGAGCTTGACTTTCTTGAGAGGTTGGATGCACAAACGTTAAGCGGTCTCGGCGGCAACAACATACACTTAAACGAATACGATTACACACAGCTGTTCGAAATCCTTCGGTACAGGGCGTCGGAAGCGTTCTACAAAGACGCTATATCCGATGAGGTGCTCGAGTTTCTCGCGGAGGCTGCGGCCGAGCGGAAAGATGCACGCTACGCCATAGACCTTCTCTGGAGGACTGGAAAGTATGCGGAAGCCGAGGGAAGTGTAAAAGTGACGGCTGAGCATGTAAGGAAAGCGTTGGCAAGCGTTTACCCAACCATCAGAAAGGAAAACCTCTCATACTTAAGGCGGGATGAGAAGCTTGTCTTGCTTGCCTCTGCAAGAGGTCTCGCGGGAAACCGGACCGCCATAACGGCCGCCGAGCTCTTCCAACACTATAAAATCGTCTGCGAGGAGATGGGAGACGAGGCGAAGGGCTACACAACCTTCTGGGAAACTATCCAGCAGCTGCAGGACCTTGGGTTTCTACGTCTGAGCATCAGGAGCGAGGGCGCAAGGGGGAGGAAGACGTACGTATACCTGCCGGGCATCCCAGTCCAGCTGCTTGAGAGAGAGTTGGTCGAAGACCTTAACCGCGAGACCTCCCCCTAGGCTTCTTGGCCTCCCCGCCTCGGAGAAACTCAACCTCTCTATCGGTTAGTTCGAAGAAATCGGCCAGTTCTTCGCCGTCGGAGCTTAGCATGACTTTGATGAATGGAAGGGCCTCGGTTCTCGCTTTTCTGCTCGACATGTGGAGCGCCCTGCCCAGCTTGGAGCAGATGCTTTCAACCATCTCTCTTTCCCCCCTTGTCTGGCTTAGATATCTTATCCTGCTGGGATAGCTGAATTTGACGAATTTTGGAGTAGTCTTCTTCTTTGCCAGCGCAACACCCGCCGTCATGAAAGGCACAGCATACCTCAGCAGATGCCAGGCCTGCTTAGAGTTTACCCTCTGAAGAAAAAGGTCAGCTTTCGCCAAGTTCTCCAAAGCCGCCGCCAGGTCCGTTGGGGAGAGCTGTTCGGGGGCGTTGTCTAAAACCCATGTGAAAAACTCGACGGGCTCTAAGTCGAGGTTGTTCAAAGCAGAGACAGCGTTGCTGTAGCTTTTTGCGTTGAAAACCGTCGCCAGCGCGTTAAACACCTCGTTCCTCCTGTCCCTCTCCCCGGCCTCAAGCCCCGTATCTGCCGCAGAAGCATACATCTGAAGGTCGTTTATCGCCGACCTGAGGTCCCCGCCCGAGCTTTCAGCTATCTCCTTAACCTTCTCCTCGGATATCTTCAGTTTTTCCATCGCCGCTATCTTTTTGATGTGTCCGGCGACCGTGGGTTTTGGAATTCTTCTAAACTGTATCATCTGGCATACTTCTCTGAGCGGGGCGAGCTTGGGGTCCCACGGGTCGTTTGCAACCATGACTATCGGGACACGGCTTTCTGCGACAATCTTGACGAGGCTTTGTACGGCTCCGGCGTCGGCCCGAGCCTCTATGCCGTCAACCTCGTCTATCAAGATAATCTTACCCTTAGCGGCTGTGATTGAGGCTTGAGACGAGGCTGCGCCTACAATCCTTTCGACGTTCTCACGCGTCCTAAAGTCGCTTGCGTTCATCTCGATAACTTCCCAGCCATGCTCTCTTGAGTAAGCATGCACGAGCGACGTTTTGCCCACGCCAGCAGGGCCATAAAGCAGTGCCGCCTTCTTCGAAGGCCTGCCCTTAAGCCAGCCTCCAATCCACTCCAAAAACTCGTCCACAGCCTGTTTATTATCTGCTATTTCGGACACCTTGGACGGCCTGTATTTCTCAGCCCAGAGTACCGTCAATCACCAGCCCTCTGCACAAGGCTGAGCTTAGCTAGGAAGGCTTGAAGCTGTACTTCAGGCGTGCCTCCCTGAGATATGCGGTAGTCTGTCTCACCCAAGACGTCTACGAGCTTGATTTTGTCGTCTTCCGAGACGTTCAGGCTGGGTATCTCCCTCGCCATCGTGGAGATTATGTCCTGAGCCTGATGGCCTTTTACATAGATTAGTTCTCGTAAAAGGTCTCTAGCTTCCTTGAACTTTCCGTCGAGAGCAAGCTCAAGCATTCTCCTCACCTCACCCCTGCTTACAAGCCCCATCACCTTATACACAGTTTTTTCATCGACCTTGGATGACAGGGAGGCTGCTGACTGGAGTATGTTTATGGCTTTACGCATGTCTCCGAGCGAGAACTCATAGATGGCCTGCACAGCAGAATCATCCAGCACTATTTTCTCAGCCTCTGAAATTCTTCGAAGCATCTTCTCAACCATCGGCATGTTTAAGGGCTTGAACCTCAGTACCGCGCACCTAGATTGGATAGGTTCAATTATTCTGTTGCTGTAGTTTGCGGCAAGTATGAACCTGCATGTCGCTGAAAACTGTTCCATCGTCCGTCTGAAAGCATGCTGTGCGGCGTCCGTAAGCTGGTCGCTTTCGTCGAGCAAGAGTATCCGAAACCCTATCCCGCGGAACGGAACCGTTCTCGCATAGGTCTTGACCCTTTCCCGTATTGTTTCGATCCCCCTTTCATCTGAGGCGTTGATCTCGACGAAGAGACCGTCCTCGAGATATCTTGGGCCGAAAAGCTCTTGTGCGAAGGCGTGGGCCGTGGCTGTCTTGCCCGTTCCCGGAGGGCCCGCGAAAAGCATGTGTGGAACGTTTTTCGTAGCAACGACGTTTTTCAGCGTGGCAACAACCTCCTCTTGGTTTACGACGTCGTCAAGCCTTCTCGGCCTGTATTTTTCAACCCACGGCAGATGCTGGTCTTCTGACGACAACGGCACCACCAAGGCCCCAGCTCAAAGCTTAAAAATGTTTTTAGCGTTTTCCAACGTAACCTCGACAACCCTGTCTAAAGGTATGTTTTTCAGACGCGATATGGCTTCAGCGGAGATTTTGATGTTTGCGGGAGTGTTTACAACGCCTCTCTCAGGCCCCAGCACGGGCGCGTCGCTTTCCAGCAGAAGGTTTTCAAGCGCAAGCCTTTTCACCATTTTTTGCTTCTGCTCAGACCTGACCACCGAAGGCGGGATTGAGAAGTAGAACCCTTTTGAAGCTCCTCTCACAGCTTCGGCTGCAGCGCCGTCGAAAGCGTGCATAACCACCTTCTCAGCACCAGCCTCTATCAACACGTCCAAGGCATATCTTCCTGCACTGCGTGAATGAACGACCAGCGGAAGACCAGTCTCTTCGGCGAGGCTGATGAACTCTCTGAAAACGCTCAGCTGAGTTTCACGCATTTCACGTTTGCCCCAGTAATAGTCGAGACCTACCTCGCCCACAGCCACGATTCTGTCCCTGTTATGCTTGATGAGCTCTATGACTTTTTCATAGCCTTCTAGGTCGTATGGTTCGATGCCAAGGGAGGCGTGGACGAAGCGGTTGTCCGCGATCGACAGAGCTTTCAAGCAGTCGGCGTGGCCTATCCCCGAAGTTATCACACCAGCGACTCCAGCCTGCTTAGCCTCTTCGAGGATCTTTTCCAAGTTTGTGTAAAGCGGTTCCTCGGTCAGATGACAGTGGACGTCTATCACGAACATCAGGTTGTGATGTTGCGATTTAAGGATGTGAAACCGTAGCCTCAACCTCAAATATTAAGTGCACGACGGTTTTAGAGAGCTCCGGGCTGAACCATATGCTCAGATGTGTCTGCGGCACAGAGATAAACTATGTGGACGACCTTGAGTTCAGCCAATCGTCTAATGGCGTTGTCAGGGCTCGATGCAGAAACAGGTTTTGCAGGCTTGAGGAGGTCGTTGAGGTAGTTATGCGGGATAAAGCTGCTGAGGTAAAGTTTTCCTGCATGTTCAGCGACTACAACCTTCTCTTTATGGGAAGCGACATGCTGGAGAAATCCCTCAAGGATTTTGGAAGCAAGATGGTCCGGATGCTCTCAGGCGGAAAAAGTTTAAAGACACGCGTTACGACAAGATAGAACATGACATATACGTACAAGGGTTTGGAGATAACCTGGCTTGGTCACGACAGCTTTCTCATAAAAAAGGACAAAACTATCTACATAGATCCCTACAAGATAGCGGGCGGCCCTATGGCTGACATAGTTTTGATAACCCACGACCATTTCGACCATCTCAGCCTCGACGACCTAAGGAAAATCGTCTCCGACAAGACGACGATTGTAGCCGCCGCGAACTGTGAGCATGAGTTGAAGAAGCTGGGCAAGGGAACAGTGAAATACGTGTCGCCGGGTGACAGCTTAACGCTGGACAACGTCACCGTGAAAGCCGTGCCGGCATACAACGTTAACAAGTTTAGAGAGCCTGGCAAGGTTTTCCATCCCAAAGAGTATGGAGGCGTCGGATTCGTAGTTACCGTTGGGGATGTTTCCATATACCACGCAGGCGACACCGACTTCATACCTGAGATGAAGCAGCTTAAGGTTGACGTTGCTTTGCTGCCGGTCAGCGGCACCTATGTGATGACAGCATCCGAGGCTGTCGAGGCTGCTAACGCTATCAATCCTGCTGTAGCCATACCGATGCACTACGGCGCCATCGTAGGGTCGCAGGAAGACGCTGAAGAGTTCAAACGGAAATACAAAGGCGAGACCGTTATTCTAAAGAAGCAGGGTTAAAGATGCATGGCTGTGAGGCGGGTCACGACTACATCTATCATGGTGCGTTAAACATATACAAAGCCAGAGAGCTTCTGAAAGTCGTTGAGGCGTGGAAGTGTAGACGCTGCGGAGACATAAGGGTTGGGACTAGAGGCCCCGAGGTTCTGACTTCGACCGAGGGAATGCTTCCTCAAACCGCTGAAGGCAAACACTGGCTCCTGTTCGTCTGCAAAGCAGGAGAAGAACCGGTCTACCAGCTTTTGCAAGCATCCGACACACAATACCTCGAGCACAATTGTCCGGGCCAACCGGCCGGTGAAAGGCTGTACTACGTCCGCGGCAAAGGGGTGTTCTACGGGTTGGACGGCCCCCCGGCAGGCATGCACTACGTTTACGAGCTTGAGAAAACCCTCCGAGGGTATATTGATTTGGCGAGGACACCGCCGGAGGTTGTCACGCTAATCAGGTAGCAAGCCTTCCAAAGTTCTCGACATGTGTTCGTGGACTATTCTCCACCCATGCTCGCTTTTCTGCAACACAACGCTGCATCTAACTGTTACGTTGACCATCTGTCCCTCGAAGGCATAGTCGTTTACAGCCAACCCCTTATACCTCATGTAGAAAACCGCTAGCGCCATGTCTTCCATCAACTCCACCGTGGGGTTGATTATTTCGTACTCGAAGTCAACCAGCTCGGTCAGAAGGCTTGCCTTCAGCTTTAACGCTTCATCACGTTCCTGAAGACGGAGGGGCGGCAGGTCGCTGAACCTCGTGTAGTTTTCGGCATGAAGCGCGGTGAACTCTTCAAACAACCCATTCCTGCCGAGCTCAAAACATTTCCGTATGGTTTCAAGAACTTCGTCAGCCTCTTTCAATGCTTACGTCACCGTTCAAGATTTTCTGCTGCAGCTCAAGCTCCAAAGCCGCTATCTCCTGCAGTGTAAGACCCTTTGCAAGCAGAGTTTTTGCATCCTGTTCATCGATAGACGCTCTGACGTTCGGGCCGCCGACGCTTTGATAAACAACACCCTCAAACCTCACGTACAAACCTTTACAGCAAAGCTTTCCGCGAAAGAGTTTGAACGGATAGTCGCCCATCACATCCTCTATACTCACTTCCTCAATCATCCACACCACCGCCTAAAGTTTCGAGAAGCCTTTCGACAAGCTTTTTCTGCAAACTTTCACCCTTCATCCCCTTCACCCATCCGGAGAGATGCTTAACCAGCTTTTGAACAAACTGGTCAACGTCTCGGATGTTTTTCAACGCTGCTGAAGGCAGGGATGAAAGAGGTATTTCGACAACGTTGGTCTGCATGAAGGGCCCGAACTCGTCTCTCGAAACCTTGACGGCGACAAGCCTGCCGCCCTCAAGCATGTAGGTCACGCCCGCTAAGCTTGCGACCTCCAACCCCCATTCAACACCGGGCGGGGAGAAAGGCAACAGCGATTCCAGAAGGTTGAGCAGGTTTTCGTCTGACGGGTCACGCCTTGCGTTTACGTAAACGCTGAGGAAACGTTCTACGTAATCCATGAAAGTGAGCAAACAACGCTTCTAAAGACTTTATCCCAACACCATCATGCCGGCGTAGAGGCGGCTATCAAACACTGTGGCCTTGGACGCTATGTCTCAAACAGTTTTTTAGCGGCATGACTAGGATTCGTCAAGTTGAAACACGTTGAAGAGTTTGTGAGAAAATTTTTCCCGGCAGACTTCACCGACAGGGATAGAGCTGTTTTCGAGGCGGGGATAGCGCTCGGCGCCATAGTCCATTCGGTTGCCGGCTTCCCCGTTGCAGCCGATGTTAAAGCCTTCATCGAGAAAGCCGTTGAGAAAAGCTTCATGCTCCAGCCCTATCGAAAAAAAGTAAAACTAAGAATAGCAGGGGTTCCAGCGAAGGCAGGGGTTTACAGGTATGGGACGCTAACTCCAGAAAAATTGGACGTGGCTGTGGAAGTTTGTTATGGGGGGGCGGTGGTTGAGGCGAGAATGCGTTATGTCAAACAGCTGCGCTATCCGCTGATGTATGTTTCAAAAGCTATTCAGAGAAAAGGCGATGTCTCTGCTCGTCCATGTAAGCTGACTCGTGGGGCAGCAGTTCACCGTAAATTCTCAAAAGCTCGGAGCTGACATGCTCCGGAAGCACAAGCCTAAGCCGTACCTCAAGGTCGCCCCGCCTGCCATTCTTTAAAGGCAGGCCTCTGCCTCTGAAGACGACCGGCGTGTCCAGGTTTTCCCTCCTCAGCTTAATCCTTAGAACGCCGTCGAAAAACTTGACAGATATCTCGCGCCCGGCCGCCACCTCGCTCGGCGAAACGGGAAGAAACATTACGAGCCTGTCGCCGTTAAGCATGAACTGCCGTCCCGGCCTAAGCCTGAAACGGATGAACAGGTCTCCCCTTCTCCCCGACTCAGGGTCGAACAACCCTTTGCCGGGCAAAACGACTGTGTCTCCGTCGGCAGAGCCTGCAGGGACCTGAACAACCACTTTCTCAGTTTGCTCGACATGCCCTCGACCCTTGCAAGTCGAACATGCTTTCTTCACCATGACTCCAGACCCGCCGCACCGGCTGCACGTGGTGACTGACGTGAAGTACATGAAGCCTGTGTGGACGCGTTCGACTTTCTGGCCTGTGCCGTTGCATGCTGTGCATTTCTCCACATGTCCCGGCTCCCCTCCCGACCCGTTGCAGCGGGGACATCTTTCGGTTGTCGTGATGGGCACTTCCTTCCTGCCGCCGTTGAAAACATCGCGTAATGAAATCTCGGTCTCGACATAGGTTGGAGCCGGCTGCTTAGGCCTTTTGCGGAAGCCGAAAAACCGTTCGAAGATTGACTCAAAATCGCCTAGCCCTAGGTCTCTGAAAAGCTCGTCGAAGTCGAACCATGTGGAGCGGAACAGGTCCTCGGTGCTGTATGTTTTCGACACGCCGGCTTTCCCATACATATCGTACAGTCTTCGCTTCTCGTCGTCTACCAGCACCGCATATGCTTCACTTATTTGCTTAAACTTCTCCTCAGCGTCAGGGGACTTGTTTCGGTCAGGATGATATTGGAGGGCTAACCGCCTGTACGCTCTCTTAATCTCCTCTTTAGTGGCGTTGCGGGGGACGCCGAGTATCTCGTAATAGTCTCTCCCATTCTCAGCCATAGCTAGGTCTTAGGCTCCTTTCCAGAGCTGGCGGCGCCCTGTCCGTAGACGGCTCCACCTATCTTCTGAGCCGACTTCCTAAGCCTCTCGAGCGCGTCCTTGATGGCTTGGACATCCTTTCCAGCAAGCGCGTCACGCAGCTTCTTCACATCCTCCTCCACTTCCTTTTTGGTGTCGGCTGGAACCTTGTCGCCCAGCTCCTTCAAAGCCTTCTCCACCGTGTATATCATCGCATCAGCCTCGTTCCGCAGCTCCGCCTCCTGCTTCTTCCTTCTGTCCTGCTCCGCAAACTGCTCAGCCTCGCGAACCATCCTCTCAACCTCCTCCTTCGACAGCCTATGAGGCGCCGTTATCTTTACGCTCACATCCTTGCCTGTTCCAAGGTCTTTAGCCGTGACGGTTAGGATGCCGTCGGCGTTTATGTCGAAGGTGACCTCGATTTTCGGCACACCCCTAGGAGCTGGCGGTATCCCTGACAGCGTGAACCTTCCCAGCGAGACGTTGTCAGCGGCCATCGGCCTCTCACCCTGAAGAACATGTATTTCGACGCTCGTCTGGAAATCGGCGGCGGTCGTGAAGATCTCGCTCCGCCTCACCGGTATCGTAGTGTTCCTGTCGATTATCTTTGTGAATATGCCGCCCAGCGTTTCGACGCCGAGTGAGATGGGAACCACGTCGAGGAGCACAATGTCCTTGTCTTTCAGCTCGCCGGAAAGTATTGCAGCCTGTATTGCCGCCCCCATCGCAACACACTCCATCGGGTCAACGCCACGCTCAGGCTCCTTCCCCAAAACCTCTTTGATGAACTCTTGCACTATCGGCATCCTCGTGGGCCCGCCAACCAGTATAATCTTGTCTATATCCTCGGGCCGTAGCTTAGCGTCCTGAAGAGCCTGCATGATAGGGCCTCGGCACCGTTCGACGATGGGTCTGACGAGCTGCTCCAAAGTCGCCCTGTTTATGCGCATGTAAAGGTTTTTCGGCCCTGAGGCGTCGTAAGCGATGTACGGCAGGTTTATCTCGGTTTCGGTCATAGAAGACAGCTCTATCTTAGCCCTCTCCGCAGCTTCTCTTATCCGGTTCATGGCTGATGCATCGTTCCGCAGGTCTATACCGGTCTCCTTCCTGTAACTGTCAACGACGTAGTCTGTCAAGGCTTTGTCCATGTCGGTGCCGCCGAGCTGAGTGTCGCCCGAAGTCGCCTTGACCTCGAAAACGCCCTGGCCAAACTCCATGATGGTTACATCCAGTGTTCCGCCTCCAAGGTCGAAGACAAGGATTTTCATCTCTTGGTCCAGTTTGTTCAAGCCGTAGGCTAGGGCGGCGGCGGTGGGCTCGTTTATTATTCTCACAACCTCGAGGCCGGCTATGACGCCCGCGTCCTTCGTCGCCTGCCTCTGGTTGTCGTTGAAGTATGCGGGAACTGTTATAACAGCTTTCTTCACGGGCTCGCCTAAAAACGCCTCCGCATCCCTCTTTATCTTCTGGAGCAGGAAAGCGGATAGCTGCTGCGGCGTGAATTCCTTGCCGTGGAGAACGTATTTGTAGTCTGTCCCCATCTTCCTCTTCCACGCCGTCACCGTTCCATCTGGGTTCAGGACAGCCTGCCTTCTCGCCGGCTCGCCCATTATCAGGTCGCCTTCCTTCGTTATCGCAACGTACGAGGGGAAAGCTTTGCCGTAGAGCGTAACGCCTTCAATCGAAGGAATTATCGTCGGCCTGCCACCTATCACGACTGCCGCAGCCGAGTTACTCGTCCCTAAGTCTATCCCAATTATCTTCTCAGCCATGCTTGGTCACCCTTTTGATAAGCCCTAGCCCATGAATGTCAAAACTCGAATTAAAATCTATAGCGTTTGTAAAACCTCCGGGTCAGGTCTTTCCGTTTTCGCGCTTCTTAGGCCGAGCGACCTTTACCTTCGGCGGTTTTAGAACCTTGTCGCGCAGCCTGTAGCCGGGTGAAATGACGTCCGCCACGGTGTCTACGGTTACGTCCTCGGCCTCGAAGAATTCCACGGCTTCGTGCTCGAAGGGGTTGAACTCTTTGCCCTGCACGTCCATCTTCTCAACCCCCTCTGACTGCAGGATTTTTTCCATCTCTCTCAGAAGCATGTTCAGAGCTTCGTGGAGTGTTTCTGGAACTTCTCCCTGCTTCAACCCGTTCACGACTCTTCCAAAGTCTTCGTAGAACGTGAGTAGCTTTCTCGCCAGTCTTTCTACTGCAAATGACTCAGCTCTTTTTGTCTCCTGCTCCATCAGCCTTCTCAGGTTCAGCAACTCAGCTCGGGCGTACATCAAGCTGTCCATCAACTCCTTCTTCTCAGCCTCCAAAGCCTTGATGACATCTTCAGACATGCTAGACAGACTGGGTTTCCGGAGACTATTTGTTTTTCGGGAATAGGTTTAAACGCTGGTTGGTGAGCGTTGCCACCGGGCTTGAGCGAGGATTCTACGCGGGTGTATGTTATTCCGCTGGATGATGCGTGGAAGGCTTCACGGCTTAGGAGGGCTGACGCGGCGATACGGCTGGTTAAAGATTTCGCCAGAAGACATGCAAAGGCCAAGAACGTGAAAATCTCGCCTAAGGTGAGTGAGAAAGTCTGGGAGAACGGCCGCCAGAACCCGCCCAGACGCATTAGAGTTGTTTTTCAAAAAGATGATGAGAACACCGTGTTTGTGATGCTCGAGGGCGAGAGGAAGGAGGAAGAAGAGGAGTAGATGGAGAAATTATGCAGATTCGTCTGGAGACTGTTTTAGGCTCGGCTGAAGTCGGTCTTTTCGCCCTCGCAACCGACCGATACCTCCTCATTTCAAAGCACGTCAACCCCTCGAAACGCAGGGTTTTCGAAGAAGTGTTGAACGCAACAGCCGTATCCGTCTCCTTGGCCGACAGCATTCTACTTTCCCCCTTCGCAGCCGGAAACTCCAACGGACTGATACTCACAAGCCTAGCCCTCAAAGATGAGCTGGAAACAATCCGTCGAAGCATCCCCGACGTCAACGTCGTCAAAATCGATACAAAATACACGGCGGTGGGCAATTTAGTGCTCTGCAACGATAAAGGCGCTCTCGTAAGCCCGCTGCTGGGAAGAGCCAACGTGAAAACGATCGGCGAAGCCTTAGGGGTTGAGGCGGCGGCAGCAACCATCGCAGACAGAACCTACTTAGGGTCTGTGGCTGTGGCCACCAATCAGGGCGCATTGCTGCATATCGACGCGGACGAAGACGACGTTAAGACTGTGAAAACGGTTTTGAAGGTTGATGTGGAGCTTGGAACGGTGAACGGGGGGGTGCGCTTCCCCCGCAGCAGCATAGTGGCCAACTCGTGGGGCGTGGTGGTGGGAGCCAGAACCACCGGGCCGGAGCTCATGACGATAACAAGGGTTTTCCAGAGGTGACGTTAATAGGGGCCGTTCAAGTAGGTTTTGAGGAATGTCTGAGGCCGAGATAGCGCAGGCGTTGGAGCAGCTTCAGGTGCTTGAGAGGATCGTCGCCGACCTGCAGGCTAGGCTGCTTACGGTGCAGCGCTCCATTGTAGAGCATGAAGAGGCCGTGAAGCTCATCGAGGAGATTAAGAAGACTGGTGGGAAGATGAGGATTATGGTTCCTCTTGGAGCGGGTGCCTTCGCGGAGGCAAGCTTCGATTCGCTGGAGAAAGTCACCATAAGCCTAGGTGCAGGGGTATACGCTGTCAAAGCCTTGGACGACACCCAGCAGCTTTTGACGAGGAGAAGCCAGAACCTTCAAGCGTTGTCGGACAGTCTGTCAAAGAGGATCGGCGAGTATTCGACACGTGTCGAGGAGCTTAGAAGCTTCCTCGGCAGAGCGCTCTCAGCTCAACGCCAGCAAGGTACGTAAAGATGTTGAAGGGTGTTGCGAAAATCTTCTCCAGCGTCGTCGATAGAATAACTTCTGCACATCTTTCACCAGAGGAAGTTGAGAAAGCGCTGTCGGAATTCTATCTCGAGATGGTCGCGTTAGACGTAGCGGTGGAGACGGCTGAGGCTATAGTTGACGGGCTGCGGAAAACGACAAGGGAGATCAAGGTCCCAAGATTCTCAAACCATAGACAGGCTGTCAGGGAGCATGTAAGGGCGACGGTAGAGTCCCTGATAAAGACGGCAGATTTGGCTGAGGTTTTGCGCCGGGCTGAGGAGAAAAAGAAGACAGGAAAACCTGTCGTGATGCTTTTCGTCGGGCCAAACGGCTCGGGAAAAACGACGACTGTGGTGAAGGTTGCTAACTATTTACGGAAAAAAGGTTACTCAGCCATACTCGCCTCATCCGACACCTTCAGGGCCGGTGCCATAGAGCAGCTGGAAACCTTAGGCGAGAAAGCAGGCTTTCTTGTCGTTTCCCAGCAGTACGGCGCCGACCCCGCCGCCGTAGCTGTCGACGCCCTTAACAAAGCCATCTCCCTCAAGGTAAACTTCGTGCTGATAGACACTGCGGGGAGAACCGAGGTGGACCGAGGGCTGCTTGAAGAGATGCGTAAGCTCAAGCGTGTCGTGAAGCCAGACTACGTGGTTTACACGGGTGACGCGCTTGCCGGAAACGCAGCGGTCAACCAAGCCAAGATGTTTGACGAGGTCGTCGGAATAGACTACGTGATTCTCTCAAAGCTCGATGCCGACGCGAAAGGAGGCTCAGCCATATCAATATCCCACGCAACAGGCAAGCCGCTTCTCTTCGTCGGCGTTGGACAATCCCTCGACGACTTGGACGATAAACCACGGGAAAGACTTCTCAAAAGCCTATCGTTAGCCTAACATAGAGTTTATCTAAAACTCTGCCGTCATGGAGCTGGATGGAAACTCTCAGACAACTTTTTCTGGACAGGGAGCTGAAGGGCCCCTCGCCAGCGTTCACAACGGTCCAGCTATTGTACGCCGTATTTTTGCTGGGCTCCCACACCGTGCTGGGTAGAAAAAGGCTGACGGATTATCTCGGAATAGGCGAGGGCTCGGTCAGGACGATGCTGACGCGTCTGACGGAGAAAGGCCTCGCCGTGTCAACGCAGAAGGGCTTGAGCCTGACCGATAAGGGCCGTGAGCTCTACGATTACCTGAAGAAGTTTCTAACAGCGGTCAAGGCTGTGTCTTTCAACATGCCTTGGCAGGCTCAGCACAATCATGGGCTGGTTGTTAAGGGGTTGGCTGATAGGGTTTCGACGGGTGTGGAGGAGAGGGATGAGGCGATACGCAACGGTGCTTCCGCGGCGATGGTGCTGACATACATGTTTGACGGTCTATACATGCCCCGGGTTGCCAACCTCACAGTCGAACAACCCCACTTCGCCCGCCAGGTGGTGGAATTTTTCAAACCTTCGGTCAACGATGTGGTGATAATCGCGGGCGCTGACGACGATGTTAAAGCTAGGTATGCTGCTTTGGCCGCTGCTGTGAAACTAGTCGTCGGAAAAGCTTAAAAAACAATACAAACAGTCATCTCCATGCAGCGGAGCTCCCGCATAGCTGGCTTTTATCAGTTAAGCCCTGACGACAGGTTGAAGCATGTGGCCGATTTCGCCAACCTGACAAACGAGGAGAAGCAGCTGATAAAGTCAGGTGGTCTAGACCTTTCCACAGCCTGTAGGATGATAGAGAACGTCGTCGGGATTTTTCCACTACCCTTAGGCATAGCCACGAACTTTCTCATAAACAACGTCGACTACCTTGTGCCGATGGCGGTGGAGGAGCCTTCCGTCGTGGCCGCAGCTTCCAACGCGGCGAAGATGGCTAGAGACGGCGGAGGCATCCATTCCTTCCAGCCCCAGCAGCTTATGATCGGGCAGGTTCAGCTTGTTAACGTTCCAAACCCTTACGCGGCTAAGATGGAGATACTCAGGGGCAGGGATGAAATAATTGCTGCTGCCAATGAGAAGGACCCCGTTTTGGTCAACCTCGGCGGCGGTGCGAAAGATGTGGAGGCTAGGGTTCTCGAGACAGATTTAGGCTCTATGGTGGTGGTTCATCTAATCGTGGACGTGAGGGATGCGATGGGGGCCAACGCCGTAAACACGATGTGCGAGGCGATTGCGCCCATGCTCGCGAGGATGGCGGGAGGAACCTTCAGGCTCAGGATAATCTCCAACCTAGCCGACAAACGCATAGCCAGAGCCTACGCCCGCATCCCCGCCGAATCCGTCGGCGGAAAAGAAGTTGCCCACGGCATAGTCGAAGCCTACCAATTCGCGAAAGCAGACCCATACCGTGCTGCCACACACAACAAAGGGATAATGAACGGCATAGACGCTGTCGCCATCGCAACGGGAAACGACTGGAGGGCTTTGGAGGCTGGTGCACATGCCTACGCCGCACGCAGCGGTAGGTATGAGCCGTTGACAGTATGGGAGCAGATGCCTGACGGCGACCTTGTTGGAACTATCGAGCTTCCGCTGGCGGTTGGAATAGTAGGAGGTGCAACCCGGACAAACCCTGTCGCAAAAACCTGTCTAAAGATTCTCGGCGTCAAGACAGCCAAGGAGCTTGCCGAGGTCATGGCGGCGGTCGGCCTAGTCCAAAACTTAGCGGCCCTCAGGGCCTTGGCTGCTGAGGGCATACAGGCGGGCCATATGTCGCTCCACGCGAAGAACATCGCGGTGATGGCTGGAGCGGTTGGAGATGAGATAGACCTCGTGGCCGAAGCCATGGTCAGAGAGAAAATCATCAGAGTTGACAGAGCTCAGGAGATTCTAGAAGAGATTAGGTCTCGCCGCCGGAGCTGAGAGCTTTCGTCCACTCTTTAGGGTTAAATCTCCTCTCCATCTTCGCCAGCTCTTTCTCCAACGCATCCTCAAGGTCGACGCCAAACCTGTTCGCCAGCTGTATCAGCAGGGTGAGAGACTGTGCGAACTCGCTGCCTATGTCGTCGCCGGGTGATGAATGGCCGAGGTCCGCCCGCTTGTATCCTTCTTTGGCAAGTATGAAGCGGCCTATCTCCGTCAGCTCCTCAATCAAGTGCGCGTATATCAGAGACTCCCGGAATTTCTCCCAGCCCCTAGCCTTTTCAAACTCGTCCACTTTTTTCTGCAGTTCATCAAGCCTCAAACCAGCCACCTCAGAGATAGAGCTGCAGATGTGGGATTCCGTCCACGTACATTATCGAGTCTTTTCGGGCATAGCCGTGTTTGATGGCTGCGAAAACCGCCTTCTCGCCCAGCAGATTGATTATCGTACCCATCCTGATGTATTCCACAACTTCTTTTTCAGCCACCAACATGCCTTTGTAAAAAGACTCGGTTACCTCGACCGAGACACCAGAAGAGAGCTTAAGCTTCCTCCCGATGAGCTCTTCGTCACACACGGCGACGACAATCTCTCCGGTGCGCGAGTGATGCGTCTTGACCCAGCATCTCTTGACGCTTGCATCGCTATATTCTTCTAACAGGGTTCTTCGCCCCGCAGGCATCGCATATCAGGAACCTGAACCTTTTCTCGCTCACGATCCTCGTGTCTATGCCGTTGCAAACAGGACATCTTACAAACTCTTTCACATAGAGGTCCATGAGTCTCTTAGCTTCTTCCACAGTCATTTTCCCCTGCATGAACAGCTTGTCGTCTGAAACGGAGCCGGCTCGGCCGGTTTCCTTCAGCAGGAAACGCGCGAAATGCGCTGGCTCACGGTTCAGGGTTTTGGCTATCTGGCCGAGGTTCGTGAGGATGGTGTTCTTCGCGTCATAAACTAGGTTGGGCCTGAGCTCCAGCACCCTGTCTCCAGCGGTCGAAGTTCCTCTTGACACTTTCGTCATGACGTTGTCGAGCAGCTGGATGTAAAACTCCTTGCTAGCTAAGTCGAACGTCACTCCAACACATTCATGTTACCAGCGCTATTTAAGAAGTATTATGTGCGGGAGAGATGTTTAAAACAAAGCTTGATGAAAAAGCAGGCGAAAGGTTTGGCTTCAACGTTCGCTAGAGACGTTGGAATGGCTGAGCTGGGTTTTAGGAGAATTGAGGTTGCAGAGGCTTCGATGCAGGTGCTGCATTTTCTAAGGAGAAAGTATTCGGCTGAGAAGCCTTTTCACGGTCTGACAATATCTGCGTGCCTGCATGTCACGAAGGAGACGGCTGTTCTGGCCAGGACGTTGCGGGATGGTGGGGCTAAGGTGGTTTTATGTGCGTCGAACCCTTTAAGCACTCAGGATGATGTGGCAGCTGCTCTGGCCGCAGAAGGCTTCGAGGTTTATGCATTCAGAGGAATGTCAGCCCGTGACTATTATCAAGCCATTGGCAAAGCGCTCTCCCACGCTCCCGACTTGACGGTTGACGACGGAGCAGACCTAGTAACCTCTATCCATAAAATAGCCCTCGGCATCAAGGACGAGGCTGTTGACATCGTCAGGGAAACAGCCGGCGACATAAGCCGTCGCATAGACAGGGTTAAGGGCGGCACAGAGGAGACGACCACAGGCGTTAACAGACTTCGAGCCATGGAGGCCGAGGGAGTTCTCAGATATCCAATCATAGCCGTCAACGACGCGATGTCCAAAAGCTTGTTCGACAACCCTCTGGGCACTGGCCAATCGGCGTTGGACGGTGTGATGAGGGCGACCAACATTCTTCTCGCAGGCAAAAACGTTGTTGTCTGCGGGTTCGGCCGCGTAGGCATGGGTATAGCGGAGAGGGCGCGTGGGCTGGGCGCCAGAGTTACCGTCGTCGAGCCAGACCCGATAAAAGCTCTGCAGGCGTACATGGCCGGCTACATCGTAACCTCTATGGATAAGGCGGCTGAGTACGGCGACGTCTTCATCACGGCCACCGGAAACATCGACGTAATAAGAGGCGAGCACATGCTGAAGATGAAGAACGGAGCGGTGGTTGCCAACGCAGGCCATATGGACGTCGAGATAAACAAGCAAGAACTGAAGGATTCATCTGTAGCGGTTGAGAAAGTTAAGGAAAACGTGGAAGTTTACAGACTGAAGAACGGGAGGAAGATATACCTGCTCGCGGAAGGCAGGCTGGTCAACTTGGTCTGTGCTGAAGGCCATCCGTCCGAGGTGATGGACCTGTCCTTCGCACTGCAGGCGGAATCACTCCGCTACATAGTGGAAAACCATGAAAAGCTTGGGAAGAAGGTTTACGACGTTCCCGCGGACATAGACAGGATGGTGGCGCGCATAAAGCTGGAGACTCTAGGCGTGACGCTGGAGAAGCTCACACCAAAACAACTCGAATACATGAGGTCGTGGCAGACCGGTACTTGAAAAAGCGAGCCATCGGCCCACGCATAGTTTTCATGAAGGTTGAATGCCCTCCAGACAAGGCTGAGGTAAACACGGTCGAGCTTCTCGACGAAGACGGCGTTGGACACGTCTTCCGGGACGGCAGGCAGACGACGCTCAAAAGACTGATGAAAGTTTTAGACGGCTATGACATACTGGTTACTTGGGGCGGTGCCGAAAGGGATGTGCCGATTTTGACGGCATGGTCTTTACATGTGGGGGCAGACCCCTCGCCTCTGCACAACCTCATGCATCTCGACCTCCAGCTCTTCATCAAACAACACCTGAAAATCAACGGGCCAGAGCTCGAAAAAACGGCGAGGTTCCTGGGAGCGAGGCCGAAGACAGACCACCTCAAAACACTCGAAGCCGTGTTTGATAAGCTAAGAAAGCTTATCAAAACGATTAAACCTGAGCTGGCGCTCTAATACCATCTGTCCTTGAGCCTGAGGATGTATGCGACGGCGTTCGTCCCCACATGCATGAAGACCGTGAAGGCCATTAGAGAAAGAACCGTTAAGGGGTCGAGCCAAGCTGGCAGGCCGAGCGTAGAATGAACGAGAGCAAAAGCGACAGCCAGAAACCCCAGCTGGTCGAGAAGCGGCGCCGGACGGCCGGTCTGAAGTCCTAGCCTACGTTTTACGAACGCTCCGGCCACGTCGCCGACCAACGCACCCACAGCCAGCAGAAAAGCCTCCGGCAAGCTGAGCAGCCATGGCAAGGCACGGCTTAACAACAGCCCTGCAGCAAACCCTGCAACAGTCCCCGAGACAAAGCCCTCAAAGGTTTTCCCATCTCCAAAAAGCCTTCTCCCGTCGACGAACACATAGCCTCGGTCTATGGGATGGAGCCTCTTCAACATCTTTGAGACAACAACGGGAGTTGCGTTAGAAACGTATGCAGGAAATATGTAGGCCAAGCCCAGCAGGAAAGTCTGTAAATCCATCAACAATGTCGGCTGGGTACCTGAATATAGGGGTGAAAGACACCATTTATAGGTGGCGCGGATAACATTCTCGCTGGATAATGGTTGAGGTTAAGCTTTACAGCTATGGGCCGAAGACGACGCTCAACCGCGGCGGCGTTGAAGTTGAGATAGGGCCCGATGTCTTCATAGCGGCTGAGGGCGCCGGCACGTTTGAGGGTGTTTCAGTGGAGAAGAGGATTGCTAAAATGCTTGACGATGGAAAAGACCTCAACAAAATCGCTCGAAGAATTCACAGGGAGTCGACGAGAAGAGGCCATGCATCGATAACAACATCCCTTCAAATCCAGATGGAGGTAAGGGAATGCAGCAGGGCCCTTTCCCTCTTGCTTGTAGCGCCTCCGTTCGGCTCCTACTTGCAGGAATCTCAGAGAAGGGCTAAGGTTGAAAGGAGCTCCTTCGTCGAACCCGTGGGTTTGCCGTCGGACTTGGATGAGTTATTCAAGGAAACAGTCAAAGAGCTTTACGAGGGATACGTCACGCTTGTCGGGACGGGCGTAGCCATCGAGGACGCTCGCTACATCCTCCCCCTCAGCACCAAAACATCGCTGTTCATAAGCACAAGCCTCGAAAACTACATCCCACTCCTACAGCTCTGCAGAGACCGTGAATCAACGCAGTATTTTCCGCATGAAGTCGTGGAGTTCGCTGAAAAATTTGAGCAAATAGCGCGAGAGTTGTCGCCTGTTTTGCTGGAAGCCCGTCTAGGGTTTCGAAACCGTACAGCCACCTACCCATACCCCAACCCCTACAAGCCTGAAGACAGCATCATGCAGTCCATAATCTCTGGAAACGGATATCCTGAAGAGCCGATGGTGCTCAACGTGTTCACACTCATCGAGAACGGAGCTCTTCTCGAAGAGCTTTTGGCCGCCCAGCTGAAAGAATTGTTCGACACCGTCAACCCGCTGGCCACGGCGACAGTTCTAGAACCGATGTCTCTGGTTGCATACCATCAAGCCATACGTCACAGAACAGTCCCCACGGCCGTTGAGTCAATCTACTCGGCCTCTGAAAGAGCCGTAAAAAACGTTGAGAGATACGTCGTTGTCCCGCCTGCTGTCAAGAAGGATGAAAGAGCACGGTCTCTCTTCCAGAGGCTTGCCTCCAAGGCGTTTGAGACCTATGACACGTTTTTGAGGAGAGGTTTGAAACCTTCGACCGCGGTGCTGATACTCCCGCAGGCCCTGAAGCTCTACGTCGTCAGGCTGTACAACGGGTTTAACTTGCTGCATCCAACGGGCTTCATCGCAACAAGAACGTGCAAGTATGCTCAGTGGGAGGAGAGGGGAATAGCCTACAAAATCATGCACGACGTCGTCAAAGCCGCCCCCACCCTCTCCACAGTCATCGGTGAGAAGTGCAGACATCTACGATACTGTCCTGAAAAGGAGTGGTGCCCGATAATACTAAAGTATCACCACTACTCGGACGATTTGCACAAGAGGTACATGGAAAATGGTTGAGAACATCGCCGTTAGAAGGCTTAAAGCAATCGAGGTGGGAGGGCCAAGCCTAAACTTTGATTATGCACACTTTTTACCCTCTTCGCCTAAATGCGGCGTCCTCCACGGACACACCTCCATGGTCAACGTCAAGGTCGTAGGTCAGAAGATAGGAGACATGGTTTTGGAGTTCGGCGAGCTGAAAAAGATCGTCAAGAGAGTGATAGACGAGATGGACCACAAGCTTATCGTTGCCTCACGCTATATTGTGGAAGATAGGAATGGTGCTGTCAGGATAGTTTTCGACGGCATCGGCGGCAGGTATGAGCTCATGCTGCCCAGAACATCGGTATATGTAATCGACCAGGACTCGACCGTGGAGAACATCTCTGAGCATATTGCCGAGAGGGTGAAGAAACTGCTGCCATCAAACATCACGAAAATCACCGTCCGCATGACTGAGGGATTGGGCAAGTCGGCCACATCCTCAACATGAAGACCGTCGCACTTTTGTCAGGCGGCATAGACTCAACGGTCATGGCTTGGAAGCTTCACAGCGAAGGACATACGATAGTTCCAATCACCTTCTTAACATACCGAAGGAACCCACGCGAGGTTGAGGCTGTGAAGAAAATAGCAGGGCTTATCTCACAAAATCCTCTCAGGATCGTGGACATGAGCTTTCTAAGGGAAATCGTCG
>JAWBJZ010000026.1:0-11624 GCA_038832005.1 Candidatus Caldarchaeum sp.
AGCACCGCCACCGCATACGACACGGTTTTTCAAAAAACATGCCAACAATAAAAATCTGTGCATCCAGAATGGATGTCTCAGGGGATTGCAGGGTTCTCCAAGCTTTTCCTTATCTCCCGTAAGAAGGCTGCTGCAGGTGCTCCATCGACAACCCGGTGGTCGAAGACGAGGGTCAAATGGCCTCTAGGCCCATAGCCATAGTCCTTTATCGCTCCAACCCCTAAGATGCATACGTCCGGCGGGTTTATGATGGGTGTGAAGTAAATGACATCTAGGTGTCCTAGGTTTGAGATGGTGAAGCTGTGTCCAACCAATTCGTTCAACGTAATCGTGCCTTTCTCAGCTCTCTCCACAAGCCTCCTAAGCTCAGCCTCAATCTCAAAAACAGTTTTTCCATCCACGTTCTTTATCGTAGGAGCGTAAAGCCCCCGAGGGGTATCAACTGCGACTGCGATGTTTACCTCATCCATTACCCTGACCTCGTCGCCCTCAACTACAGCGTTAAAGTCTTTATAGCGGCTGAGAAGGTTGCCGACGGATTTTGTAATGAGAGCTGTCAGGCTAGGGCTTTCGACCCCCAGCTTTTGCTTTAGTCCGTTGTAGACCGTGAGCAGCCTTGACGCGTCATAGTCTGTCATCAAGGCGACAGGCAGCGACGTACGGAGGCTGTATCCCAACCTCTCGGCAACAGCCTTCCTAAGGCCAGCCAGCTTGTAGACCTTATCCATGCACATCATCTGGAAAAGCTGGTTAAAAAAGGGTTGAACAACATTCCTTGGTTACCCCAAACTGTTTATATCCAAGCAAGTCCAACGAACTCCACCATGTGCCACTGCATGACAGATGAAGAGTATGAGATGGTGTTGAGGAAGGTTAGGGAGGCTGCGAAGAAAACAGTCGAGGAGAAGGTTGTGGTAACCGTCAGCGCGTAGCCTCGTCGATGGCTTGGTTGGCAAGCCTGTCGGCCTCCGCGTTAAAAACCCTATCTACATATTTTATTTCAAACTCCTCCAGAGCTGACCTGAGCTTTGCGACGATGTTGTGGAGCTCTGACAAAGACCTGCTTCTAACCCTGTATTCTCCGCTAACCTGTTTCGCCAGTAGCTGGCTGTCGGTGTAAACCCGTACCTTTCGGATGTTTTTTGACAAAACCTTCTCCAACGCCTTTACTAAAGCGATGTATTCGGCTCGGTTGTTCGTCTGCCTCCCAACGTATTCTCGGTGTTTCTCAACATCGTTGCCTATCTTTATGACGATTCCTATCCCAGCAGGGCCTGGGTTTCCGCGGGAAGCTCCGTCAACGTAAACTATAGCCCATTCATCAGGCTCGGGCACTTTGGACCAGCTGGTTCACGAGAACATAGTATTTTTTGGGCAGCTTCTTCCCGGCTAGCTCCAAAGCCTCACGTCCCATAGCCACGCCGTCTGCATATACGAGCAGCCTCAAAACAGGCTCGCCAGCCTCAACTCTCGCAGCCCTGCCAACCGGTTTTCCGAAAGCTCTCCTCATACCCTCCTGCAGCCTGTCAGCGTGAGCTCCGAAGATCATCTTGTTCTCCCTGAGAACATGGTGGGGATGAGCTGTGACCTCAAGATAGAATTTGTCGTTCAGCTTCTCCGTCAACATTTTGTTTACAGCTATCCTAGCCGACTCGATGGCCACGTCCCTGATCTGAAGGTCTGTTTCCGGAACTAGCAATAGCTCGTGGGTGTAGTCGTTGCGGTACAGCCCGGCGGTGTATTTGGTTATCCTTGAAGGTGGGGGGCCGTGGATGTACTCGTTTCTAGCGTATGTCATCCCCTCAGGCCTCCGGTAGTTTTTGGCTTTCATCCCTTCCAGCAACAGCATGTAGAGTCTTATAAAGATATTACTGCTGCGCTTGAGTGCTCAGCCTCATTATTCTATGAACCTCAATCACCCGGGCTAGGATTTGGGATTTCATCTCACGCCATGCATGGAGCGGGGCTTCAAACACCACCGTGAGGATGTAGTATGTTTTGTCGCTCTGCTCCTCTAGGTAGATCGATTGGACGCCGTTTATGTCTGCAAGCTTGGCTTTTACCGCCTCCAGCACTTCGCTGGGGCTGATGTCTATTGGGAATTCATACCTCAGCTTCCTGACCCTCTCGCTCACCTCAGAATAGTTTGCGACCGCGGAGTTGGCCAGTATGAGGTTGTTTGGAATCCTCATCACAAGCCCGTCGTCTGTCACGAGCGTCGTGTACATCAGGCTCATGTGCTCGACCACGCCCGAGTATGCTGGGACAACATAATCCCTTGAAAAATACTTGTACCCCGGCAGGAAGGCCCACTGATATGGTATTGAGCTCGTAACTATTGCTACACGGTCGCCTATCTTGAAGGGCCTAGACAAAAGGATGATGATGCCCGCTATAACGTTCGAAAGGGTTGTCTGTCCAGCCAAGCCTATCACAAGCCCAGTCAAGGTTCCGCCAGCCAAGGCTGTTTCAGGCGGGATCCCAAGCGAGGACAGTAGGAAAACCGCTATGATTACATAGCCCAACAGCTGCACCATAAGTGAAACGCCTACAGCCTGCTGTCCAACAACAGGCTTGAAGGTTTTGACGATGTAAGAGCCTGTCAGCCTTATGAGGTATGCACCAGCAAAGACGACCGTAGCCACGTAAACTATCCTCTCCGCCACCGACGGCACTATGCCCAGCTGTGCGAAAGCGTAGAAAGTCAGGTAAAGCCCCGCAGCCAGCATCGCCACCAACGTAACTTTCAGCCTGAACCCAGGCATGCCGGCAGACCGTTGCCCACATTTATAAATCAATCCAGTATTCCTTTTAAGCCAGCGTTGCGCACTGTTTGACGCTGTTGTCTGAACAGACATGATTAGAAGCCTGAGGTCTTTGCTGGGAGCGTTGAGAGATAGGTTTAGCAGGGTCTTGGCCTACTCAGGTAAGACCGTGGCTGTGAGACGCTACTTTTTCAGCAACTCGTTCGACGGGGTTCTCGCCATGATGGGTCTTTCGCTAGGAGCCTCCATAGTGCCCGGCACACAGGTCTCAACTGTTGTTTTCGCAGGGTTGGGGATGTCGATAGCCATGCTTGTATCCGGGGTTTCCGGGATATACTTGACAGAGAGCGCCGAGACACAGCGTATGATTAAGGAGCTGCGGGAGTCGATGTTGACGGATGTCAGCGACACCGTCATCGGTAGAGCTGGAGCATTGGGGAACGTGATAACATCGCTCATCGGAGGAATTTCCACCTTCGCATTATCTCTTGCCGTGCTCTCACCCTACATGGCGGCGGCAATCTACAAAGAGCTGGCACCGGTAGCATCATACATTTCAACGGTGATTGGGCTTACAATACTTTTTGTGCTTGGCTTGCTGCTGGGAAGGTTCTCGAGATCAAGCATGGTTAAATCGGGTTTGAGGATGGCGGCTCTGGGCGTGGCTGCGGCCCTTTTGATAATGCTGGTGGAGATTTTCGTGGGCTAGCCTAAGAGGAATTTTTTAAGCTCATCCGGCTTAAAAACACCTTTCTCCGTTATGACGGCTGTAACAAGCTCCGGCGGGGTTATGTCGAAGGCGTAGTTAAGGGCCTTGACGCCTTTCGGGGTAATCCTTGTTCTACCGACGTAATGAACCTCGTCCTCAGGCCTCTCCTCGATCACCACTTCATCCACAGATTTTTTCAGGTCTATGGTTGACAGGGGGGCTGCAACGTAGAATGGTATGTTGAAATGATGTGCGTTGACGGCTGCCGAAAGAGTTCCTATCTTGTTTATCACATGTCCCGTCTGCGCTATTATCCTGTCGGCACCAACCACGGCGCAGTCGATCATGCTCTTGGACATCAGGAATGCGACGGCTGTGTCAGGTATGACCGTCACAGGTATGTTGAGCATCTTTAGCTCGAAAGCAGTCAGCCTCGCTCCCTGCAGCCTCGGCCTTGTCTCGCTGGCGTAAACAAACACTTTTCTCCCCGACTCGAAAGCCGCCCTTATCACACCTATGGCCGTGCCGTAGCCGGCGGTCGCAAGGGCACCAGCATTCTGCTGAGCTGGAAAGCCTCAGCCCATTTGCAGTGCGTCAAAACCCTCGCGCCGTCGGGTATAAGCTCTGAGCCAAACCTGCCGATCATCCTGTTTACCTTCACATCCTCCTCCATGATTTTCTTGGCTTCCTCAACAAGCCCAGCCGCTATCTCGTCAGGACCTCCTTCAAGCTGCTCTGCTTTCTTCCCCATTCGTTCAAGCGACCAGAAGAGGTTGACCGCCGTGGGCCGCGTCCTAGATAAAACTGATTGTGCACGTTGAATGTCTCGCAGGAGAGCCTCCCGTGTTTTGGCCTGCGACTTGACGGCCGCGAGCGCTATGCCGAAAGCCGCTGCAACACCTATAGCAGGCGCGCCTCTGACAGTCATATTCTTGATACCGAGCGCAACATCCCTGTAAGTCCTGCATCTCACATAGCTTACCCTGTGGGGTATTGCTCTCTGGTCGAGGAGAAGAAGCTCATTCTTTCCGTCAACCCATCTAACGGTTTCCAGCCCTGTTTTTCCAACCATGCCCTTTAAGTAATCTCACGATGCTATATCTCTTTTAGGTTGACTACTTTACAGCGTTCGTCATGGGAGCGGTCAACACTCCGTAACGCATTATTGTTTAAATTCTGCATTCTTTCCTATTTGTCTGAATGAGTGTTAAGGAACTTCGGCTCCGGGTTGCAGAGGCTAAACAACGTGATGTGGGTTACGGGATTGCGAGGATTGACAGGAGTGTGGGAGCCGAGGCAGGTCTTTCGACGGGAGACATAATCGAGATTAGGGGGAAGAAGCTGACAGCTGCCACGGTTTGGCTTGGATACGTTGAAGACGAGAAGGAGAAGGACACGATAAGGATAGATGGCCACATCAGAAACAACGCAGGGGTTTCTCTCAACGACTACGTCATAGTCAGGAAGGCCGCCGTGAAAGAAGCGCAGCTTGTTGTCCTCGCACCCTACAACACGTCGATAAAAGCCGACGAAAACTTCACGAAGCTTGTCAAAAGCAGGCTTATAGAATATCCTGTCGTAAACCGGAACATAATACCCGTCCTCTTCTTCGGCAACCTCTTCACCTTCGCCGTAGTGCAGCTGCGGCCGACTGGGATAGCTAAAATTACTCCGAAAACAAAGCTGGTCATCCAGAGCAGGACTGTTCAGGAAAAGACGTTGAGGACGAGCGTCACCTACGAAGACATCGGCGGCCTTCAGGAGCAGATACAGAGAGTAAGAGAGATGATAGAGCTGCCTCTGCGTTTTCCGGAGCTTTTCCAGAAGCTTGGAATAGACCCGCCGAAGGGCGTTCTGCTCTATGGGCCGCCTGGCTGTGGAAAGACGCTGCTGGCCAAGGCGGTTGCGACAGAGGCTGAAGCCAACTTCATACTGATAAACGGTCCTGAGATCATGAACAAGTACTACGGCGAGACTGAAGCACGGTTGAGAGAGATTTTCAGGAAAGCCGAAGAGGAGGCGCCGAGCATAGTCTTCATCGATGAAATAGACGCCATAGCGCCGAAGAGAAGCGAGGTTACTGGCGAGGTTGAGAAACGGGTGGTTGCCCAGCTTCTCGCACTGATGGACGGGCTGGAGAGCCGTGGTTCCGTGATAGTGATAGGGGCGACAAACAGGCCCAACGCCCTCGACCCAGCCCTCCGAAGACCAGGAAGGTTCGACAGGGAGATAGAGATAGGCATTCCCGATAAAAAAGGCCGTACGGAGATTCTAACAATCCACACGAGAGGAATGCCGTTGTCGAAAGACGTGTCGATTGAAAAGCTTGGAGAGATGACCCGCGGCTACACAGGAGCTGACCTAGCAGCTCTCTGCCGTGAAGCTGCCATGAAAGCCATACGACGTATCCTGCCAAGCATAGACTTCTCCGGGGAGAGAATATCTCCCGACATACTCAACAGCCTCGAGGTGACGATGAAAGACTTCATAGACGCTTACAGAGAGATAACGCCCAGCGCGTTGAGAGAGGTGGAGATTGAAACACCTACGGTCAGGTGGGAGGACATAGGAGGCCTTGACAGCGTCAAGCAGAAGCTCATAGAGATGATCGAGTGGCCGCTGAAGTATCCTGACAAGTTTGAGAAGCTTGGTATAAAGCCGCCGAAAGGCGTTCTGCTTTACGGCCCTCCGGGATGCGGTAAAACGCTGCTCGCTAAGGCCATCGCAACGGAGAGTGAGGCTAACTTTATCACGGTCAAAGGCCCTGAAATCTTCTCAAAATGGGTTGGGGAGTCGGAAAAAGCCATACGGGAGATATTCAGGAAAGCTCGTCAAGCCGCTCCCGCGATAGTGTTCTTCGACGAGATCGAAGCCATAGCCCCTAGAAAGGACATGCTGGAGGATAGCTCCGGCGTGACGAACCGTGTCGCAAGCCAGCTCTTAGCGGAGATAGACGGGATAGAGGAGCTTAACGACATAGTTGTGATAGGGGCGACAAACAGGCCTGACATGCTTGACCCAGCGCTCCTACGGCCTGGAAGATTTGACAGGCTTTTGCTCATACCGCCGCCGGACGAAAAAGCCAGGGCTGAAATCTTCTACATCTACACGAGGAATATGCCTTTAGCTGACGACGTGAACATAGAGGCGTTGGCAGCACGGTGCGAAGGGTTTTCGGGAGCGGACATAGAATCCCTCTGCCGAGAGGCTGCGTTGGCGGCTCTACGCCGTGATAAGAACACCGAAAAGATCTTCAAGCGCGATTTTGAGGAGGCGTTGATGTTCGTCAAGCCGAGCGTATCGCCGCAGATGATGCGGGAGTATGAGAAGGTTGGCGAAGTCCTACGGGCTTCTGAGAAGCCTTTGATGATGATTGGTTGAAAGCTTTGGCAACTCATTCCAAGGTGCTCGAGCTGCTGAGGAAGATGGGTGGGAAAGCCATGCTTCAATCCCTATACGACGAAATCCGTAGAAGCGACCCTAAACCAACGCTTCAAGACCTTCTGCAAACCTTGATGAAGCTGGAGATACATGGGAAGGTTAGGGTTTCGAGCCTCGACGAGGAGAGAAAGGTCGTCGAGCTCGTGGAAAACGTCAGTTGAAGAAAGCATCAAGGCTTGTTGATTTGCCCGCCGTCGCTTGCCTAAGCTCCTCCAAAGCCTTCAACACCCTGTCGCGTGAGAAATCAAACTCTTCCACCAAAATCTCCAAAACCTTTTCATCAGAAGGCGGCCTATGGGCCAAGACATACTGGTCGGTTACTTCCGGCTTTAGGAAAAGGTTTTTCACAGCCTGATAGTCGAAGTCAAGCTGCACAGCTCCGGCTTGGACGGCTTTCTCAAGCGAGCCATGCTCCTTAACTATCTTTAACGCCGTCTTCGGACCCACTCCCTTAACCTGCGGCGAATAATCCGTGCCGACCAGCAGGCCGATTTCAATCAACTGCTCGCGTGTTATCTCAAGAGCCTCCAGAAGCCTCTGCAGATGTATTATCTCAGGCTCAACCTCGACGTACTCATTCCTCCTTGGAAGCTTTCTCCTTCCCACAATGGATAGGTTTCTGACGAGACGGGGGGAGCCGAAAAGCAGAGAATCCATGTCCTGAGAGCCTGAAGCATACACTGAACCTTTCGCCGCCATGTACGCAGCCTGGGCCTCGCCTTCGGCTGGCGCCATCACATAGGGAACGCCCATCGCATTCAACAGGTCTACAGAGCTTTCAACCATGTATTTTTCCAGCGTCGCAGCCCTCTGAGCATACCTTCTCGCCGTCTCCAAGTCGCCGGCCTCCAACGCAACGGCATATAGCTTCCCAGCCTCCTCCCTAGCCAACATCCTCCTTTCAATCGTCTCCCGCTTCATCTCAGGCGGCCTCCCGTCAAAAACATAGACGGGCTTTATCCCTTCTTGGAGGAAGTTTAAAGTTCTGAAGAAGAGGCCGCTCAAATGGCTTGTGACCCTGCCTCTTCTATCCATTAAGGGCCTTCCGTCAGGGCCGCGTATGGTTGCGATGAACTGGTAAAGAATGTTGTATGCGTCGATGGCGACGGATTTTCCAGTCAGCTTCTTGAGAGATGTTTTTTCAACTGCTGTTTCAGGGATTATGTCGCCCAGCTTGACGCCCATCCCGTGTAAAACAGCGTTGTCTTACTTTTATCTGTTCTAAAAAGGCATAAATGGTGCTTTGCAGTCAAATCGGTGATATGGAGTTTGACCGATTAAAAGCGTTAGGCATTATCGTTCTGGTTTTGATCGGGTTGATGGGTTATGTTCACAGCCAAACAGTCATCACCACAACCACCACCCGTGTAATAACGGTGCAGCCAACCACCTACACCACTGAGACAACAATCTCCGGCACCACAATCGTAGCTACCGTGCAGGTTCCCGGCTACGTGGTTGTAGTTGAGGAACGAAGACCAGGTCAAGTCTGCACATACACCTTCACAGCTCAAGCACCTCCGTCGGTGATAGCAATCCCGGGGACAACAATACATATTCCCGGGACAACCTTCAGCACTGTTTTCACTTTGCAAAGCTATGCGACCACGGTTACGCGTGTTGAAGGCGGGACCACCGTAACCGTTTCGGGGGTGGAAAACCTGCCCGTAGTCGTTGGGGTTTTTACCACGACCATCCCAGTCTACGGAAATAAGAAAGAAGCCTGCACCGTCATCACAATCACCGACATACTTTCCTACATCTTGCAGACTGTTCCCGCCACAATATTGGTAGCGTTCGGCGGATTTTCGACGGAGTTCGCGGGGACAACTTTCACCATTCCGGGGACCTTCCTACCGCTCACCCTTGTCACATCCGGAGTCAGGACCATCGAAGGAACAACCTTCAGACGCACCCAGTCATTCCCGGGCACGTTTTTCACCACAACGCAAGTGGTGTCGCCAACAACCTCACGGGGAACAGTGGTTGTTCAGGGAACTACGAGAACTGAGACCATCACAACAGTCATAACTCTCGAGCAGACAACGACGCCGCAAATGACAACGCAGCCTCCAACGACGCCACAAACTCCCACGGCGACCACGCAACCTCAGACAACCATCCAGACCACAGCACAGACCGCTCAAGCACCCTCATTAGACATCATAATCCCAATAACCGCTTTAATCGTCTTAGTCGCCGTGGTGGTGTTGGCTTTAAGACTCAGGCGTTGATGGCTCAGCGGCCTGGGGTTCCGAGGCTCTCTGAGCCTTGAGCTCAAGCTTCTTCAACGCCACAAGATAGCCTGCAATCCTGTTTGCCAGCTTTTTAGAGAACCTGCCCTCGAGCACCTCTCTGACGAGTTTCTTGTTCTCTTCGAAGCTTGTCGAAACTCTGTCGGCATAGCCTTCCTTTATCTCTTTGGCGAGCGTCTTTATCTTACGTGTCCTGACCTTCCCCAGAACGCCTTCACCGAATTTTTCCAAATCGCTGCACACATTTAAAGATGAAGCGTGTGTGGGTTTGTTGGCTGAGTTGACGGCTGGGTATGACGTGGTGCTTGTTTCGCCGACAAGCGTCGGGATGGGCGGTATAGCGAGACATGTGTCAGGACTTGTTTCAAGGCTTGTTGAAAAAGGGTATAAGGTTGCGGTGATATCGTCTGAAAACACGCCCGTTTTAGGGGTTAAGGGTCTGAAAAACCCTTCCTTCATGGTTACCTCAAGCCTTAAGGCATGGTTTTACAGGGGGCAGGTAATACACGCCCACAATCTTCCATCATCTCCAGCAATGAGGCTTGCAAGAGCCGGCAAAAGAATTCTGACACTGCATGGAGTCTATGCCGAGCAAGTAGGCCTCCTGCACGGAACGGTTTTGGGGAACGCCGCAGCCTTCTTCGAGAAGGTTTTCCTAACATGGGCTGACGTGGTCACGACAGTTTCACGTCAGGCGGCCGCAACCTACAAAAGCCTGGGGTTTGAAACAGTTTACATACCGAACGCGGTCGAAATCCCTCATAAGGTTGAGAGGATGAGGCTTGGAATGCGACAGGTCGTCAACGTCGGAAGACTTTCGAGGGAAAAGAACGTGGAAGCGTTGCTGTCTGCGGCACGTCAGCTGCCGGAAACAACCTTCGTCATAGTTGGCGGCGGCCCCGAATACCACAGGTTAAAGAGTCTTTCAAAAGGCTTGAAGAACGTTGTTTTCACAGGTGAGGTCAGCCATGACAAAGCTCTTGGCTACATCGCCGGCTCAGACCTGCTCGTCCTTCCTTCGCTTGTGGAAGGTCTTAGCACCGTCTTGCTCGAGGCCATGGCTTGCAAAACACCTGTGATAGCCACCAGGGTAGGCGGCAACGTGGAGCTTGTTAAACACGGCTACACAGGGGTTTTGATCGAGCCAGCTGACATACAGGCTCTTGTTGAAGCGATAAGGAAGCTTCTTGACGACAGGCCGTTCGCGGTAAAGCTTGCGGAAAACGCTTACAAGATGGTTTTGGAGAACTTTTCCTGGGACGCTGTGTTCCCCAAATACTTGGAGGTTTACGGGCTTGAGTAAGGTTGTTGTGACAGGCGGGGCGGGCTTCATAGGCTCGTATGTCGTACGCAAGTTTCTCGAAGAAGGATGGAGCGTCACCGTTGTGGACGACTTCTCGACAGGCGAGAGAGAGAACCTGCCCCTTCATCCGAACCTGGAGATTAAACTGCATGACATCACAGTGAGGGAGGGGCTTGACGAGTTGCTGAAACACGCCGACGCAGTCATTCATCTCGCAGCAATATCATCCGTCCCAGCCTGCGAGCAAAACATAGCGAGATCCTTCGAGGTCAACGTCAAAGGAGTTGAAAACATAGCCAAAGCCAGCTTACGGTCTGGAGTAGGGTTGATTGTTTTCTCTTCTTCGGCAGCTGTTTACGGGGCTGACGGCGAACATTCAGAATCATCCCCCACGAGGCCGATGTCGGTCTACGGCCACACCAAGCTACTCGGCGAAACAATCCTACGATGCCTGAGCGATGAGAAAAATGTGAAAGTCGCTGTGCTTAGGATATTCAACGTCTACGGCAGGCTGAGAGCTGGGAAAGGCTTTCTGGGCGTCGTGGACCAGTTCATCGAAGACGCAGCCGCAGATAGGCCGCTTAAGATATACGGCGACGGTAGGCAGGTCAGAGATTTCATTCACGTAGACGATGTGGCGGACGCTGTTTTCTCAGCGGTTGAGAAAACATCTGCCGGATGTGAGGTCTATAACATAGGTTCTGGCTCGGGCCTGACGGTGGCCGAGGTTGCCCAACACGTGCTCGAATCATTCCACAGAAATGCTTCAAACATCGTCTACCATCCCGCTAGGGTTGGCGACATACGTTACAGCGTCGCAAACATCAGCAAGGCGGTGGAGAAGCTCGGTTTCAACCCCAAACGTAGTCTTAAAACCTACATCGAAGACAGAGCACGAGGTGCTGTAAGCAATGGTCTTATCGGCTAAAATCTTCGAGATAAAACAGCCAACGACGCTCGAGGAGATAGCGGCGAAGCTGAAGGATTTCAAAATCACCCAAAGCGAGAAGCACGGCGACAAGGAGTTTGAGCTGATAGCAGACGTCAAAGACTTGGACCTGAAGGACGATACGCTTTTCGGCACGTTTTCACGGGATAAGGTTGTTTACGTAAACCAGAGAGGCCAGCTAACACCTATACTGAAGACTATT
>JAWBJZ010000026.1:11634-23670 GCA_038832005.1 Candidatus Caldarchaeum sp.
TTCAGGCCATAATCTTTTTCAGGAGATGGAACAGCAGAGTTTTTCTAACAGTCGTCCAAAACAAGCATTTCGCCAACTATGTAGCGAGCCTGCTCTCATACCATCTCTTCCTCAACTATAGAAGCATAGTTGAAGCCCGTATCCCGCCCGAAAACCTTCAACGCTACCACGAAGCCAACCCCGAAGCCACCAAAGTCATCTTCTTCGACAATCTCGACTACCCGGGAGTCGACAAGGTCGCCCTGTACGGCGAATCACTCATTTCAACGGGCAAGTACGAGGAATACCTAGCCCATGGGAAAATTTGGTATCTTGTCTTCTCCGTCAAAGGCTCTAACGCTGTCCTCGGAGTTACGAGACACTGTGTGGTCGTCACCTTCTCAAGAATGTCCGAAGCCCAGTTCATCCAGTACATTCTTGAAAACATTTTCCCGTTGATGGATTAGGTGGTGGCCTGCGTAGCTACCTCTGCGAGCTTGACGTAAACACGCTCCATGATGTGCGATGCAAGCGCCTCTGCTTTCGCAGGGTTTATCAGATAAAGCGTGAGACGCAGAGTTACGTAATCGCCTTCTACCTTCTCTACACGTACTTCAGGAGCTCTGTTGGGAGCCATCTCACCCTTCGCCATGTCAGTCCCCGTCTTCAGCAGTATCAGCTTCGCGTCAGCCATGCTTATCTGCCTGCCGTTGACAGTTATCCTAACCGTTAGCACACCCGCGCCAGACCTAGTCATGTTGACGAACCGCTTTGCAAGGAAGTGGTCGTTCGGCACAAATAATTTCCTGAGGTCAGAGGTCACCAAAACCGTATGCATTGCGGCGACCTCCGTAACCCGGGCTGTTTGACCGTCGATGACTACGTAGTCGCCTTCCCTGAAAACTCCAGCTGCTTTGAGCATGTCGCCGGCAAACATCAGCTTGATTGGCTTGAACCCGAAGGCCGCGAGCGCCAACGCACCTAGCAAGAGCGAAACACCGTAGCCGGCATTCGTTCCGAGAAAATCAAAGACCTTCATGCCGAAACCAGCTATCAGCAAAACCGTTGCAGCTAACCGCAGCAAACCTCCAAGCCGCTGGGATACTAGGTCGGCCAAGGGTCCTAGAACAAGCCTGACCACCGTGAAGAAGCCCGCTAACACTATCAGCCAAACCGTCTGGGAAGACAGCCAGCCGATTTCAACCAGCATTACACTATCGCTGTCTCCAATGCGCGGCAGGCAGGCTTTACGTTTTTGAAGGGAGAAAGGGTTGAGTGATATCCAGGTATGTCCCAGATGTTCTGAATGTATCTTGTTCAGCTTTCGAAAAAGGATGCTGAAGAGTCCTTTCCCAACTCAGACGTTTTCATAAGCTTTGCAGTAGGTGATTTGGCTTTCTTTATCACCATGTAGCCGCAGAAAGGACACTGCGTTTCAGCTATCTTGCTCAGCTTTTCCCTTTCAAATATCCTGCCGCATTTGACGCACTGGTACATAATACGCGACTCGAGGAAGGGTTCGCTCATCTCTTTACCTTCGGTGCAGTTGAAGTGGTTGATAAAGATTAATTATGCAGGCGTGGATGTGTTTTGAGGATTGAAGGCTTTCGGGTTAGGGCTTCTCGTAATGTCTTCGGGGGCGGTTGTGATGTGTCTTGAACTGGCTGCCAGCAGGATTCTCGCCCCTGTCTTCGGAAACAGTGTGTTTGTCTGGGGAAGCCTCATCGGCGTCGTGCTTACGTCGCTCTCGGTCGGCTACTGGCTTGGCGGCAGGCTGGCTGACAGGTCGCCATCGTTCAGAACCCTGGCCGCTATAGTTTTCACAGGGGGTCTTCTAACGTTTTCAATTCCATATCTCTCGCCCAACGTTCTCGAAGCCGTTGCTGGGCTTAGGCTCGACGAAAAAACAGGACCCCTTCTCGCAACGCTTCTCCTCATAGCTCCGCCCACGTTTCCGCTCGGCATGGTTTCACCTTATGCAGTCAAGCTCCTATCTCTAGCCCGCAGCAGGGTAGGTGCTTCGGCGGGAGATATCTACTCGCTTTCAACAGTTGGAAGCATACTCGGCACGTTCCTAACCGTTTTCGTCCTGATACCTTACTTGGACATAAGGACGGTGATTGTAGGAAGCGGTGCGCTGCTGATGGTGGTCTCAGCCGTCTACCTGCCCAAGACCGCGAAAGCTTTAGCAGCAATCCTGTTCATCGTTGTGTTCACCCCCGCCGGATACGTGGCCTACTCTGTCACAGCCACGGGCGGCGAGGTTGTATATCTCAAAGAGACGATGTACAACAGCCTTGCGGTTGTAAGGCAGGAGGATGTTTTGACGCTTTACTTGAACGGCCTCCCCCACAGCGCCATGTCTCTCCAAGACCCGTACAATCTCATCTTCCCATACACACGTTTCTTCGAGCTCGGGCCGGCGTTGAACCCGGCTTCTAAAAGAACGCTGTTCATAGGCGGAGGAGGCTTTTCCGGCCCAAAATATTTCCTGAAAAACTATCCCGACGTCATCGTTGACGTCGTCGAGCTCGACCCGGACGTTGTCGAGACTGCGAAAAAGTTTTTCCGACTTCCCGATGACAGGAGGCTGCGTGTTTTCGTCGAGGATGGTAGAAAATATCTCCAGCGTGCAAACGTGTCGTATGACGTGGTTGTGCTCGACGCCTACGCCAAAACATACGTGCCCTTCCACCTCATGACCGTCGAGTTTTACAGCCTTCTCAAAAGCAGGATGTCCGAAGATGGTGTTTTGGTCGCCAACCTGATAGCCTCCCTGACAGGCGACACCTCGGAGATACTCTGGTCGGAGTACAAAACTGTTGGCCAGGTCTTTCCAAAGCAATATGTCTTCAAAGCTTCGGAATACCCGAGCAGCATGGTTCAAAACCTGATTCTCGTCGCCTGCGTTTCAACATCCTGCGACCTTGAGGAGGCTGTGAACCGTGTCAGAGACAAATGGCTTGCAGAGAGAATTAAGCCGAACCTTTGGACAGTTATACCAGACCTCGGAGAATTCCCTACGTTGACGGATAATTATGCACCCGTTGAAAGGATGGTCAACCCCGTTACCGGAAAACCATACTCCATCAGGCTCGAGGGCTATGACGTCAGCCCGCCAGCGCTCTTTTACGCCGGGAGCAACGCTTTTTCGGTGATAGGCGTAATCATCGCCTTAGTCGTATGGTTTCTGAAGCTTTTTTGGGGAAACGTCTAAAAACGAGGCGTTCGATTAATTGCTGGGTTGCTTTTCCACGACCGTGTCGACGCGGGCCGTCGTCTCGCCAAACAGCTTAAGAAGAAGGTGCGAGGCGATTGCATCGTTCTGGCTGTCCCTCGGGGAGGTGTTGTGGTGGGGTTTGAGGTGGCGAGGGAGTTGAACTGCCCGCTCGATGTCGTCATCTCACGGAAGATAGGAGCTCCCGGCCAGCCGGAGCTCGCGGTCGGAGCCTTAGCAGAGGATGGGACGGTGTTCGTTGATGAAGAGATTGCAAACGTCGTCGGCGTGTCGGAAGAATATGTTCGTAGGAAGGCTGGGGAGGAAGACAGGGAAGTGAAGCGGAGAGCTGAAGCGTATAGAGGCGGTAGGCCGATGCCAGACCTTAGAGGTAAGACGGTTGTGCTTGTTGACGACGGCTTGGCTACTGGGTTGACGATGAAGGCGGCTGTTCACATGGCCCGGAACAGCGGCGCGGAAAAAGTAATCGTTGCCGTGCCCGTCTCCCCACCTGAAACCGTGGAAAAGCTGAACAAGCTGGCCGACGAGGTGGTGTGCCTCGAGACACCCTCGGAGTTTTATGCAATCGGCCAGTTTTACGACAGGTTTGAACAGCTCTCCGACGAAGAGGTGAAGGAAATACTCAGGAAGAGCAGGGCGATGGTATGATGGAGCAGAACCCTTTCCTCAGCTGGACAACAATCCTCGGGATCATGTTCATCCTAATCGGCATAGCCATCATAGTCATCCCGCTGCTAGCAAGATACTTGACCGACGTTGAAAAAATCCATCCGCTTCTCCTCGTCGGAGTCAAGCTGGATGGCTTCTACGTTGGAACCTCGCCCATACTGATAATCGCGTTGGTGGCCATCTACCTTCTACTCAGATACTATTCATGATTACTTCTTTGCCTGAAGGCTTTTGGCTGCTTGTTCGAGGACTTTAACCCCTGAGGGGGTTAACATCCTTCCCTTCCGCGGCTGGGTTGAAACAAGTCCTGCGCTCTCGAGCTGCTGGAGTATTTTCCTGACGATGGCTCCGCTGCCTTTGGCGAAGTGTGGGGGCTTCATATGTCCTCTATGTCTGCCGCCGTAGAACTTCCTCATCCTCGAGACGCCGAGAGGGCCGTGGAGGTAAAGCTTTCGAAGTATTGAAGCAGCTCTTACAAACCACCAGTCAGGGTTACGTGGCGGCTCCTGCCGGGCGACCGAGGTTTTAACGAACATCGCCCATGCAGGAGGCTTGACGGCCTGATTTGTTTTAAGGTATGCTGCAACCCTGTTTATCAGCTTCTCAGCTTCAACCGACCTAACCACGTCAACCAAGCTGAAACACTCCGGTCTCGCCATCTATTTTAGGATAGTTTCGGTCTTTCGCCCCAGCTTTATCGCATACCTTCTAACATGGCCGCAGAACTTGCAGCGCACCACGACGTGCGGGGAACCTCTCCCCCTCACCCTGACGGTGAAGGTTGAGCTGCCGACGAAGGGCGTTGCGCATTTTCTGCAGAACCTACGCCTCAGCTCGGGAGGCAGACGGATTCGCTTTTTCTGACATATTTTCATCGCCAGCCTAACGGCTTCTCTCGCATTCTCAGGGCTTTCAGGATATATCTTCGCGGCGAAGTCTAAAGCCCTCCTCACGTGGTTGAACGCTTTTTTACGCAGCCGCCTCAACGCGTTCTTCCTCAACCGACGAACACTTATCAATACGATGTAAAGGTTACATTAGTGGTTTTATTGGAGAGTCTGGCCCTGCTTCTCGTCGAAGCAGCTCTCGAAACAGTTCCTGAAGAAATCCAAAACCATCCTGCTGTCGTCAACGATGCGAGGAGACGGGGGAAAAAACCCTCCCACATACTGCTTGACAGGTCATACCATCACTGGGCCATGAAAAAGCTGCAAGACAGCGAGAAACGTGGAAGACCCGACATAGTTCATTTCTCGCTCCTAGAGGCGTTAGGCTCGCCCCTCAACCTGAAAGGACTGCTTGAAACCTACGTCGTCACACGCGACAATTTCATAATCCACGTAAACCCAGCCGTCAGGCTTCCAAGGATATACGAGCGTTTCAAAGGCGTCTTCGAACAGCTCTTCGAAAACGGCGTAGTGCTGTCCAATTCCGGTGAGGAACTCTTGAGGCTTGAGAAAGGTTCGTTGGCCGCGCTTGTCGAAAGGTTGAAGCCGACAAAACGTATTCTGTTGACCGAAAAAACAGTCCCCCATACCCTCTCCAGCATTCAAACTCTAATAGATACGCCTAAACCTTTGGTGATGGTCGGCTGCTTCCCGCACGGCGACTTCTCGCCCGAGACAAAAAAGCTTGCTGACGTATGTGTCTCGTTGTATGAAAAGCCTCTCGAAGCATGGATTGTGGTATCGAGGGTTCTCTGCACGGCGGAGAAGGTTGTCGGCTAAGGGAAAGACTTAAACGTCAACCACGAGCTCTTCCGGCATGGTGAAACCTGCTCGGGTTAAAAAGGGTGTCGACATAGAGTATGACTACGTCGAAGACCTTGGGCAGGTTGTTAGAAGGGAGAGGGAGAAGCTAGGCCTTTCGCAGGCAGAGCTGGCAAACCTTGTTCAGACAAAGGAAACCATCATCAAGAAGATTGAGCAAGGCGAGTTCAACCCACCTCTCGACCTCGTCAAAAGGCTTGAGAAAGTGTTGAAAACAAACCTTTTGCAGGTGGTTGTCGAGGAGAGCCCGACCTTCAGGGCAGAGCCTCCTCCCCCAACATACACGCTTGAAGACATCCTCAAAAGGAAGCGGGAAAAGACGGGCTGAACTCCTGTCCTACTTTAATAGCTGGGATTCTGCCGAGACTATAGCGGCAAATGTCGTTGAAAAACAAAACCCTGAGCAGGTTTAAGCTCAACGGCGAGGCATATGCGTATTTTTCGCTGAAAAAGCTTGAGGAAGAAGGGGTGCTGCAGCTTTCAAAAACACCTTACAGCATCAGAATCCTCGTCGAGAATATTTTGAGGAATGTGGACGGCAGCATCATAGCCGACGAAGACGTACAAACAGCAGCCTCATACAAAAAAGGAGGTGAAAGAGAGATTCCTTTCAAGCCCACCCGTGTCCTGCTTCAGGACTTTACAGGAGTCCCCGCTCTGGTGGACCTAGCGGCCATGAGGTCTGCCATGCTGAGAATTGGCAGAGACCCGTCCAAGGTAAACCCCAGCATACCTGTAGACCTTGTGGTAGACCACTCGATTCAGGTGGATTACTTCGGCTTGCCTGAAGCTTTCTCGCTCAACCTGACGAAGGAGTTTGAAAGAAACGTTGAAAGGTATTCTTTCTTGAAGTGGGCTCAGCACGCATTTAAGAACTTTAGGGTTGTGCCGCCCGGCCGGGGCATAGTCCATCAGGTCAACCTCGAGTACTTGGCTAAGGTCGTAGACGTTAGGCAGGGTGAAGATGGTTTGATAGCTTTTCCCGACACAGTTCTCGGCACGGATTCCCACACACCTATGGTTAACGGTGTTGGCGTGCTGGGATGGGGTGTGGGTGGGATAGAGGCTGAGGCAGTGATGCTTGGGCAGCCATACTACATGCCCACACCCGCAGTAGTTGGTGTAAAACTTGTGAACGACCCTCCAGAGGGAACAACCGCAACAGACCTTGTTTTAACAATAACAGAGCTTCTGAGAAAACATGGCGTCGTAGGAAAGTTTGTCGAGTTCATCGGACCCAGCCTTTCAAAGCTGAGCGTGCCCGACAGAGCAACGATAGCCAACATGGCTCCCGAATACGGTGCCACAGTCGGCTATTTCCCAATCGACGAAGAAACCCTAAACTATCTGAGGCTGACGGGAAGGCCTGAGCACCACGTCAAGCTTGTCGAACATTACGCAAGGCTTCAGGGCTTGTTCTACGACCCTTCAACAACCCCTGAATACACAGAGCTCATCGAGCTGGATTTATCCACGGTCGAGCCTTCGATAGCCGGGCCAGCAAACCCAGAGGACAGGATATCTTTGCGTGAGGCGAAAAAGAAAGCTCAGGAGCTTATCAAAACATACCTGCAGCAGACGGGTGTGAAAACCCAGAGCACAGACAGCGCATGGTATTACGAGGGTGGAGGACCCCGTCCGCAGTCAAAGTCAGCAGCTGGGGTGGAGAAAGCTGACGAGGTAAGCCACGGGGCGGTTGTCATAGCGGCCATAACAAGCTGCACAAACACTTCCAACCCCTCTGTAATGGTTGGGGCTGGGCTGCTTGCGAAAAAAGCCGTTGAGAAAGGCCTTTCAACAAAACCCTACGTCAAAACAAGCCTAGCCCCAGGCTCTATGGCTGTCACAGAGTATCTTGTGAAGGCGGGGCTCATGCCCTATCTCGAGAATCTCGGCTACTATCTCGTAGGATACGGCTGCACCACATGCATAGGAAACAGCGGTCCTCTGCCTGAAAACGTGGCTGAGGCCATCAAGTCCAAAAACCTTTACACGGCTGCTGTTCTGAGCGGAAACAGGAACTTCGAGGGAAGGATTAACCCTCTTGTCAGAGCAAGCTTCCTCATGTCGCCCATGCTAGTAGTAGCCTACGGTATAGCGGGCCGCATCGATTTTGACATGCTCGCCGAGCCGCTGGGCTACACATCAGACGGAAAACCAGTCTACCTAAAAGACGTCTGGCCGAGCTTGGACGAGATTAAACAAGCTGTTGCGAAGGCGATAAGCCCTGAGGTTTTCATAAAGAAGTATGCGGATGTTTTGAAGGGCGAGGAGAGGTGGGAGGCTCTCAGAGCGCCGTCAGGAACGGTTTTCGAATGGGACCTCTCCTCAACATACATAAGGGAGCCGCCCTACTTCGAGGGCTTAAGCCTTCAGCCAGAGCCTGTAGACGACATAATCGGCGCAAGGGTTTTAGCGCTGCTGGGAGACAGGGTCACCACAGACCACATCTCCCCAGCTGGAGCCATACCGTCCAACAGCCCTGCGGGAAAATACTTGATTGAGAGGGGGGTGCCTCCCGCCGAGTTCAACACCTACGGAGCCCGCCGCGGCAACCATGAAGTCATGATTAGAGGGACGTTCGGTAACATAAGGCTCAAGAACTATCTGGTTGAGGGGAGGGAGGGCTGGTGGACGGTCCACCATCCGACAGGCGAGATAACAACGATATATGAGGCTGCGATGCGCTACGCTAGCGAGAAGACGCCCCTTATAATCTTGGCTGGAAAGATGTATGGGGCCGGCAGCTCACGGGACTGGGCTGCGAAGGGGACGCGTCTGCTGGGCGTGAGAGCCGTGATAGCGGAGAGCTTTGAAAGGATACACAGGAGCAACCTTGTTGGAATGGGTGTTCTTCCCCTCCAGTTTGAAGAGGGGCAGGGATGGCGTCAGCTGGGCTTGAAAGGGACGGAAACATACCACATCAAAGGAATCGCCGAAGGTCTCCGTCCAAAGAAGAAGCTCACCGTCAAAGCCGTCGACAGCAGCGGAAACGAGACATCGTTCACCGTGACAGCGCGTCTAGACACTGGAATAGAGGTGGAGTACTACAGGCATGGCGGCATCCTCCAGTATGTCCTGAGGCAGCTTATTCGTTAACTTTTTCAGCATAAAATGTTTACATTTAGGTGTAATAAACAATTCCGTCGATGGAGAAGAGTCAGGATAAGGAGCTTGAAGACATTGCAGCCGTCTTCTCAGCCTTGGGAAACCCTCTCCGCCTCAAGATTCTGTCAATAGTCTCGGCCAGCGACAGGCCGCTGCACATAAAAGCCGTCGCAAAAATCACAAAAACACGCTACACCCTAGCTTACAAACATGTTAAAACGCTCGAAAAAGCCGGTTTAATCACCATCTACGAGGTGGGTAGGTCCCGCGTCATAGCCCTAAAGTCGCCTACGCTCTTCGAGAAGGCGGTTGCTCTAGGCCAGGAGTTAATTGCAATGAAATAAGTTTACTTTTTAGTGAACTTAGCATTAACTTTTTGCAAATTTATATACAAGGATTTTTTATCTCATCAGCATGAAAAGTAGTAGAAAACTTGCAGGAGCGTCGTCGTTAGCTGCCCTGGCTTACGTGATGGGACTAGCTCCCGCCAGCATACCTTTCCCACTCCTGCCCTTCCTTCGGTTTGACTTGGCCGAGATACCCGACGTCCTATCCTTTCTAATCTTCGGCTGGAAATACGGTGTTGCGACGGCTTTAGCCCACTGGTATGCGCTTGTCTTGACCGCGACAGGTGCCTTTGCGCCTCCGCCGATACCGCAGCTAATGAAGCTGACAGCGGTGCTGGCCATGTTTCTCGGGGTATGGCTGGGTTTGAAGGCTTTGAGAAAGTTTGGCCGTGGAGGCGTTCTCTTGCCCATGGCGGCGGCCGTGCTCACCCGTGCGGGCGTAATGGCTCCGATAACCTTCGCCCTCTACTACCTGTTGTTTCCGTCGGTTTACCTGCCTTTTGGACGCAGAGTCCTCACAGCCGCTGGCTACGTAGTTGACTCCAACCTGACTGTTGCTTTGCTCGTGACGGGGTTGACCGCGCTATTCAACGCCATAGCCAGCGCCTTCCTAATCCCCCTGTGTTTCTCCATTGTCAACGCGTTGCGTCGGGCGCTTGGACCCCGTATAACGGTGGCTGAGGCTGTCTGACCCCCCTCCCCCCTGCGCCGCGGCCTCCACAGTTTATAACCTTCAGAAAAACACAGCTCGGCAGGGAGATGGTGTCTAAGAAAACGGCTGAAAAAGAGCTGGATGTCTTCGACCTCCAGAGCGTTGAGGGAGTTGGTAAGGCGACGGAGGAAAAGCTCAACGCCGCTGGAATAACCAGCGTCCTAGACCTGGCCGCAGCCACGCCCCGAGAGCTTGTTGAGATAGGGTTGAGCGCTGAGAAGGCTGAGGAGCTCTGCCTCAAGGCTAGGCTGCTGCTCATCGAGAGCGGCTTCCTCGACAGAGAGTTCATCCCCGCAACTGAGGTTTTGGAGAGGAGGAAGGCGATGCAAAGGGTGACCACTGGTTCTAAGGCCTTGGACTCCATGCTGGGCGGAGGTGTGGAGACGCAGGCGATAACCGAGCTGATAGGCGAGTATGGAAGCGGAAAGACACAGATATGCCATACATTATGCGTGACGGCTCAGCTTCCACGGGAGCAGGGAGGTCTTGAAGGCACGGCAATATACATCGACACGGAGGCGACGTTCAGGCCTGAAAGAATAAGCCAGATAGCGGAGGCACGGGGCTTAGACCCTCAGAAGGTTTTGGAAAACGTCATCTTCGCCAGCGTATACAACTCCAGCCATCTCCAGCTCACCGTGAAAGAGCTGGGAAAGTACATCGAGAAATACAGGGCGAAGCTTGTGGTGGTGGACTCTGTCATATCGCATTTTAGGGCTGAGTATGTGGGCCGCGGCACGTTGGCTGAGAGACAGCAGAGGCTTAACGACCTTCTTCACAGGTTGCTTCGGACTGCTCAGATGCACAACATCGCCGTCGTCGTCACAAACCAGGTGCAGGCCAACCCCGACCAGTTCTTCGGCGACCCCAACAAACCCAGCGGAGGCCATATCCTAGCCCACAGCAGCACGTACAGGATATTCCTCCGTCGAGCGGCCAACAACACCCGCCTGGCCAAAATCATCGACAGCCCCTACCACCCGCCCACGGCCGAAGCATACTTCAAAATCACTGAGAAGGGCGTCGAAGACCTTCAGGAAGGGAAGTGAATTACTCGTTTTTGAGTGTTGGCGTGAAACAAGCAGTCGCGGAGAAGAATTACTTCTTTAAATCCTGCAATACATACAACATCACGCGAGAGAGTATCTTTTTCTGGCTGTAGTAATTTTTACGCTAGCCCCGTTTCAGGCGCTGTCTCATGAGGCTTTCAAAGTATGGCTTCTACGGCGCAGTTGACAGCAGGAACTGTGTGATGAAGCCTGCGAACGTTGTTGTGGACGGCGGGGTTTACGGCTTTCTCACTACGGCGAACCCTCGAGCTTACTTCTACGTGGAGTTCAAGACGGTCAGGGCTCCGTTCGAGCTTTTATTCAAATGGGTGGATACTGAAGGAAAACCACGGAGATCCCATCGAGGAACACCCAACAGGGCGTCTTCAACAACTACTGTGTCTGGACATCGATGGCGATTGACTATAACCAACCCTTAGGCGTGTGGCAAGTGGTCCTGCTTTACAACAACCGCGAAATATTAGAGGCGTCTTTTGTTCTCCAAACACCTCAGAACGTCATCAACCGCATAACTTCGCTTGTGGAGGAGAACGAGGAGCTGGCTTGGAGGCTTGAGAAGTCCGAGGCGGAGGCGGAGACGCTGAATGAAAACCTGGCCAAGGCCCGGTCCCTGCTGCAGCAGCTCGAGACGTAGAACAGCAAGCTTCAGACAAGCGTCAACGAATTCAGGAACAGCTTGTCCAAGACAACCGGAGAACTTCAGCAAGCACAGTCGGAGAACAAGAAACTTGCTGAGCAGCTCACGCAGGAAGTCAGCAAAACCGCAAGCATGGAACAGCAGCGCCTGATACTCATAGCAGCCGCCGTGGTCGCTGCAGCGGCCGGAGCAGTTGCAGCGGTGTTAGGAAGGCGGGGCAGTGGTTTACCGCCATCTCATCCGCCTTAAACCTCCTTTTTTACGGGATTACTCTTAGGCTACTGGTATCTCTTCATCTTTACTATGTGGACGGGCTCGTTGACCAGTCCGTAGGTAAGCACGAAAGTGTCTCCCTGTTCGGCGATTCCTTTCGCCTCGAGCGTCTGCTCCAGCTTCTCAAGCCCGTCGGCGTAGCTCTGGGCATCGATCTCCAGCGGGACAACACCCCACATCAACTGAAGCCGTGGAAGCACGTGCCTGTTGGGCGTGGCTGCTATAACACCTCCC
>JAWBJZ010000027.1:0-22638 GCA_038832005.1 Candidatus Caldarchaeum sp.
TCAGGTCGAAATACGCCCATGGCAGAATAGTCTCGATAAACCTCTCGGAAGCTGTTAAACATCCCGACTTCGTAGCCGCGCTGCTACCAGACGAGGCTGCGCCTCTTCCCAGCTGGATGAAGTATAAAGGCTTGAGGAATGTTCCGAGGTTTTCTTTGGCCAAGGGTAAGGTGAGGTTTGTGGGAGAGCCGGTGGTGGCGGTGGTGTCGAAAGACCGTTACAGCGTAGAGGATATAGCCTCTCTGGTTGAGGTGGAGATAGAACCCCTGCCAGTCGTGGTGGATGCTGAGAAAGCTCTCCAGCCCGGCTCACCTCTCCTCTACGAGGAGTGGGGCGACAACATAATCATGAACTACAGCTTCAAGGCTGGGAACGTTGAGGAAGCCTTCGCCTCCGCAGACCTCGTCATCAAACGCCGTTACGCCAACCAACGCTATGCGCCAACGCCTATAGAGGGGAGGGGGCTTGTCGCAGACTTTGACAAAGCACGCGGAGAGCTGACCGTCTGGGATTCGACACAGTTCCCCCACGTGCTGCAGACATACCTGTCGCAGGCCCTCAACTACCCCGAGCATAAGATACGGGTTATAGCCCCCGACGTAGGCGGAGGCTTCGGGCCGAAGTCGAGCGTCTGGCCAGAGGAGTTGGCTACCATACAGCTTGCGATGAAGCTCGGCAGGCCTGTCAAATGGGTCGAGACGAGGAGCGAGCACATGCTTGTCTGCGGCCATGAAAGGCAGCAGGTCCACTATATCGAGGCGGCTTTCAGAAGGGATGGAAAGCTTTTGGGAATAAGAGATAAGGTGATAGCGGACATAGGCGTTTACGGAGCTTTCTGGACGGAGACACAGCCGGTTATGGTGACTATGGCGGCAATCCCAGGCCCATACACGTTTGAAGCTTACGAGTATGAGGTCTTCTGCATGGCAACGAACAAAGCCCCCTACGCGCCTAACAGAGGCTTCGGCAGGCCTGTAGCAGCCTTCGTCATGGAGCGGTTGATGAACGACGCCGCACAACAGCTTGGGCTCGACCCGGCTGAGATAAGGCGGAGAAACCTCATACCAGCCGAGGCCATGCCCTACAAAAACATCCACGGCATCATATACGACAGCGGAAACTATCCCAAGTCCTTGGAGGAAGCTCTCAAGCTTTCAAGATATCAGGAATGGCGCGTGAGGCAGAAGGAAGCCTTGAAGGAAGGTAGGCTGATAGGCATAGGCTTAGCCATGTACGTGGAATACACTACGCCGAGCAGCGAACGGTTGGACAAAGGGCTTGGATGGGAGGTGGGGGGCTACGACTCGACAACCGTTAGGGTTGAGCCGGAGGGCAAGGTGGTTGTCTTGACCGGCACAGCCAGCCAAGGCCAAGGCCATTACACGGTTTATGCGCAGATAGCCGCAGACTATCTCGGCGCAAACATGGATGATGTGACGGTTTTGGAAGGCGACAGCAAAACATGCCCGTACGGCTTCGGCGCATGGGCTAGCAGAAGCACGGTCGCAGTAGGAGGCGCAATCATACGAGCCTGCGAAGCTGTGTTGGACAAGATGAAGAAGATAGCTGCACATCTTCTTGAAGCAAACCCTGACGACATCGAGGCTTCGGACAGCAGGCTTTATGTCAGAGACATACCCGAAAGGTCGGTGTCTTTCGCCGACGTGGCGAAGGTTGCATGGCGTCAGCCAACCCGTCTTCCACAAGGCATGGAGCCGGGGCTGGAGGCTACAGCCCACTACGAGCCTAAAGCCTTCACAACATGCAGCTACGCCGTCCACATCCCCGTGGTTGAAATCGACCCAGAAACAGGAAGAATACATGTCCTCGAATACAACATCTTCGACGACAGCGGGAGGGTTGTGAACCCGTTAACTGTGTACGGCCAGATACATGGCGCTGTAGCCCACGGCGTCGGCGGAGCGGTTTACGAAGAACTGGTGTATGATGAAAACGGCCAGCTTCTGACCAGCACTTTCATGGACTACCTCATCCCCTCGGCCGTCGAAATGTTCAACATCAACATAGAACACATGGAGACACCTTCGCCGCAGCCCGGAGGCTTCAAAGGCATGGGTGAAGGCGGGGCTATAGCGGCGCCGGCGGCTCTGGCAAACGCTGTCCAAGACGCGCTGGCTCAACAGCGTGCGGTCGTCGAGGAAACGCCTTTAAAACCCGAATACGTAAGAAGGCTGGTCATCGAGGCTGGATACGGGTTTAAATAGGGGATAGGTTCAGCCGCATGCGAGAAATGATGCGAAAAATGTTCCTGAGCATCTCCACGCTGGCCTTGCTCGGCGTTGTCATGTCGATAGGCCCGGTTCACGCAGCGGAAGCGCAGAACACGCTTTTCGGAGAGCTGGGTGCGAGAACTTTCGCAGCCGCCATAGCCTTCGCCGTCGCTGTTGCTTCATCAGGCTTTGGAATAGCAAGAGCCGGCTCAGCTGGGTTGGCAGCGTCCGCTGAACGGCCCGAGTTGAGAACCACGGCTATCATCATATCGGCTTTCGCAGAGGCTCTCGGAATCTACGGAATTGTCATCGCCTTCTTCATCCTGGCAGCGGCTTGAAGTAGTTCACAAGATGAGATAGGTAGAAGAAGGTCAACGCCACCCCCATGGAGTTCTGCCACTTCATTTTTTTCACATAAGCCACCACAGCGCTTATCAGGAATATTGTTATCGTCTGCGAGAGGATTAGGAGCGTGTCTCTGACGAACAAGTTGCTGAGAAAGCTTGACTGGTTAACTCTGTCGATTACCGCGATTCCTGGCACGAGGCCCAAGGGTAGGAAGGCTACAGCCATCGCGGACGTAAGCTTACCGGTCTCGGCCAGCAATCCTTTAACCCCTCCAGAGCCTCGAAACTCCTTCACAACAGCCCCAAACGTTCTGAAACGGCCTGAGAACAGGAAGCTAAACACGTTGATTACAGCCAAGCCTGCGACGTAAGTGGTGACGAGCTTGACCGCGAAGAGGGGATGGTTTACAGGGGTCATGGGAGACGCGTTGAGAAGAAAAAGCTCATACCTTCCCGCCAGCAGCACAAAAACGAGCACGAAGACTGCGAGGGGGCCGAGAACAGAGGCTACAACCCTACTCTCATAAATCGGCGAAAACAGCCACAGGGGAAAGAAGAGGGCTGAAAAAAGCTCAGCGGCTTTAGACGACGGCGTGACGACATTCTGCCCCGACCCGGACTGCGCAGTCAAAGCCTTGAAGATCCGCATCCCATCCTCGGTCAGCCTGTAGCTCTTCCTTTCATCCTGCGTTATCAGCTGGCTCATCTGCCTCAGGTTGTAGTAGAGAGAGCCTGTGCTTATGCCCAGCTTCTGCTTCAGGGCTGTGGCTCCGATCCTCCCCTCCTCACCCACAGCCAGCAGTATAGCTCTCCTGACCTTGTGCCTGACAAGCCAGAGAAGCTCTTCGTCAGACATCTTTGGAGGCTGCTCCGAAAACTCGTTCATGTCAATCAAATCCCACAGCCCCTTGAAGGCTGCCGTAAATCCTCTAAAACAGTATATTAACTTAGACTGAAATGGTTTTGGAGAGACCGGTTTCGGTTTTTTACAAATGTTGCAAAAAGTATTATAGGAATGGTGGTTGTGTTCATGGTTGGGTCTGCTTTGTCATGGGTTGAAGATACGGTCAGCTTTAGAGGTGTTATAAGGAGGAGCGGTAACAGCCTCATAGCGACGATACCGCCCGAGCTTTCGCAACGCTTCCTAATACGTGAGGGTCAGGAATACGTGATTATGGGAATGAGCCGGATGACCCCAGACTTCGAGGGCGCTCTCCAGATATACCTGGGGTTTTTCGTAGTTCTTGAAAAGGCTCCCAAGCTCGAAATGGCTGTGGAGGGCGTGGACTTCTCTGTCTTGGAGAAAGTGTTGAAGAGCTTTGGAGCGGTTGAAGTTGTTCAAACCTCCTCCGACAACGGCCTGGTAAAATGCTATGCGCTGTTTACGGCCGTCGAGAAAAACAGGGTTAGGGTGCAGAAGACTGTTGAGGAGGTTACGAAAATCTTGCCCGTGGTGAAGAAAGAGATAGAGGCTCGAGGTGGTGTGGTCAAGTCGATGGATGTCTCCGAGGTAATGTGTGAGAACAGGCAGGTTGACCCAGCGGTGTTGGCCAAAAGCCAGTCAAGGCTCGAGAAAAACATAGCGTGGAAGTGGGAGGTTTAGCCATCGCCGTTAGCCCTCAGCTTCTCAAAAGCCGCCACAACATCCAGCAGGTCTTCTTCGTCAGCCAGCAGGACGTGTTGAGGTATCCACACGGCTTCCTCACGGCTAGCTTTCTCGGCCACCGTCGTAGGATAAGGTGTGCGAGATTTTTCTGAGATAAACTGGTATGATTGGAGAGGTTTGTAGCCGGCGTTGCAGGGTATGCCCTCAGCGTTCAACGCCTTGACAAACTCATCCTTCGAGCTGAAGCCAAACCTTCTATAGTCTACGCGGACTATGTAGAGATGGTAGCTGTGGGCCGTCACCTTCTCGGGTTTTCGCAGGGGTTTGACGCCGTCTATGTCGGAGAGCTTCCGGTCGAGAAAAGCCGCAGCCGCTGCTCTCTTTCCATTCATCCTGGGAAGCTTTCTGAGCTGAGCTCTGAGTATGGCCGCTTGGAAGGCCGTCATCCTGAAGTTCCAGCCAAACCTCACATGCTCATACCATCCCTTCATGACGTCTCTGCCGACGTTGACGAGTGAGCGGGCTAGCGTGGCAACCTCCTCGTCGTTCGTCGTTATGATGCCTCCCTCACCCGCAGTCATGTTCTTGCTCTGGTAGAAGCTGAAGGCGCCGCAGTTCCCTATGGCGCCAACCTTTTTCCCACCCAATTCAGCGCCGTGAGCCTGCGCCGCATCCTCCAAAACCTTCAACCCATACCTCTCGGCAATCCTCATGATTTCATCCATGTTGGCTGGGCAGCCTGCTAAATGGACGGGGATGACGCATTTTGTCCTTTCTGTCAAAGCTGCTTCAACAGCTTCGGGCGATATAGTGTATGTGTCCGGGTCTACGTCAACTATGACGGGAGTGGCTCCGGCATCTATGACCGAGCTGGCTGTGGCCAGAAACGTGTAGGCTGGGACAATCACCTCGTCGCCAACACCTATCCCGAGAGCTTTCAAAGATATGAAAAGGGCTGTGGAGCCGCTGGTGCACGCAACACCATAAACAGCCTGGTGAAAAGATGAAAACTCCTCCTCAAACAGCTTTATCTTAGCCGAGCCGGCAGACCAGGGGCCTTCGCGCAAAGCCTCCAAAACCTCTTTAACTTCATCCTCGTCGAAGTAAGGCCAGCGGGGAAAGGGTTTCTTCCTGACAGGCTCCCCTCCCCTGACCGCCAGACGCTGCATGTCAAACGCTAGCTAACCACGCGCTATATATGTTAACCAAAGTTTAGCCGGAGACTTCGCAGTGTGTGGTTTAGTACGGGTTTAAAAGCAGGCTTTTTCGCTTTCTGAGTGGTTTGAGCAAGCCTGTCGACCTTGGTTCCCTGAAGGAAGGCCACAACATCATAATCGACGGAGAGCCTTGCAGGATTGTTGAGGTTGAGAAGAGCAAGCCTGGCAAGCATGGCTCCGCTAAGGTGAGGCTGGTCGCAATCGGCATCTTCGACGAAGTGAAAAGAAGCCTTGTCGGCCCTGCTGACAACAGGGTTGAGGTACCCATAGTGGACAAGAGGAGTGGGCAGGTTGTAGCCGTCTCCGCCGATTCTGTTTCGGTGATGGACAACGAAACCCTTCAGATAGTCGAGGTGCCGATGCCCAAGGACGAGAATTTAAGGGGTAAGATAGAGCCGGGCGTCGCAGTGGAGTACTGGAGCATCATGAACCGCTACCTTCTTGTAAACGTGAAGTAATCCTGCCTTCGTCTATTACGAGAAGCTTGTACGAGTAGCCGTCTATGATGGCTTTGAGGCTGGCCTCCACTATGTTCCTTGAGACGCCTGTGGTCGCCCATCTGTTGCCGTCGTCGGCGAACTCTATGAAGACCCTGACAGCGGCGGCTGTCGCATCCCTCGTGTCTATGACCGAGACTTTGTAGTTGGCCAGCTGCGTTGCCTGGAGGTTGGGATACTTCTTGAGGATTGCCGCTCGGATGGCTACGTCAAGGGCGTGGACAGGGCCAACCCCCTCGCCGGTCGTTGTGACCGCTTCGCCGTCTATGTCCATCGACACGACTGCACGTGAAGTCAGGTTGCCTGCCTCGAGAACCTCAACCCACCAAGTCCTGACGCGAAGCCTTTCAACGTCGACACCGACAGACTTTAGGATTAGGAGAGAGAGCGTTGCGTCAGCTGGCTCGAAATGATAGCCCATCGCCTCAAGCCTCTTCACCTCATCCAAAACGCTCGACGCCTGCTCCTTAGTCAGCGAAATTCCAAGCCTAGCGGCATGGTTGACGAGAGCAGACCTTCCAGCCAGCTCCGACACCGACAAAGCTCTGTCCATGCCCAGCAGCGCCGGGTCCACATGCTCGTAGGTCCGCGGGTTCTTGAGTATAGCGTCTATGTGAACCCCGCCTTTGTGGGCGAAAGCGTTCATCCCGAAGAATGGATAGCCCGGGCTTAGAGGCATGTTCGCAACCTCGGCAACATAGTATGCGACATCCTTTAGCTTCCTGAGGTTGTCAGGCGTCTTCAACACTCTGTAGCCCATCTTGAGGACGAGGTTGGGAATTATCTGCGTCAAGTCGGCGTTTCCACACCGCTCGCCCAACCCTATCATCGTCCCCTGAACATGTCGAACCCCTTCATCCACGGCGGTCAAGCTGTTGGCAACGGCTAAGCCGCAGTCGTTGTGTGCATGAATACCCAGAGGCCCTTCAACCGCGCGTCTAACCTGTCTGACAACCTCTCCAACCTTTTTCGGCAACGTCCCCCCGTTTGTGTCGCATAAAACAATCGTGGCCGCACCAGCCTCCTTTGCACATCTCAAAACCTCAACAGCGTACTCGGGCGAATCAAAGTATCCGTCGAAGAAGTGCTCCGCGTCGAAGATTACGTCCAATCCATGCTCCCTCAAGTATTCCACGGTGTCGGAGACCATTTCGAGGTTTTCCTCGAGGCTGCATCGGAGGACCTCTTTGGCGTGAAGCGTCCACGATTTTCCGAAGATTATCGCTATCTCCACGTCAGCGTCCAGTATGGCGTTGACGGACGGGTCTTGGCCGGGCTTCAAACCAACTCTTCGAGTGCTTCCGAAAGCACCTATCCTGCTGTTGCTCAGCGAAAGCTTCTTCACAGCCTTGAAAAACTCCACGTCCTTAGGGTTTGAGCCTGGCCAGCCTCCCTCGATGATGTCAACACCAAGTTCGTCAAGCTTCTCAGCTATTCGAAGCTTATCGTGGAGGGTGAAGGTTACGCCTCGGGTCTGCGCGCCGTCGCGGAGAGTGGTGTCCAAGACTTCAACGTAATCGATTCAACCACCCCCACGTGGTGTCTTTCATAAACTATCTCGGCTAATAAATGTTTTCCATTCTGGTTCGGTTGATTCTTCGGTACTTTTTGGGTGTTGTTTAGAGGTGTTGCATTTTAGGGACTTGTTTATATAGGATAGACATAGTTAAATCCAAGAAGGCATTTGGGCGCTCATGTCTTCGTAGTCGACCGTTTTTCTTTTCCCGTCCATAGGTCTAGGGGTTTTTGCGGTGTAAAGAATCCTATGAACCAAAATTCAAGATTAAGCCTCTATGCTGACTTGTTGTGTGTTAGAAAGGGTGACTTGGTGTTCTTTTATCAGAGGAGAATAGATGAGCCACGAAGAGAGCGGGGATTCCGTGGAATATACGAAGCCGTAAGCGAGCCGTTTTTCGATAAGGAAGACCTGGATTGGGAAGGAAATATGGTTCTGGGCAAGTGTCCTAGCTGTAAGGGGTCCTACTCTGAGAAAACTACGGATGATGAAGAACGGAAGTGTCCTATTTGTAAAGCCAGTCTTCGTCATTCGGATCATATTCTGCCTAACAGGGTACTAATTCGCCCCTTGGAATACTTTGAGAGGCCCGTTGACGATAACACAGCCTATATAAACCATACGAATCATGGCATGCTATGGACTATGTTGTTTCGTAAAGTTTATGGACCGGGCAGGGAGAGAAGCGTAGCTTCGTTGCTTCCTGAAGAGGGTGAAAAACTAACAAGACTATTGAAAAGAGTCAATGAGGGTAAAACTTCGTCATTTCCTTTAAATCCTTACTTGCCAAGTAGTGCTACTCCAATTAAAGTTGAACTTCCCGATTATGGGCGTCTTCGTTATGAAAATACTTTAATGGCTTGGATGACAGCTAACATTGACCGTGAGTATCCTGTTTTGCGTGATGTAGTAGGCCCCGTAAAAGAGTTGGATTACTTCGGCAACAATGTTCTTTATGGAATAGGTGGAGAAAAGGTTGATCTGTTACTTCTTCACAAAAGAGACGTACGATACAAAGCTACAGTCATAGAGTTAAAGAAAGACAGCATAGACCGAGGAGCTATAGAGCAAATAACAGATTATTCATATTGGGTAAGCCAGCTATCAACAGCAAACGTGACTCCTGTACCCACATCCTTCGAGCTACAGCCAGTTGTGATCGGTTATGATGTTGCTCCAGACATACCTTTGGTTGTTGAAAGAATTAAAAAAGAAGAGATAACTATTCCGTATGAGAAACCTTGCCGTGTAAGGATCTACAAACCAATCCTTATAACATACAGGGTTGAAGATCGCCAAATGGAATTTGAAATTCAAGAAAAACTGAGCAGAGGAAGCTCACTAGATCATGCTTGATTTTTCTTCAATTTTTCTATGAGACGTCTCCGAAACCTAACCGGCCTGTTCTGTTTGTTTATGTCTTGTCTTCTCTTATGGAAGACGAGAATATAGGAATGAATGTTCATCGCCTGGTAGGGTCTTACGCCAAAGGGTCTAAATCCCCCGCTTCGGTAATAGCGCCACACATAAATGTCGAAGATTGTGAAGCCTAATTCTCTCATTATTTGGATGATGTCAGAATGTACGGGAAGTATCTTCCTAGCGGCTGCTATCCTGTAATCGCAGACAAAAATAACGCAGTACTTATCCCATTTTAGTACGCGCCAGACCTCGGCGAACGCTCTTTTTATCTCGGCCAAGAACGCAGAATAGTCTTCTATTGTGCTGAGGTCATTTGGAATATCCGAATACTTAATCATGTTCGCGTACGGTATGTCGGTTATCACAGCATCCATGCTTTCATTCGGTAGCGGGAGGGTTCTGGAATCATGAACCTCAACTATGTGTGTCGTGTTGTTTTCTCCGTTAATTGGATTGATTAATGCTAGACGTTGTTTGGCTAGCTCGACAGCCTTTGGGTTAATATCATAATTTATGGAGTTTCTACCGGCTATCTTAGCCTCTATGGCGAACGTTCCCGCACCACAGAAGGGGTCCAGAATAGTATCTCCTTTACGAGAGAATCTTCTCACTAATAGTCGAGCAACATGAGGCAGAATCTTGGTCGGATATTCACCTACATTATGAGGGTAATAGACCTTGGCCTCTCTCCCAAAATCCAAAACTGACTTATAGCCGACTTCTCTTTCATCTTGTTCATCAACTTCGGTCATTCTTAAACCTCATTCCTGGGACTTCTTTTTACCTAGCTCTTCACGTAGAAGCCGCTCTATAAGCTCGCTTACAGTTTCTCCTTTATCTATGGCATGTTTCTTGGCTTCCTTCCATACTTCGGGGTCTATCTTTATGCTTGTAGGTTGTCTCTGAGGCATTCCAACCACAATCTGGAAGACTACATAACTATATATGCTTTTACTACTGGAATTAGGGTAATATATTTATAGAGTTCTAGTGGTATGTAGTGCTTGATAAGTATAGGGCGGTTAACAACTCGGACCAGAGGCCGATAAGAGCCATAGCGATACTTGCCTCCGGCAATCAGATAAGAAGGATTAGCTCATATGAATACAGGGTACAGTCTGGCAAGGTCGGTATCTAGTCATAAAGGAGGAAACTGGGTGGAATGCGAATTGCAACGCTCCAGCCAAACCCAAGAACAAGTTCCGAAGAATCAACAGAACCTCCATTCTTTATCAGCTAACCCTTCCCAACCAAAACAGCTTCGGTAACGATTAAATATCCGTAATTGTTTCTCCAAACCCTCTCCACTCTTCTCGGCTCAAGCTTTTTGGAGAAGAGGGGACAGTCGAGGACAAGCGTCTCCATCTCACCGCCTTCGCCGGCCGGATGCACGCCATACTTTTCCTTCAGACGCGACAGCTCCGCTACAGCTTGGTCGTCAAGCATCCTGCCGAGCCATTCTTCGCCAAGACCTGCTGCGGCAACAGCCACCACCATCATCTTGAAACCATTCTCCAGCACCCGTCGAAGCAGCTGGCTTGGCTCAACGCCCCAGAGAGGTGTTAACAGCTTTAGCCCGTGTTTCTCAGCGGCTTTGGCCATACGGTCTCTCTGATACCTGCTGGCTATAGCGCCTGTGACTAGGCCGTCAACCATCCCGGCGACATCCGCCAAAGCCATATCCAGCACTTTCTCCTCGTCCCTTCCTTCAACCGGGATCAACAGCTGCTTTTTCCCCATAGCCTCCGCCTGGAGCGGGGTTATGTGGAGGTTGGGGTAGTGGAAGAGGTAGCTGTCTATGGATTTAGGCAGGAAGGTGAGCAGAACCGCGACCTCGTGCCCCATCCTTTCGGCGAGTAAGATGGAGTAGGTCGAATCCTTACCCCCTGAGAAAAGAGCTGCCAACCTCATGGCTAATCGTCACACCACTCTAACGGAGAGATGTAGCACGGCGTCACGGTGTTTTTTGAAGCTGGCTGCTTATAAACCGATTGACATGCGAGGCCGGGCTGCATGGAATTTGTCTTAAATTCTAGTTGTGAAAACTTTTGCCGTGAAGCTCTACGAGTTTGAGGGTAGACAGCTTTTTGAACGGTACGGCATACCCGTCGGCTATTACACGGTTGTCAGAGACTCTGATGCGGCACGCTTGGCTGCAGAAAAGATAGGGGGTAAGGTTGTCGTCAAAGCTCAGGTGCTTGTAGCCGGTAGGGGTAAGGCTGGCGGCGTAAAAGTTGCTGAAACACCTGAGAAGGCGGCTGAAATCGCCTCACAGATGTTAGGCTCCACGCTCAAAGGAGAGAAAGTCGAGCAGCTCATAATAGCGCCTTACACGGAGATATCTAAGGAGCTTTACCTTGGAATAATAGTGGATAGGTTCAAGAGGTCTCCGCTTGTCATCGCCTCGGCTAAAGGGGGTGTCGAAATAGAGGAGCTGGCGAGAAAAAGCCCCGAACATGTTTTGAAGATTGAGGTAAACCCGTTGCTTGGTTTGGGCGGTTATCATGTGCGAAAGGTGGTTGGGTTTCTCGGGCTTGACGGTGTGTTGGGTGAGGAGGCGGGGAGAATCCTGCGAGGTCTTTACAGGTTGTTCGTGGAGATGGACTGTGAGCTGGCGGAGATAAACCCGCTGGCCTTAACATCCGACGGAAAGCTTCTAGCGATAGACTCTAAGGTGATACTGGATGAAAACGCTCTCTACAGACATCGAGAGTTTGCAAAACCGTCAACGTCATCGGGTTTTGAAGAGGAGGCGCGTAAGCTTGGCTTCACGGCCGTCGAGCTCGACGGAGACATTGGAATAATAGGGAACGGCGCCGGCCTCACCATGGCGACGATGGACATGGTCATGCTCAAAGGCGGAAAGCCGGCCAACTTTCTCGACGTAGGCGGCGGAGCAGCTGAGGACGTCGTCGAGAAAGCCTCCCGCCTGCTCCTAACACATCCAAGGGTTAGGGTTTTGTTCGTCAACATTCTCGGCGGCATAACGAGATGCGATGAGGTGGCGCGAGGGCTTGTCTCAGCATATAAAGCAGTCGGCTCGGGTAAGAAGATTGTCGTCAGGATGATGGGGACGAACGAGGATGAGGGAAAGAGAATACTGAGGGAGAACGGCATATTCCCCTACGACAGCATGGAGGAGGCGGCTGAGAAGGCAGCGAGCTTTGCGAGGTGATGTATGATGGCCATACTCGTAGACGACAACACACACGTCCTTGTGCAGGGCATAACAGGCAGGCAGGGGATGTTTCACACGAGAGCCATGCTCCGCTACGGCACGAAAGTCGTTGCAGGCGTGACGCCTGGAAAAGGCGGGCAGTCTGTGGAGGGCGTGCCAGTATACGACTCGGTTGAGGAAGCTGTCTCCCAACACAGTGAGATAAACACGTCGCTCGTCATGGTTCCAGCAGCCTACGCCTCGGACGCGGTTTTCGAGTCACTTGAAGCGGGTATAAAGCTTGTGGTCGTCATAACAGAGCATGTGCCAGTCCACGACGCCATGAGGTTCATCAAATACGCTGCCTACAAAAACGCATACATCGTAGGCCCCAACTGCCCAGGAGTCATAACCCCAGGCTCGTCTAAGGTCGGGATAATGCCTGGACATATATTCAGACGCGGCGAGGTGGGCATAGTTTCGCGAAGCGGCACGCTAACCTACGAGATAGCCTACGCCATAACCCTCAACGGCCTTGGCCAGTCGACGTGTGTTGGAATCGGCGGAGACCCTGTGGTTGGCCTCAACTTCATAGACGTGCTTGAGATGTTCCGCAGAGACGCTGAGACCAAGGCTGTTGTGCTGATAGGGGAGATAGGCGGAGACCTTGAGGAAAGAGCCGCGGAATACATCAAGTCGACCAACTATCCGAAGCCTGTCGTCGGATACATAGCAGGAAGGACTGCACCGCCTGAGAAGAGGATGGGTCACGCGGGCGCCATAATATCGCTTGGAGCAGGAGACCCTCTAAGCAAGGTCAAGGCGTTGAGCGATGCAGGCGTCCATGTTGCATCCACACCAAGCGAGGTTGCTGCAAAGCTGGTCGAGTTGGTGAAGTAGCTGGTTGAACAGGCTCGTCTCCCTGGCCGAGGAGGTTGAACAGCTATTCAAACAGGAGCCTCCACTGGTTAGGGCTGGTTTTGCCGCGTTTCTCGTCGTAGGCGACACGCATGGCGACGTAATGTCTTCAGAAAAGGCTCTGAAGCTCGCCGACGAACACGGCTATCCCGTGGTTTTTCTGGGAGACTATGTTGACAGAGGTCCTTACCAGCTGGAGAACTTGGAGACCCTTTTTGAGAGAAAGGTATCAAGCCCTAACAGCTGCATTCTTTTGCGAGGCAACCATGAGACGTTGACCATGAACACGTACTATGGCTTTCTCGACACGGCTGCGAGAAGATACGGCATGAAAGCTTACAGGACGTTCCTCAAGGCTTTCACCATGATGCCCTACGGCCTCGTTAACAACGACAGCGTCCTCTGCGTTCACGGCGGACTTCCTGACACGTTGAAGGACTTGAAGCAGTTGGACAGCCTTCGACGCGGCTACGAGGACCCTGAAGACCCGTTGACGATGCAGCTTCTCTGGAACGACCCCCGCGAAAACGTTAAAGGGTTTGTGGAAAGCGACAGGGGCGGCGGAGCCCTCTACTTCGGCCAAGACGTCTTCAACGAGTTCATGGATAGAAACAGGCTTAGGCTTATGGTGCGCTCCCACGAGCCCCAGCCGGAGGGCTATCGCTTCATGTTCGAGAAAAGACTGCTGACCGTTTTCTCATGCAGATACTACAACGTCCCGCCGAAGGCAGCTATAATAAGTTCCGAAAACGTTGAGCTCGTCGACTTGAGGTGATTGTTTGAAGGTTTCTGAAAAAGTTTTCATAATAGACACGATGGCTCTCGGCTTCCAGCAGACCGTTGCATGCTATGTTGTGAAGGGAAGGAAGACCGCGATTGTCGACACAGGATACGCTTCAAGCAGCGAGACAGTAATCAAAACCCTCAAACAGCTCGGCGTCGAACAACTGGATTACGTCATACCAACACACGTCCACTTGGACCATGCTGGAGGCGTTTGGAGGATAGCCGAACAATACCCCGATGCGCAAGTGCTGGCGCAGGAAAAAGCCGTCAAACATCTCGTAGACCCTTCTAAGCTCGTCGCCAGCGCCATAGAGTTTTTCGGCGTTGAAACCGTGAGAATGTTTGGGGAGGTCAAGCCGATAGATGAGCAGAGGGTTTTCAAGGCAGGAGACGGTGAGACACTGTCGCTGGGGGACGTTGAGCTTACGTTCATCTACACGCCTGGCCACGCGCCTCATCAAATGTCGGTTTTGGTGAGCGACCGCACGCTGATAACCGCTGACGCCGTCCCCATAATCTATCCGGGAAAACCTTTCATCATTCCAACCACGCCCCCGCCCAGCTTCGACTACGACCTGTATCTGCAGAGCATCAGAAAGCTCGCCAAGCTTGACGTCGAAAAATTCCACACACCCCATTTCGGGCCGACGCAGGCTGGTGAAGAGTATGTGGACAGGCTTGTCCGCAAGGTCGACGAGTTTATAAAAACAGCCGACAGGATAGTAAAAGCAGGAGGCGGAGTTGCTCAAGTGGCTAAAGCCTTTGAGAGAAAGCTTGAGCAGGAGGCAGGCCAGCCTCTGCCGCCATACGCCTTGACCGCGGTGAAGATTTCGTCGATGGGCATGTTCGAGTATTTAAGGAGAACAACATCCTGACGGCTTATCTATTTATCGAGCACATGCATATTTAGACCGTGACCCTAATCACCGTTGTCGGCTCCGGCAGAGTTGGAACCTCTTCAGCTCTCCAGATAGCCATGAAGGAGTTGGGAGACATCGTGCTGATAGACATAATCCAAGGCCTTCCGCAGGGCGAGGCGCTTGACCTTAACCATGCATGCGCCATCTTGGACCTCGACGTTGACGTCAGAGGCTCCAACGACTACAGAGACATGTCTGGCTCAGACGTTGTGGTTGTGACCGCTGGCCTCGTCCGGAAGCCTGACATGACCCGTCTGGACCTTCTTTTCAAAAACTCAGAGATAATCAGCGAAGTTTCCCGGCAGATAAAAGAGCACGCACCCAACTCGAAGGTGATAGTTGTTACGAATCCTTTGGACGTCATGACGTACTTGGCTTACAAAGTGACGGGGTTTGAAAGCAGCAGAGTGATGGGGTTCAGCGGCCTCCTCGACATAGGAAGGTTCCGTCACATTATTCATGACAAGCTGAAGGTCAGCTACAAATCGATACGCAGCATGGTTCTCGGCGAGCATGGCGACAGCATGGTTCTCCTTCCCAGCCACACCTACATAGGCGTTGAACAGCTCAGCAACTTCATGGATGAGAAAACAATATCCGATACCGTCGAAGCCACTAGGAAGGCGGGCGCCGAAATAATCAAGCTCAAAGGATGGTCTGCACACCACGCGCCGGGAGCTGGCGTTTCGCTCATGGTAGAGGCAATCGTGAAAGATTTGAAGGCCGTTATACCTACCTCGGCGTATCTGGACGGACATTACGGCGAAAGAGACGTCTACGCCGTCGTGCCCTGCGTCCTCGGCGCAGGAGGCGTCGAGAAGATCATCGAACTACGGCTTTCAGAAGAAGAGAAGAAAAAGTTCAAAGAAAGCGTCAACGTTCTCAAGAATGCGATAGCCCAGCTAAAGCTGTAGTTTGCCGTTCTTCGGCAAGCCTTAAAAGAGCCTACAACAGACGTAGACCCGATGGAGGAGAAAAAGTTTAGATGCCCATACTGCGATTCCGTCTTCAAAACCGAGGCAGAGCTTTCTAAGCACATAGACCGGATACACATAGGCAGCGGGCTGCTGGAAGGCGACAGAACCAAATGGTGATTTCATGGAGCGTTACGCCGATCTCTTCAACGTCATCGACAGAAACAAGGAGAAATACCTTGACTGGGCTTCACGCCTGATCAGCATTCCAAGCGTTTCAGCTTACAAAAGCGGGCTCCACGAATGCGCTGAAGCAGTCGCCGAACTAATCGAACAAGCGGGGCTGAGGTCACGTGTTTACGATAACGATGAAGGCGGCCCGTTCGTGTTGGGCGAGCTCAACACCGAAGCCCATGCGACGCTGATGTTCTACAATCACTACGACGTCCAGCCCGCCGAGCCTCTCGAGAAATGGACCTCGCCGCCGTTCACCCCAACCGTCAGAGACGGACGTCTGTATGGCCGTGGAGCAGCTGACAACAAGGGAAACATCGCAGCAAGGCTGGCAGCTGTTGACGCTCTGCTCAGGACGATGGGCGAACTTCCTGTTAACGTGAAGATGCTCGTTGAAGGCGGCGAGGAGGTTGGAAGCCCTGGACTTGAGAAATTCGTCGACAGAGAAAGGGATAGGCTTTTCGCAGACGGTTGCATCTGGGAGTATGGTTACACGAACAAGAAGAACGCGCCCATGATTTACCTCGGAGTTAAAGGCATGGTTTACGTAGAGCTCGAGGCTAAGGGCAGCGGCGGGGAAATCCATTCATCCTGGGGGGCTGTCGTCGAAAACCCTGCGTGGAGGCTTGTCCAAGCTCTTTCCACAATCAGGTCTTCTGAGGGCCGCGTTTTAATCGAGGGGTTCTACGACGACATAGACTACGCAGGCGAGGAGCTGCTGCAGTCATTGTCGCTGGAGGATTTCGAGCCTCCGGCCAAGCTCATTCCCTCGCTGGCGAATCCTTTAAAGGCCCTGTTACTCGAGCCCGCATGCAACATAGACGGGTTGGTCGCAGGCTACACAGGGCCTGGCAGCAAAACAATCATCCCATCCAGCGCTTCCGCTAAGCTGGATTTCAGGCTCGTCCCACGTCAAAACCCAGACAACGTTCGCAGACAGCTTGTCGAACACCTGCTCAACAACGGCTTCAGCGACATCACGGTCAAGATTCTGCAGTCTTATCCGGCGGCGAGAACAGACGCCGAAAGTTTCATCGTAAAACTCGTGGCTGATATGGCTGAGCTGGCTTACGGCGTCAAGCCTGTCGTGATCCCCTCAGGAGCGGCTTCAGGCCCGATGTATGTTGTCACAGAGCTTCTCAGCATACCTTGTGTGGCTACGGGCGTAGGATACTATGGCTCATCACCTCACGGCCCCAACGAGCACATAAGGATAGCCGACTTTGTGGCAGGCATCAAACACATCGCGCTCATCATGCTTAACTTCCACCGCTACTTTCACGGCGTCGGCTGAAAACCCATGATTCACAGCAGAAGATTTTCAACTATCCTGCGGTAAATTTCCGCGGCTTTAACAAGCTCCGAAACCGCGACCTTTTCACGGAATCCATGGGCCAACGAGAGGTCCCCAGGCCCCATTATCACGCCATCAACTCGTCTATGTTTAGCAATCCTGTTCATGTCCGTAACAGCCCTAAGCCCTGTTAGGACAGGCTTCAAACCAGCTTCCGACACCGCCTCCCTACATGCTTTGACCAACCGGCTGTTGACATCGGTCTTGAAGGGGGGCGCGGCCGATGTTATCGCTGCTTTGAACGGAGTTTTGGATGATAAAACTTTCTTGATGGATGAGGTTATTGTTTTGAGGGCTTGCTTGGGGCTTTCGTCCACCGTTCTGTAATCTACAGTCAGACGGGCGCTGTCGGGTATGACGTTTGACTTTAACCCTCCCTCGAACATTGTTACAGCGGCCGAAGACCTGCCTATGAAAGCATCACGCTTGCCGAAGCCCCTCTCCATCTTCGCCAACGCTACGGCGGCCTTGGCGGCGGCTGTGACGGCGTTAACTCCTTTCTCCGGTACTGATGCGTGGGCGGGTTTTCCCAAGAACTCGACCGATACCTCAACCCTTCCCCTGCTGGCTACGCAGATTTTGAGCGAAGTCGGCTCGCCCACAACGACGTAATCCATCCTGTCCAGCTCTTTAACGAGCGACAGGCTGCCTAACCCTTCGACTTCCTCGTCGGCCACAGCCATCAAAACAACTCTTCCCGAGAGGTTTTCCAGCCTGCCTAGAGCAGCCACGGCCGCAAGCATGGAAGCCAAACATCCTTTTGCGTCGGCAGACCCTCGCCCACAAAGGTAGCCGTTCTTCACACCAGTCTCGAAAGGATGGAAAGACCATCTCCCCACAGGGCCCGCGGGAACCGTGTCGAGATGGGAGTTGAACACAACCGTCGGACCCTCTCCCCAAACGACCTCCACAAGAGCGGAGGCCCTGTCGCCGCCGTGGCTGACCAGCCTGGCCCTAAGCCCTTGCTCCGCAGCTTTTTCCGCGAAAAAGCTGGCTGCCTCCCTCTCCCTGCCCGGCGGGTTCTCCGTGTTTATGGCGACGAGCTTGGAAGCAGTATCCTCGATAAACGCCCTAACCCATGCCTCGGCCACAAAACCCTAGCTTGTTCAACGCCGTTTAAAGCTCTATCCTGACGTACTTGCTGGTTGCTGAAGGCTTCTTCTTCCGTGGGCTGTTCCTGAGGAGGATTCCGCAGTAGGGGCAGCGGACGCCATCCGTCAGATGATAGATCCTGCATCGTGAACAGTATTTGTAGCCGTTGGCATAGGACCGTCGGGCCGACGTCTTCTGCACGAGTAGGGTTTTCTGCTGCACCAAGACCACCAACAATTGCTGTCTTGTTATACATATATGGATTCCGTATTTTATGTATATAGTTTAAATCGCTTGGAGAACATCATATATAAATTTTAGATAGTATTAGATAATCCGTGCCATACGCGAGAAGAGTGCAGCGGGTTGGCTCGGGGACGCTGACGGTTTCCCTTCCACGTAGATGGGTTGAGAAGACAGGTCTCAAGCCTGGGGACGTAGTCTCTATAGTGGAGCTTTCCGACTCTGCGCTCAAGCTCGAGACAGCTCCGACGAAACAGCCGCAGCACACCGTCTTCACACTCGACGTCAGCAAGGTAAAGGACAGCAAGCTGCTCAGCAGGCTTTTGATAGGCGCGTACCTGCAAGGCTTCGAGGAAATTAACATAATCGGCGGCGAAGGAATTCCAGAAGACATGCAGCAAGCCGTGACAGCTACGGTCGACGTTCTCCCGGGCGTGGAGATCGTTGAACACTCGTTCAGAAAAATCGTCATCCAATCCTTCCTAGACCCAAGCAGGTTTCCCGTACACAGCATAATAAAGCGTATACAGGTAATGCTGACGATGGGGATAAACAACCTTTCCGAAGCCTTGAGGGATGCGAAGACAGAACAGTTGCAGGAGATTAGCAGGATGGAGACAAAAATCGACGAACTATACTTCCTGTGTATACGGCAGATATTCTTCAGCGTAAAGAGAGAGGTTTGGGGGGAGGAGGCGGCAGACCCGTACATAACAGCCATAGGCGATAGGCTTGTAGTCCGAGCCTTAGAAGAAATCGCAGACTCCCTCAAGCTTGCATCCGATGAGACGTTTAAACTTATTGAAAAAGAGCTTCCCAAACCGGTGGTGAATAAGCTCGTCAAACTCCTTGAATCAATTCAAGTGGTCTTCGGTAAAACCATGAAAGCATTTCTCTCTCTTGACATCCAGCTAGCCAACGAGGTCATCGACACAGCAACCCAGCAATACGGCGAAGACATGGCCTTCAACGACGTTTTTCCGCAAAACCTTCACGACGTCACCCTCACAATAAGCCTTAGAAACTTCGTCTACAACATAGTTAACATCGCGAGAAACTGCAAAATGATCGCAGAGGTTACGATCAACAGGTTTGTAAGAATGCCGTCAAAAATGATAACAGTTGAGAAAGTCTAGGACCTTATCTTTAGATTAACCAGCCCAGCTGCAACGGAGGCGGCGGCGAAAGCCTGTAACAAAGCCGGCAGCCCGTAAACATCCGTCAAAAATCCCGCGGCCGGAGGGCCTGCTAGGAAGGCAAGACCTATCAAAGTTTCGAACAAACCTATGATAAAAACGTCCTGCTCCTTCGCTTTCGTGGAGATAAAATACAGCGTTCTAACGTAGGAGACAGACACGGCAGCGCCTACAAGCATGAATGTCGCCAGAAACGCAGCCAAGTTCGTCGTGTTAAACGACGAAGCGATCAACGAAAGCCCGAGGCACATGCTCAGCGTCGGCAGAAGCACATAAACCATGGCTAACTTCATCTTTGAGAGAGCGTAAGACACTGCTACCCGGGCCAGCATAAGGCTGAAAAAAAGAATGCCGACGTCAAGCTCCGTCAAACCGCTCAACACCAGAAACCCTGGCAGAACAGCGTAGGCCGAGGCAAGCATGATGAAATAAGGCATGGAGAAGAACAAGGGCTCTGCGATCGTCCTAAAGTTAATGGTTTTGTTCCACGTCTCCGTCACGTTGTTGACTATCCTAGTTTTAGACAGAAGCAGAGCGCCGGCCAAGGCTATGAAGGCCGCTGCCGCAAACAAAACTCTTAGGCTGGCGAAGTATGCTATAACGCCTGCGAGGAAGCTTCCGATAAGGAAGCCGCCGCTCACCGCTGAGAGAAAGATGCTGAATGCTCTAAACCTGCTGAATCCAGTAAACGAGTTTGAGATTATCGATTCGCCGCATGGAAAGAAATAGAACATGGAAACGCCCATGATAAGCTGTGCGGCTAAAACAACTAGAAGGTCGTTGGCAGCCCACATAATCAACGAGGAGGCGGACATCAAAACCGCTGACAGAGGTAGAGGGATGTTCCAGTTTATTCTCGAGAGAACCACGGCGGTCAACGGCGACATTATTACGTAAAGCAGGTTTCGGGCGAAACCCATTATCAGCCCAACTTCCGTGAACGAGGCGTTGAGGAGAACCGCTTGCAGAGGCGCCATCTGCATCATGACAGCCATAGACATCGCCACCAGCATGGCTCCAAGCCAGAGAGGTTTAACAGATTGTCCCAATCACTCCACCAGCTGGAGATGCTGAGTCGTTTTGCATCCAAAGCCCGTAACCAGCACCATGACCTTTTCATCCATCGAGACTATCTCGTCCAAGCTGCGTCTTACCGCAGCGTAGGCCACCGCTGACGAAGGCTCTGCATACACTCCAGCAAGCCCCATCTGCTTCAGCGCCTTCATTATCTCCTCATCCGAGACGACCTCAACATCCCCTCCGGCAAGCCTAAGCTCTTCAACCATCTGTCGAAGCCTCGGCGGGTTGGTTAGCGTAAGCGCGTCGGCTATCGAGGGCTTATCTTCCTCGGGCAGCGTGACGTTTTTGAAGGCTTCGTAAAGAGCTGGACGCTGGATTGTCTGGACCGCTATTATCTTCGGGATATTCTCGACAAGCCCCGCTTCCAGCAGGTCTCTGAAGCCCTGTATGACGCCGAGTAGAAGTGTTCCCGCGGAAACTGGAAGATAGATTCGTTCGGGCGGGTTCCATGAGGTTTGTTCAGCTATCTCGTATGCAACGGTCTTCATGCCTTCTATGAAGTAGGGGTTCCACGCATGGCCGACGTAAACAAATCCCTTCTCCAACGCCTTCTGCTGAGCTTCCGCTGCAACATCATCCCGTCCACCCCTGACAATCCTAAGCTCTGCGCCGTAGGCCCTTATCTGCATGGCTTTCTCAGCAAGCATGCCATCTCCCCCGAAAACATAGCATTCAAGACCGAGGGCTGCGGCGTAAGCGGCTACTGAGGCTCCGGCGTTGCCAGACGAGTCTTCGGACACGCCTTTCACATCTTTAACTATGTTTCTCAGGCTGGTGAACATGGCCGCGGAGCCTCTGTCTTTGAAAGAGCCTGTTGGCGCCACATACTCCAGCTTCATCGAGATGTTGGATGTCACCGCCGGGCAGACCGGCGTCATGCCCTCGCCAAGCGTCACAGGATTCCGCCGCATGCTCGGCGGAAACATCTGCCTGTACCGCCACATGCTGTGGACATTCTTTTTTATCATTGATGTGTTGAATTCACGTGTGTATGACAGGACTGTGGGGCCTCCGCAGCTGGGGCATCGCCATTGTGTGAAGGGTTCGACAGGGTTTCCGCAAAGGTAGCAGACTACCTCCTCCCTCAACTGTGTTCCAAATCTACGGGCGACGGCCATTATTTTCCCTTTTCATGAACTGCATCGTCCCGCTGGCTTGGTAGGGTGAAGATAGCTCGTCATCAACGACTCGATATCGACCACGCGTGCAAAATGACTTTCAAACGTTAAAACGGCGGCCCGGACCCGCATGTTTTTGATTTAATAATTTGTCCTGGCGGTTCTTTTTTCGTGAAAAAGCCCTCCAAGCCTCAGCTGACGATGGCTGCGGCGGTCATTTCATGGTTTTTAAGCTTCTACATCCATCATCCCCGCGTCGAAGATAACGTCTACAGTGACGTGGCGTCGTTCTGGTGGAGGGAGCCGCATCTCGAAGCGGGGAAAATCCCTTGCATACAGTATTTCTTCGAATATCCTCCCGCTTCATGCTTTATCGTTTACGCTGCGAGGGTTTTGGGCGGCCAGTCGCTCGACGGATACTATGTTGCTTTTTCGATGCTGAGCCTGCCCGCTTACCTGACTCTCGCATGGACTTTAACCCGTTTAACCAGCTTTCCATGCAGCCTTCCTTTCATGATGATGCCAAGCCTCATCGTCTACGGGATATACAACTTCGACCATTTCTTCACGGCGTTGCTGTCGGCCTCGCTCGTCTTATTCACCGACGGCAGACGTAGGATTTCATACCTCCTGCTGGGAGCCGCTTTTTCAATCAAGCTTTTCACGGTTCTCATGCTTCCCGTCTACCTCTTAGAGACAGCCAAGAGAAGACGGGATTTTTACGAGGCTGCGGTGTTCTTTTTAGCAGGAGCCCTCCCGGCAACGGTTCCGATTTTGGCCCTAAACCCTT